>NZ_JBEOPM010000038.1:0-37697 GCF_040310165.1 Shewanella sp. AC91-MNA-CIBAN-0169
CAAGACTCTGAAGAAAATGCCAATGAGTTTGGTTTTATTTCAAAAACACACAAACCCTATCCTCAACTTCGATTAGTAAGCCTTATATCTACTGAAACCAGAATGGTATTAGGTGCTGCCTTTGATGGTTGTCACGTAGGAGAGATCACACTCGCACAGCGTTTAGTTCAAGATACACCTGATAACTCCTTAACCCTATTTGACCGTTGTTATTTCTCTGCTGACTTATTAGTCAATTGGCAAAGCTCTGGAGTACAGCGACATTGGCTAACACCCGTAAAGTCAAAAATGCGTTACGAGGTGGTCGAAGAGTTTGCGAATAATGATTTGCTCATTGATATGCCAGTCTCTCCCCAAGCGAGAAAGAAAAACCCCGAGCTTCCCGAAACATGGCGTGCCCGTTTTATTGCTTATCAAGAGCCAAAAGGTGAAATAAAAGGTTTCGTCACCTCATTGGTTGATCCCGTTAAGTATCCGCTGGACAAGCTACTTAATATCTACTGGCAACGCTGGGAAATAGAAGAAGGATACGGTGAACTTAAGCAAACCCAGCTACAAAGCAAGGTGACGTTACGAAGCAAATTTGTTGAAGGTGTTAAGCAAGAATTGTGGGGAGTGCTTATCGCTTATAATCTGGTTCGTTTAGAAATGACAGCGATAGCAAAGGAAGCTAAAGTTGCGCCAACCCGTATCAGTTTTACCGCGGCAATAAGCTTGATAGATACACAATTAAGGTGGCTTGCTTTATCACCAGATGGAAAGCTGCCAGCGAAACTTAAGCAAATGCGAGCCGATATAAAACACTTTATCCTTCCAGATAAAAGAAAGCACCGAACGTATCCACGCTCAGTGCTCTATATACCTAGCCGTTATCCACTTAAATATAAACAGTAATGCTTATCCGAATAGCATTATGTCATTCCGGTGAGGCTTTTAAAGCCGGAATCCAGGTGTTTGTTTTACGCTTTAAGGTATCAACAAACCCAAAATTAAGGGCAACACCTGGATCCCCAATACAAGCATTTGAGGATGACGGGCGAGTACCTAAAACCTAAAATCTACGGCAATACCTGGATCCCTAATAAAAGCGTTTAGGGACGGGGCCTAGAACTTTTTATTTTTATATTGGAGTATTTTTATGTCTCGTAAGTATTTTGGCACCGATGGTGTGCGTGGAAAAGTAGGGACGTTTCCTATTACGCCTGATTTTGCTATGAAGTTAGGTTGGGCTGCGGGCAAAGTATTAGCCTCAACCGGTACCCAAGAAGTCTTGATTGGTAAAGATACTCGTAGTAGCGGTTATATGCTCGAATCAGCTATTGAAGCTGGTTTATCTGCTGCGGGTGTGAACGTAGCATTAATTGGCCCGATGCCAACTCCAGCTGTGGCGTATTTAGCCTCTACATTTCGTGCCGATGCAGGTGTAGTGATTAGTGCATCACATAACCCGTTTTATGATAATGGTATTAAGTTTTTCTCTAATTCGGGTACTAAACTTAATGACGAGCAAGAGCTTGAAATTGAAGCTTTACTCGACCAGGCGTTAAATCATAATGCGATGGAGTGTGTTTCATCTGAATTGTTAGGCAAGGTTCGTCGTATTAATGATGCCGCGGGTCGTTACATTGAGTTTTGCAAAGGCGTATTTGCTAAAGATTTAACCTTAGCAGGCCTTAAAATCGTCGTCGATAGTGCTAACGGTGCGGCGTATCATATTGCGCCCAATGTATATCGTGAGTTAGGTGCTGAGGTGATTAGCATTAATGATAAGCCTAATGGTACCAATATTAACGACCATTGCGGCGCGACCCATTTAGACAGTTTGCAAACAGCGGTTATGGTACATGAAGCTGACTTAGGCATTGCGATGGACGGTGACGCTGACCGGGTGATGTTTGTTGATCACAATGGCCACGTAGTGGACGGCGATCAAATTTTGTATATTTTAGCTAAGTCGGCCAAACAGCAAGGCACAATGACAGGCGGTGTCGTCGGCACATTAATGTCTAACCTTGGTCTTGAGATTGCGTTAAAAGAAATGGATATCCCGTTTAAACGCGCCAAAGTCGGTGACCGTTATGTGGTTGAGCAATTAAAAGCCACAGGCTGGCGCATAGGCGGCGAAGGTTCTGGCCATATTTTACACCTTGACCATGCCTCTACTGGCGATGCTGTTGTGGCATCACTATTAGTATTACAAGCGGTATTACAATCTGGCGAGTCATTAGCTGAGATAGTATCGGGTATGAAAAAGTTACCTCAAGTACTCCTCAATGTTCGGCTAACCGCTAATAACGCTGATGAGATAATAGCATCAGAAGCAGTAAAACAAGCTGTGATAGAAGCCGAAGCTGTTCTAGGTGATAAAGGTCGTGTGTTATTACGAAAATCAGGTACTGAACCACTAATCCGCGTAATGGTTGAATCAACAGATCCTGAAATGTCACAAGCACAAGCAGAACATATAGCAACAGCCGTTAGAGCATAATGTTCAGGTAAGGACCTGAAGATTAGCTTGTTCGCCACTTTCTAAAAAGTGGCGAACCTAATTTATTTAATCGCCATGTCGAGGATTATTAAAGCAGTAAATCTAATACTTACTCGCTACAGTGGAGATAAAATGTCCTAAAAATTGAGTGCAATTATTTAAGATGCGTCATAAGACAGAAAGCCATAATTGCCGTTATTCATCATTAAGTCTCTGTAGAATCTACTTTTAGACAATTTCAGATATTTGGAAGCGCCAGTATAAAAATGAACATTTTAGTCACCGGTGGCGCAGGCTTTATCGGCTCTGCAGTAGTGCGCCATATCATCAATAATACTCAAGATAGTGTTATCAATGTTGATAAGCTGACCTATGCGGGTAATCTTGAATCGTTAGCGGGTATAGCGTCAAGTGACCGATATGTTTTCGAACAAGTCGATATTTGTGATCGTGTTGAATTAGACCGAGTGTTTACACAACACAAACCTGATGCAGTGATGCACTTAGCGGCTGAATCTCACGTTGATCGGTCAATTACCGGAGCATCAGACTTTATTCAAACCAACATTGTTGGTACTTATACCTTGCTAGAAGCGACGAGAGAATATTGGAATACTCTATCGACAGATGGTAAGAAAGCATTTCGTTTTCATCATATCTCGACTGATGAAGTTTATGGGGATTTACCTCACCCAGATGAGGAAGATGACCACCGCTCAAATAAAGAGTTACCTTTATTTACGGAAGGCACTGCTTATGCGCCAAGTAGCCCTTATTCGGCATCCAAAGCTTCAAGTGATCATTTGGTCAGAGCGTGGTTACGCACATACGGTTTACCAACCGTTATCACTAACTGCTCAAACAACTACGGTCCATACCAGTTTCCAGAGAAGTTGATCCCATTAGTTATTATGAATGCGTTAGACGGTAAATTATTGCCCATTTATGGTAAAGGTGATCAAATTCGTGATTGGATCTATGTTGAAGATCATGCTCGAGCACTTTATAAAGTACTCAGGGCTGGCAAAATAGGTGAAACGTATAATATCGGTGGCCACAATGAAAAACGAAATATTGAAGTGGTAAAGACTATTTGCAGTATTTTAGACACCCTAGTGCCTAAAGGCACTTTATACGCAGAGCAAATCACTTATGTGACAGATCGTCCTGGTCATGACCGTCGTTATGCCATTGATGCAAGTAAAATGAGCAATGAACTCAACTGGCAACCACAAGAAACATTTGAGACAGGCTTACGCAAAACCATTGAATGGTATTTAATCAACCCTGCTTGGTGCCAACATGTACAGGATGGTAGCTATCAAAGTGAGTGATAACATCAATTCTCGATAGTATTTTGAGTATTTTGACATGTATAACGTGAGCATTAGAGGGGTTATGAAAGGAATTATTTTAGCGGGCGGTTCTGGGAGTCGTTTATACCCACTTACGCGAAGTGTATCAAAACAGTTATTGCCTGTTTACGATAAACCTATGATCTATTATCCCTTGTCAACATTAATGCTTGCAGGAATAAGCGACATATTGATAATTACCACGCCAGAAGACAGCGAAAATTTCAAACGTTTACTCGGTGATGGTGCTGATTTTGGTATCAAACTAACATATGCAGTGCAACCTTCACCAGATGGACTCGCTCAAGCATTTTTGATCGGTGAAGCATTTATCGGTAAAGACAGTGTCTGTTTAGTGCTGGGTGATAATATTTTCTATGGTCAATCTTTTAGTAAAACACTTAAGAGTGCGGCTAATAAAACACACGGAGCAACCATTTTTGGCTATCAAGTCAAAGATCCCGAAAGATTTGGTGTGGTTGAATTTGATGATGACATGAAAGCTATATCGGTTGAGGAAAAACCTACCAAGCCTAAATCAAATTATGCTGTTACAGGCTTATATTTCTATGATAACAAGGTTGTTGAAATGGCAAAGCAAGTTAAGCCATCACTCCGTGGAGAGTTAGAAATAACAACCCTAAATGAAATGTATTTAAATCAAGGTAATTTGAATGTTGAGTTACTCGGCCGTGGCTTTGCATGGTTAGATACCGGTACCCATGAAAGTTTACACGAGGCCTCTTCTTTTGTGCAGACCATTGAGAATGTGCAAGGGCTAAAAATTGCTTGTTTAGAAGAAATAGCTTGGCGTAATGGTTGGTTAAGCTCAGAGCAACTTACTGAAATAGCGATACCGTTAATAAATAATCATTATGGTCAATATTTAGATCGTTTAATTAACCAGGCTTAAGCATGAGAATATTGGTCACAGGTAAAAATGGCCAAATTGGTAGGTGCTTAGTTGAGCAACTTAGCACTATGCCTGATGTCACCTTGTTGGCATTAGATCGTGACCAGCTTGATATTACAGACTCTATTAACGTCAATAAGATTGTTGCTGAATTCATTCCGAATATCATTATCAATGCTGCTGCCTATACTGCTGTTGATAAAGCCGAAAAAGAGCGCGAATTGGCTTATGCTGTAAATCGTGATGGCCCCTATAACCTTGCCGTTGCCGCGAATAATATCAATGCCATTATTATTCATATTTCGACCGATTATGTTTTTGCTGGTGGCAGTCTTGCAGCTTATGTAGAGACTGATAACACCGAACCTCAAAGTGAGTATGGCCGAAGTAAACTCGCTGGTGAACAAGCCGTTGAACGAGCGTGTTCGCGGCATATTATATTAAGGACCGGGTGGGTATTTGCTGAGCATGGGCATAATTTTGTCAACACTATGCTGCGCCTTAGTAAAACCACAGACACCTTAGATGTTGTAGCTGATCAGTTTGGCGGCCCTACCTATGCGGCTGATATTGCCAACGCTATTATGATTATCACGAAACAGCTGGCTGATGGTAATCAAGCTTATGGGTTATATCATTATTCAGGTTTTCCTTATGTAAGCTGGCATGCTTTTGCTGAAAATATATTCGAACTGGCGTTAGCGCAAGGTGTGTTGAAGCAATCAATTCAAGTTAACCCGATAACAACTCCAGATTACCCAACCCCCGCAAAGCGTCCAGCAAATTCACGATTGAATTGTCATAAAATTAAGCAAGAATTTGGTATCGTTCAAAGTGATTGGCAAGCAGCGTTAGTCAGAATTGACGAGTATTCACGATGAAAGTCATCGCTACAAAAATTCCAGATGTGAAGATAATAGAGCCAACTGTGTTTGGTGATGATCGCGGCTTTTTCATGGAAACCTGGAACCAACAACAATTTGAGCAACTTGTAACAGGTAAACCGACTACTTTTATTCAAGATAATCACTCAAAGTCAAAGAAGGGTGTTTTACGAGGTTTACATTATCAATTAGAGCATATGCAAGGAAAGCTTGTGCGCGTTATTAGTGGTGAAGTGTTTGATGTGAGTGTCGATATTCGTCAAAATTCACCTACTTTTGGTCAATGGGTTGGTGTTTATTTATCTGCAGAAAATAAACGTCAATTATGGATTCCGGAAGGTTTTGCTCATGGTTTTTATGTGACAAGTGAAGCCGCCGAAATTGTTTACAAATGCACTGATTATTATTGCCCAGAATCTGAAGTGAGTATTGCCTGGAATGATCCTGCTATTGGCATTAAATGGCCGTTAGATAAGCCACCTTTATTATCAGATAGAGATGCACATCAAAGCATATTGCTCAAGCACGCTCACTACTTATAAACATATAATTAGTCATTAGCTAATAAGGTTGTTTACGAAAGTCGTACTGGGCCTCATATCCATGTGATGGTTGAGTCGACAGATGTCGATATGTCACAAAACCAAGCAGAGCATAGCTAACGCGTTACAAATGTAGTGAGTAGTTTAAGTTATATTTTACAAGCCAACATTAAAATAAGTATAGGATTATTAGTTGATATCATTTAGTGTAATTTTATTATTCATTAACATTAAACAGCTTAATGCAATCGATAGAACAACATGTAATGGGTCGTTTTTTACTCTTATGCTATCCTGATATGACAGCCAAAGATTTATGTGACAATTTTTCAGATCAACATTTTGATGAAGATACGTTAAAGTGGCTTATTAATCGGCATCGAGTTTGGAATATAGTGGCTAAAAATGTCACAAAACTGGATGCTGATTTTTTTTCGTCTGAATTTTGTCATTGGTTAAAGGTTGCTAATGAAAGGTGCAAGCAAAAGACACTGTTACAACTCAGTGTTCAGACTAAGCTATCATTACAGTTTGATGAGTTAGGTATTAAATATCGTTTTTTTAAAGGTATTGATTTATCACAGCGTTTGTATAGTGATATTAGTGCACGATTTTCTCATGATATTGATTTATTAGTTGATCCCTCAGATGTAATTAAGGCTGAAAATGTTCTTTTATCTTTTGGATATCATCCACTATATGGTTTATTTTCTGATACTGATAAAGCATCATTGCTACTTAAAATTCGAGTGAAAGACAAGTCTTATCAAGGTGTTAACTCACCATTGCTAGAGCTTCATACACGAGTAGGTAATGTTGAAACTGAGTTCACTCATGAAGTAGCTCATATGTTATTAAATGAATCTGAAACCTTAAATACTATTGAGTATTTGTATTTGTGCTTTCATGCAATGCGATCAAGTTGTCATCGTATTAAGTGGCTGGTTGATATTGCTAATTATTATTTAGTTATGGACAAACAAAGTGATTGTTGGCACCAA
Organism: Shewanella sp. AC91-MNA-CIBAN-0169; assembly: GCF_040310165.1. Taxonomy (NCBI): domain Bacteria; kingdom Pseudomonadati; phylum Pseudomonadota; class Gammaproteobacteria; order Alteromonadales; family Shewanellaceae; genus Shewanella; species Shewanella sp. AC91-MNA-CIBAN-0169. Next base: position 7,184 of record NZ_JBEOPM010000038.1, read on the forward strand.
GATAAATGGCGATTAGCTAAAAAATTTGGTTTAACCAAACATGTTATTGTGATTGAAAGTTTAATGATGACGTGTTTTGGCATACCAACCACATCAAAATCATTTTTCGGAAGTAAACGATACGAAAATTGGATTTTGAAGTCTTGGTCAATACCTTGCCAAGGGAGTGGTGGGTATCTTAGCCTTGTTGTTTGGCCTTTTTATTTGGAAGGGAGCGTGATAAATAAGTTAATTATGCTCAAAGATTATTGCTTTGGTATTAGTCATGCAGACCGAGATTTCATCAATCGATATGCTATACGAGATGGTAAATTAGTTTCATTAATGTTGCCCATAAAAAAACTCACTCGTTTACTGTTTAGAGAAAAAGATTAATGATGCTTGGTATTCGTACGTTGTTAAGGAAATTGTTTTCTTTTTTTAAGAGAGAGCATTTTTTTAAGTTTTTATTTATTCCTGCTTGGTTAATGCTTGGCATCGCCAGGCTTGCTGTATTGCTTGTTAAGTTTACCAATATAGCCCCGTTTTTGGGCTGTTCAGCACCAATAACAAAAATGCCACTACAGCCATGTATTGTGAATGACTCTAATATCAAGCGCATAAGACAAATATCTAGATTGATTTTAACCACCGCACGTTATTGCCCTTGGAAAGCCAATTGTTTTGCTCAAGCTATTGTAGCGAGGTTTTTTCTTGGATGGTTTAGTTTGCCTTATCAAATTTATTTTGGTTTGCGGCGTGATGATGGGCAATTGAAAGCACATGCTTGGGTTGTTAGCGGTGTTGATTATGTTACTGGTGGAAATGGGTTTACCGATCACACCGTTGTCGGATGTTATTGCCACAAAAAAAAGTGCAAAGATAAGGTCAATCATCCATGAGTATCTCTTTGTATAGGCGAATAAAAGCAAAAATTCTCAGACGAAGAGTTCCTTTTCGATATAGTTGGCGTTTTGTCAGTAGTAATGATGCTGTTTCAATACATAAAAAAGTAATGTTTTATACTTTAAAAAACAAACCTATTCTTGGCTTGTTGTTTTTATATTATTTAGTGACTTGGTGTGTGTTTTGGCACTGGCGCTCAATGTATTTGGCGATGAACACCTTTGCAGCTAATACTCGACAAAAAGGTGTTCCAATACCTCAACAAGTTATTCATATTATTAGGGGGGGGATTGGACAGGGCATTTCTGCTTTTGAGTATTATCAATTTGCCCTTTACGAAAGGCCATTATCAACCTGGTGGCTGTATGTGTTTGATTTTCAACTCCCATATTTCCATACCACTTTTCAATCATCTTCTATTAGTCAATCATCGCAACAGTTTATATCAAATAAGGCCGTTTTTGCTGAGCGTTTAGATAAAGCTAAAGGAAAACCGATCGCAACCATAGATTGTGTAAATTTGAATGTTGATTGGCCCATTAATGATTGGTTAGCTCAGTCTAGCCGTTTATTTATCAAACCGCTTTCTGGGTCTAGAAGTATTGGTTGTGTGTCTATTTTTCAAGGTTCGCAATGGACTTGTTGTTATTTAGGTGATGTTTATGAAGGTGAAGAAGGGTTACTAAAGCTAAAATCACTCCTTCCTCATGGTAAATATTTGGTTCAGCCTTTTTTACGTAATCACCCATTATTACAAAAGTTACAAATGACTGACAGTGCTATGACTATACGCATTATTAGCTGCAGTAATGATGGTATATGTGAAGTCATTATGGCGAATTTAGAAATTAGTAATGAGTTAAATCAACGTTTAACTCTATTTGCTATCAATATTGAAAATGGTCAAGTTGAGCTTGATGATGAATTTTTAAAAAGAGCATTTTGTAATACTGAATCTGGCTTCACATTACCTCATTGGCATGGCGTTGTTGAAGCTGTGCAGCAAGCCCATGCCTTATGCCGCGATATCCATACTGTTGGGTGGGATGTTGTCATTGAAGATAATGATGTTGTTCTGCTTGAGGGGAATATCAATTGGGCATTGAATGCTATGCAAATTACACATTCCGAGCCCTTATTAACAATTCTGTCGAAGGCGAGTAATCGCTATAAATAACTACAATAGTTTATAACCCGAGTTGCTGTGATAGTGCCAAGCCATATTCTTTAATTGATTTAAATGATGATAGTTGTGGTAGTTGGAGTGTATAACTGCTGCATTGATTTTGAAGTGTGGTGTTAAGCTTAAAAAAAGCCTCTTGTTGCTTAAGCACATTCATTAAGCGTGGTCTATAGATATGTTGTCGTAATCGTTTAATCGATTCAAATTGATTAATTGAGTTGATACTTGCTTTTTGTCCTACCACTCTTGTCGTTGAAATAAATATGCATTTTGTCAAAGGCTGAGCTTGTTGTGCAAATAATTCTGTTGGAATGTCCCATCCTAACTTGTTCACTCCAGGTGCTGTTGTATAAAGGTTATCAATATTCACTTGCATGTTTAATAATTGCTCTGGTTCAAGCTTAAAGCGTTTATGAGCCGGTTGAACATTGAGTTGGCCTTTAGAATCGTATGAAAGTGCAACTATGTCATCGGTAAATACTGTTTGTTCTGCCAGTAACAATGCGGTTGCAAGAGTGCTTTTACCTGTACCACTGTCGGCGAGTAAAATAATGGCACCTTGTTTACTTGATACGGCAAGACCATGCAATGGTACGTTTCCATTTAAGTGTAATAATGTCCCCATGCCAGAACCTAATATGGCGGTAATTGCGTGAGCCGCGGATAAATTTGGATGAAAGTCATAGTTAATTGCGACATATTTCTCTACGAGCAAAGAGCCAAATAATGGTTGATGTACTAACATGCTTCTACCATCAAATTGTAAGTTTTTATGATTTTCAATTGCGTTAAATAAAGTGCTTGGTAGTTTTTGAGATGAGACAATGATATCGGGTGACTCAGTTATTGTTGGTGCTGGCAAAGTTATGTCGCTTTGTATATTTAATCCATATAGTGTGTAAGTATTGATAGTGCTCACCTAAATTTTCTCCGAAAAAATTATGTTAAATCACTAGGGTATGATAGTTGAAACACTCAAAAATAGAAAACCCTCGTTTAGATATGGATTAATTGATGCAGTCGCAATTACGATTATTGAATGCTTACTTGTTTGACTTATGGAACAAAGAGCCAAAACTATTATCCATTGCGTTGGTATTGTTATTGATAAGTAGTATTACTGAAGGGATAGGAATTTTAATGCTTATTCCTATTGTTAATATGATGACAGAGCAAAATGATGCTATGCCATCATGGATATCGACGATAACCGAAAAGTTGTCTTTATCTTTGCTGTCAGTGTTGGTGATGTTTTTTTTATTACTCTGTATTCGCGCGATTGTGATTTATTTTCGAGAACGGGTGATGCTACAGATCCGTTTGCAAGTTACAGATTCTTTGCGTAAACAATTATTTGAGTCTTTATTGTTTGCAGGTTGGTCATCCCGAAGTCAAACAGCTAATCATCAAGCATTAGAGCAATTAACTCATGGTGTGAATCGTGTCGGTATGACGACATTTTTCATGCTGAAACTGGTGACATTACTCGCTTTATTTTCAGCTTACGCTGTCGTATCGGTTTCTGTTGCTCCAATTGCACTCTTATTAACGTGTGTTTTCGGTCTTTTGTTATTAGTGATTTTTCGGAAAATCTTTACGCTTGCTTTCGAGTTTGGCTCAGGTTTGACAAATAGTAACCAGAAGTTGTACCAGCAAGTGATGGTATTTCTTGAGGGAATGAAATCAGTTAAAGCGTGTGCTCACGAGGCTTATCAACTCGATGCATTTGAAAAAAGCCAACAAGCATTGCGCAGCAACCAACAACGCTACCACAATGCGACAACATTAAGGCAGTTATGTATTCAATCTTTAAGTGCATTAGTGATTTGTGTTTTAGTCTATGTGGGCATACGTTTCTGGCAGTTTGGTTTAACAGAACTTGCTATTTTAGTTGTGATGTTTAGCCGGATGATGCCGATGTTTAATGAATTTCAAAGCAATGTTCAGCAATTATTGCACATGCTACCCGCATTTGCAGATATAACAAAAACGATAAGTGATAACACTAAATCGAGTGAATATTGCAAATATTTACCCATTAACTTTCCTCTCCATAGCCTATCTTTGGATCAGGTTAGCTTTCAGTATTCTGATGTACCAATAATTAATAATTTATCAGTACAATTTCCATTGAATCAAGTCACTTTGCTGACAGGCCCTTCTGGTCAGGGTAAAACGACGCTTATCGATATACTTGCAAGTTTACTTGAGCCAAGCGAAGGCAGATTGTTGTTAGACAATCATCCTTTGTTACCAGAGCAGCGTCTTGCTTGGCGACAACAAATTAGTTACCTCACTCAAGATGCATTTTTATTTAACGGCACAATTAGAGACAACGTGTTGTTTGGTGAGCAAGCCAATGACGATGATATTTGGCACGTATTGAAATTATGTCAGGCTCGTTTTGTTGAACGCTTACCTCAACAATTAGAGAGTGTTGTCGGTGATAGCGGAAATAGTTTATCCGGAGGGGAAAAGCAACGGATCGTTTTAGCCAGAGCATTGTTACGGAAACGACCTTTACTCATTTTAGATGAAGCTACGAATGCGTTAGACAGTAATACAGAATTACACATTTTTGAGTTGTTACAACAATTAAAATGCAGTACAACCATTGTCTTAGTGAGTCACAGTGAGCAAGCGCATCGATTCGCAGATAATGTGATTACAGTAAAATAGCACTAATTTTATTTTTAAGTCCTTCTCGCTTGAAGGTCGGTTCTTGAAGGTTATAAACATTGTCAGAAGTACAACGTGTTAAATAGGGGTTAACTTTTTGTTTGTGGTACGCTATATTTTAAACTGGTTGTATAATATCATAATAAGTAATAACTAATTTGGAGATGACGGATGCAGAACACTCAAAAAGATGCAGTGGTATTGACAACTGTACCAGTGACAAAAGCGACTTGGACTAAACCTGAAATTGAATCGCTTGACTTAGGATTTACAGATGGTAAGCCCAGCAATAGTCCTTTTGAATCTTTTGTTACGACAGGCCCTTCTTAACTGATGACAATCAAATATGTTCAGAAAACCTCATTAAACTGCGCCCCAATGGGCGATGAGTTAGTGATGATGGATGCATCTCAAGGTCAATACTTTGGATTGAATGCGATTGCGAATGTGATTTGGAAATTACTGGCCACACCTAAAAGTGTTGATGAATTGGTAGTCCTACTCATTCAACAATTTGAGGTCTCAGAGCTTCAATGTCGCCAAGAAACGGAGCTGCTTATTCAACAACTCCTCGATAAACAATTTATTTTATTCGAAACAGCAGCCTGATAACGCTGCTGTTTTCATTTGGTTTTTATTTGTGAATTATTTCCTATTTAACCTTGCTGTTAAGAGTGACATCTGCCTTCCGAATGCTCCCTATACTGATCTTAGTGATGCTGTCCCTGACGTTAGCATCACACGAATTGATAAGTTAGATATTAATGTCGCTTCGATGAAACAAGTCGCTGTTTACTGTTGGTGTTTGCCAACCTCTTTTTTAATCCATATTCCTAACCTTGCTCTATGTCATGTTTATGATGGTAAACATATAGATATTGAATATGATGACTGTGTAGATATGGGGCTTTTAACGGCCTATATAGAAGGCTATTTATTTGCGATTCTTTTGCAGCAACGCGGTCATCTAGTGTTGCATGGCACTGTATTGAAAAAAAATGAACAAGCCATTGCCATTTGCGGTGTGAGTGGTGCAGGTAAATCGACACTTGCGTTAGCCCTCATTCAGCAAGGTTGGAGCTTAGTATCTGACGATGTGTGTGCTTTTGATAAAAATGGTAACTTGCTAGCGGGTTGTACTGATATTAAAGTTTGGCCTGATATTGTTGAAACGCTAGCATTAGGCGAACAACCCTGTTTCAGTCCGCAGCTCGAAAAACGTCAAATTACAATGGAACCTCAACTTCCGCTGCTTGTAAACTCTGTTCAACCATTGAGGTTAGCTGCGTTGTATTGCATAGAGCCTGAGTCAATGTCGATAAGTATTTCTGAATTTGTGGGGATGAGAAAGTTTGCACCGCTCAGAGCCAATTGCTACAGAGAGCAATTTTTACAGGCAATGGAAACCGAACTGTTGTTTATGAATCACTGTAGTGCTTTCTTTAGGGATCGACCGGTTTATAAATTGCAGAGAGATAAGCATAAGCTGAGCTATGAAGGCCTAAATCAATTAGTCAATTTAGTTACAGATAGCTTACCGATACAGGCTATTGGTTAATGACTTCAGGTATCTTTTGGTTAGCTTCATACCCTAAATCGGGTAATACTTGGCTGAGAAGTTATATATTCGCATTAAAATCTAATGTTCAAAACAACAGCAATGAACTCGATATTAATCAATTATCAACGGGGTCAATTGCCAGTAGCCGAGCTTGGTTAGCGGCAGGTTCAGGGTTAGAGTTAAATTTACATCCAACAAGTGAGCTAGAATCGTATCGGACAGAGACATACCGTTACCTTCATAACAATCTTTCTATAATTGCCTATCACAAGATCCATGATGCGAATATTAATATGTTAACAGGGGCATTACTTTGCCCTGATGATGCTTGTTTAGGTGCTTTATATGTTGTGCGTAATCCATTCGATGTTGCTATTTCTTTTGCTAATCATCTTGGGTTTTCTATCGACAAGAGTATTGAACTCATGGCGAAGACAGATTACTCATTAGCTAAAAAACAACATAAGTTAACTTCGCAAGTAAAGCAATATATGGGAAGTTGGGGGGAACATGTTAATTCGTGGTTAGACTCTGAATTACCTCTGCTTTGGGTACGTTATGAAGACATGCAGCAAGATGCGTTACACTGCTTTACTACGATCAGCGAATTTTTGCATTTACCCATGGATGAAGCCTCTGTATTGAAAGCACTTGAATTGTGCCATTTTGACAAATTAAGTGCCCAAGAAAAACAGTATGGATTTGTTGAAAAGCCTATTAAGTCAAAAGCCTTTTTCCGTAAAGGTAAAGTGGGTGATTGGACTGAGGTGTTAACACCCCAACAAGTTGACCAAATTATCAATGATCATTATGAGGCAATGCTGCGGCTGGGTTACATTGATACTAATCGTGAATTAACTGCGTTATGTTTTCCGTAAAGGATTTAAGTACAATACTATGAGTACTATTCATGCTGTAGTAGATTGGCAAACAGGCTTTGATGAGCATATACTTAATCGTATGCTGAGTGGCAGTCATTACTGGAAACCTGATTTAGAGCGTCATCGATATCTGGACGGTTTTCCAAGTGTTGGGCTCGCAAAAGCGAGTTTATTCAACCGACCTTTGTCTGAAATAGATAGTATTATTGTCAATCAGACTGAATCGGTATATTTAGTTTCAAATGCACATCTTGATAATCGTCAGCAACTTGCAACTGAGCTAGGTATTGATGTTAATGCTTTGTGCGATGGTGATATTATCATGAGCGCTTATGAACATTGGGGAGTTGATACCGCATCACACTTGCTTGGTGACTTTGTTTTTATTATATGGGATAAAAACAAAAAAGAGCTCTACTGCGCGCGCGATCATTTTGGTGTTAAGTCATTATTTTACGTTATTCAAAACAGCCGAGTTATTCTCTCAAATGAACATCAATCTTTATTGGTTGATGGACTATTTATTGAAAAAAATATCAAGCAAGACTGGTTGGAATCACAATTTTTACCGCTAACTGGCAATGAGTTTTTATCACCTTTTGATTCAATAGTAACCTTACCCGCTGGCCATCAAATGATTGTCAATTGTGAGCAACATGATGTGTCACCTTATTGGTCTCTTGAAAGTAAGCCTTTACCTGCACTAAGTGATAAAGAATATCTGTGTCATTTAAAAAAGCTGCTTACTATTGCCGTTGAGCGCCGACTCGTTTCAAATTACCCTTTAGCTGCTGAGTTAAGTGAGGGCTTAGATTCAAATGCGGTGGTGGGGTATGCCAGTGAACTACTTAACCCGAAAGCTCTTTTTACCATGTCTTTTGATGGCGTTGAATTAAATGAACAAAATGAAAAGGCGTGGCGACCTGTTTATCAAGAGATTTTTGATGCAATGACACTATGGCCTAATGTTAAACCGTTATGGTCAACAAGTTGTGATCCTATTCAAAAGTCAGGTGCTCACAGTGAACACTTTGGGGGGCCTTCATCAATGTCTTCTTGGTTTGACTCTCGATGCGTTCTTGCTAGCGAGCAAGGTTGTAGAACGATTTTGTCTGGTTGGGGCGGTGATCACTGTGTAAGTGGATATGGTGATGAATACGTTTACGAATTATTCTCCCAAGCCAAATTACTGACTTTATATCAATATTTGATTGCTAGACGGAAGCGAGGAAGAGGTGGTCATCCTTTGAAGTCTTTGATTCTCATCACGTTAGAAATGTTGTTTCCGAAGTTGTACAAGCATGTGACTAAAAAGCGTAATAATCTTATTACGCATTTAAATTCTTTAGTATTTAATTCAATATTAAAAGATCATGCCATTCCCAATGTAACCCTATTAATGGATAGGGTTCGTCGTACATACCAAAGACGTACAGTTAAAGAAAGAGATTTTAGTGAATTAATACATGTAGGTGTGCAGAGTCGTATTACATCCACTGAAATTTGTGCGCGTCGTTATCGCTGTGAGTTCCGATATCCATTACTAGATAAAGAGCTAATTGAATTTGCTTACAATTTACCAAGTCATTTAAAAAGCAAAAATGGTGTTGAACGTTTTATGTTTAGGGAGTTATTGAAAGGTAAAACGACCGAACGCATTCGATTAAGGGCAAAAGCTGATGTGCTTGTTCCGGATCATCCTGTATCTATTAAGCAGGAAGCTGAACAATATTTTAAAGAAGTAGATAAGCACTGGACTTCAGAATTTGATAACATTTTTAAACGTGAACGTGTGATTGAACTATGTAAAACCCATCCTCATGTTGCGATCCGTTATTTGCAAACGATTAAATCATTGCAAGAACACTTCGTTCAAGGAAATATACATCTTTAAAATAGAGACAGACAAGTACATGGGGGTTATTTATTTTTATGAAATGTAGATAACCAGTTCTAAAGCTAAACTAGGGGCTGTTGATCTTTTACATTGGCAGTCAAATTATCGAGAAAGCTAGAGCCAGCAGGCATTCAAAATTAATTTTCAAATTTGTCATAACGAGTTGTTATAACTCTAAAATACTTGAGCCGAGCAAAAGTATTTTCAACTAAATGCCGATATTTGTATAAACACCAATCGATATCGGCATTTCCTTACCCTGTAACAGATTCTGTGTAACTACCTAATTTATATATAATCTGAAATTCGTTCTTCAAATTCAATAATAAAGTGATTTAGTGCTAGTTTCCAGTTTCCTGTTTCTAATCTGCATTGTCCATTTCTTCGACGCTTGCATAACCCCCTGTGTCAGGATAGTTGATGTCTCTGCCAATCATTAACTGGGTCATTAATTCTGCTAATGAACCTCTAGCAATATACATAAACTGAATTTGTTCTTTGTTACTTTGCCTTTCAATACCCTCTGCAATATTTGATGGAACAGATAAGCCTGAACGTGTTATCTGATCTTTATATCCCCAATCTCGAAGATCTTTGGTCTGATGATAAATAGCACAAGATAGTTGATAACTCAGTTGCCAAACCTCTAAATTTTTAATTTTCATTTTATCCTCCTTTTATTCCCGACCGCAACCACTATTTATCACTTGTCATCGATTGTTATCGTTCTTCATCGCTAGTCAACTCTCTTTTTTCTGCTCGCTACCGTTTTTAATCGCTTTTTATCACTCTTTACCTCTTTTTTGCCCGTCACCGCTTGTTATCGTCCTTCACCGCCCGTTACCGCTTGCCATCTATCTTTATCACTCCTTACCGATAACGATTTCTGCCTCTGGCAGTAATTTTTGATATTCCTTTGCTAGTGCTTGTTTGGCTTCGTTGTCGCCGTGGACGATTCTGATGTGGCTGGGTTTGTGGTGCATGCGTTTGACGAAGTTGATGAGGTTGTGTTGGTCGGCGTGGGCAGAGTAACCGCTGATGGTGTGGATGGCGGCTTTGATATCAACTTTTTCTTCGTTGATGTAAACGTATCCGCCTTGTGGGCCGTAGGTTTGTATGTCGCGGCCGGTAGTGCCTCTGGCTTGATAGCCTACAAACAGTACGTCTGTAGTGGGTTTTGACAAAAAGCGGGCGAGGTAGTTGCTTATTCGCCCGCCGGTGCACATGCCGGATGCGGCGATGATGATGGCGGGCTTATTAACTGAGTCTAAATAATTGATTACGGCGAGGTGGTCTTGGTGGCTGTCTATGGTGATGAGTTGGTTAAAGTCGAGTGGGTGGCGTCCCTGGGCAAGTTTACCTTTGGCTTCGTTGTCCCAGAGTGTTTTGAACTGACGATATTTCTCGGTGAAGTTAGCTGCCATGGGGGAGTCGACGATAATGTCGATGTTTTGCCATACCGGGTTATGTTTATTACGATGAATGATGTGTTCGAATTCGTATAATAGCTCTTGGGTTCTGCCGATGCTAAATGCTGGAATGAGTACCACGCCGTTATCTTTTACGGCGCTTTCGATGATGTTTTTGAGTTGCTTGCTGCGTTCTTTACGACCTTGATGGTTTTTATCGCCGTAGGTGGATTCAATGACTAAGGTATCTGCTCTATACGGGCTTTTTGGGCTCGCAAGTAACGGCGCGTAGGTTGCGCCTAAGTCACCAGAAAATACCACGCGGTGATTTGCGTTGCTGGTTTTGGCATTCGTTTTAGGGCCGCTTAAGTCTATTTCGACATAGGCTGAGCCGAGTATGTGGCCGGCAGGTTTAAATTTAAGTTTCGCGCTGGTATACGTCGCTGTTGTCTGTTCAGTTTCGATTGAAGCGCTATTTGAATTTGTTGTCGTTGTTGCCGGAGGGTTGATTGGTAGCGTTATCCACTGGCCATAATCTACAGCTACAAGCAGTTTGTTGAGTCTATTAACGCAAGCTTGAATGAGTTTTTTATCGCGAGTGACACCGACTTTTAAGGCATCTTCTATTACCAGTGGTAATAGTGCCGCTGTGGCTGTTGTGGCATATATTGGTTGGTTAAATCCTGCTGCCAACAAGTAGGGAATTCGCCCAACATGGTCGATGTGGCAATGGGTAATAATAAGCGCTTTGATATTACTAATGTCAAAGGTGATTTGTAGCTGTTCTGCTGAACTTTTTCCGGCGGTTTCTGCCCCTTGAAATAAGCCGCAATCGATAAGATAACTGCTGATATTATTGCCGTTTCCGTGGTTATGACTGTTATTATTGTCGTTATTCACATCTAGTTGATGACATGATCCAGTGACGCCGTTAACCGCTCCATGGTGAATGATTTGCATGTTAGTCCTTTAATTGTATTCAGTACGGTTAGTTAACTTAGCAGTGGTTGTGAGATTTTGCGAGGTTCTAGGCCGCTACGCGGATAGTGCGCTGCGCTTCTAGGGCGGACTTCGTCCTGCTAAGGACAGCTTTGCTGCTGAGAAAATAGATAGCGAGCGGTAACAGGCGAATAAGCGGTGCGAGCGAAGAAAGCGGTAATAAGCGGTAGCGGGCGAGGAAATAGATAACAAGCGGGAACAAGCGGTAATAAACGAACTAGATTTTAGTGCGCTGCGCTTCTAGGGTGGACTGCGTCCTGTTAAGGACGGCTTTGCTGCTAAGAAAATAGTGTAACGGTCATTTATTTATGATGATTCGATAATGATTTACGACCACTATTAGCTAATCTTAAGGTAGTGGGCTAAGTGAACGTTAATTAGACACTTAGCGAGAATGCTGCAAAGCCGAGTACTTAGTATTCTGTTTTTTAGGCATGATTTACTTTGGGTGAGATTACTTTGGGATAGATTACTTTGGGATAGATTACTAGAGGGATTAGATTAAGAGGGTCATCATACCTGGCATCATATCGGACATTATATTGCTTGCCGATCTTGGTTGATGTTAAAGGCGTGTTCATGCAAACACGTCTCTTAAACCAGATAAAAGTGATTGTTTTCACGTCAAGCTTGTAAAGTGACTTCTATGCTGGTTAAGCCGTTTATAGTCATTAATGATATGACCTCTAGGCAACGTCATTAAACTCAGATGCCACTCGGTCGCCAAGTGCATTCAACATTTCAACTTCACCTTTAAATACCGCCACGATGATTTTATCCACTTTGTATTCCGTTGGGATAATCACACGTCCGCTTACGCCTACTTCGAGATCGTATAACACTTCGGCTATGGGTTTAATGGCGAGTTCAGCTGGGTAGTAAAGTACTGTTATCGTCTGCGTTGTCATAATTGTATCCATACATTTTCTGGGTGCCCAGATGATCCTTTCTTATGTTAAATAATATACAAACCTAGCGTTGTTATCATGATTTAACTCTCTCGCAAATGAGAGGATTAACCGTACCGTATACGCAACACCTAATGGATCGGAATCATAGTCGTTTAGATGCATGCAGTAAAGCGCAATAAACCCTTATTCAACGATTAAAAAACAGTGTTTCTTGTTTAGCCTAAGCCGATTTTAGCGTCTGTAAAATACTGCAATCCTTAATCTGATGGCTTTTACAACAGCTAGCGAGTGCGGCTAATGATTGTTCTAGTAATGCCAATTCTCGCTGGGTTTGTTGAATGCGGGCAAGTTGTTCGGCAATGATGTTGTCGACCAAGGCGCACGACGATTTTGGGTCTTGTTGTGTATCAACCAAACGCTTGATGTCATCGAGTCCAATGTTTAATTCTCTGCATCGTCTTATAAATATCAATGTCTCGATATCTTTTTCTTGGTAATGACGATAGCCATTACTGGTACGGATTGGCGGGGAGAGTAGACTAATCTGTTCATAGTATCTGATGGTTTTAACCGATACCTGAGCAATTAATGCCAATTCACTTATTTTCATATTGACCTTCCAGTGGCTGTAACCTTTAAGCTTAAGCATATCATTTTTCGATAATGTCTTGTTATAAGGAAGTTGTATGTTGAGTTATTCCGCGGCGTCATTAATTTTGTCGCTAGGTGTTATTGGAGTGAGTGAAGCCAGTGCGGTGGACGACTCGATAAATACGTCTGGGCAGAGTGCAAATCACAGTGAGAATGACAGTGAAAGCCACAGCGCAAACCCTCAACATTCTGAGCATGATGCCCCACAAGCGGATGTTGATGAACACGAGCATGAACACGAAGAAGAAATGGAAACCATTGTCATACAAGCTACTCGTTCTGGGCGGATTGCCGATGAACAGCCTATTCGAGTCGAGGTGATTAACCGCGAAGAGATTGAAGAAAAAGCAGCGATGAGACCAGGTAATATTTCTATGCTGGTGGCTGAAACGGGTGGGGTAAGATTACAAACTACCTCACCGGCGCTAGGCAGTGCCAATATTCGCCTGCAAGGCTTATATGGTCGTTATACCCAATTACTGGCCGATGGTTTACCGCTGTACGGTAATCAAGCTGGGTCGATTGGTTTGTTGCAAGTGCCGCCGACAGATTTAAGTCGCGTTGAAATTATTAAAGGTTCGGCGTCATCACTTTATGGTGGTTCAGCACTCGGTGGGGTGATTAACCTTGTGTCTCGAACGCCTGGCGATGAACTCAGTGGTGAAGTGTTGGTCAATGCAACCACGCGCGATGGTCAGGATGTGACCACCTATTTTGAGTCGCCATTGAGCGAGAATGTAAAAGGCTCGGTGACGGCAGGAGCTCATTATCAAGACAAGCAAGATATTGATAATGACGGCTGGATCGATTTGGCAGGTTATGAGCGATACACAGTGCGTCCGCGATTATTTTGGGAAGGACAAGAAGGACAAACACTGTATGTGACTAGCGGGTTTATGACCGAGCAGCGCACTGGCGGTACTTTAGGTGATAACACGGTCGCTGATGGCACTTCGTTTGAACAATCGCAAGATTCCGATAGGCTTGATGGCGGCCTGGTGTTTAGTATGCCGTTATTAGAGTCATTGACGTTTAATACACGCACATCGGCGATGGTACAAGATCATGTGCATGTTTATGGTGCCGATATAGAAGAAGACCAACACGAGAGTTATTTGCTCGAAAATAGCATTGCGGGTTATACCGATAACAGTGATTGGGTTGTTGGTTTAGCGTATCAGTCTGAAATCTTTGCCTCTGACACGTACCCTGAGTTCGATTATTCTTATAAAGTGCCGGGTGCATTTGCTCAACTTGATTATGAGCTGACAGACCAAATCACCACATCTTACAGTGCGCGTATTGATGAGCACAGTGAATATGGTACTCAATTTAGCCCAAGAGTGTCAGTGCTTTATCGCCCAAGTGACTTAACCATAAGAGGCTCTTATGGGGAGGGGTACTTTGCCCCTACGCCGTTTGTTGAAGAGATTGAGGCCGCAGGATTATCAAGATTAGCGCCGATTGACAACTTACAAGAAGAGCGCGCTAAAACGGCATCGCTTGATGTGAGTTATACCTTTGATGATGTGGAAACGAGTTTGACTTTGTTTGGCTCGAATGTGGATAACGTCACGGGTTTAGAGGCTTTCTCTGCCAATAACGATGGCACCTTAGACGCGGTTAGATTAGTTAATGCACCCGGCGAAAGTCAGATCCGTGGTTCTGAAGTGTTGCTGCGTTACTATTTAGGCGATGTTAAGTTGACCGCAAGTTACTTGTATCTAGATGCAACTGAAGTGTCACCCGACGGGGACGGCCGTAGAGCTATTGCTTTAACACCACGTCATTCTGGTGGTTTTGTTGCTATGTGGGAGCAGCATGGCAACTTTAGAGCTGGCTTTGAAGCTTATTATACCGGCACCCAAAACGTTAACGATAACCCTTATATTGATGAAACCAATCCTTATTGGCATCTTGGTTTAATGGGCGAAATTACTGTGGGCAGAGTCAGTTGGTTTATTAACTTAGAGAACTTACTCGATGTAAAACAAACCGATGAACATCCAATGTTACTGCCTAATAGATCGCCTAGCGGCCAATGGACTACCGATATCTGGTCACGTAACGATGGCTTTATTGCTAACGCAGGTGTAAGAGTTAAATTTGGTCATTAACTTGTCATCTCACAGGTGAGTTGTTTTTGGTTGCTGCTTGGTGTTGTTACGCTTTACCAACCTCAATCTCTGCCATGGGTAACAATGCTTGATATGCTGAGGCTAACGCTTGTTTAGCCTCATCATCGTCATGAACAATACGAATATGTTTAGGTTTGTGGTGCATGCGTTTAACAAAATTGATGAGGTTGTGTTGGTCTGTGTGGGCAGAATAGCCTCTAATGGTATGAATCGTGGCGTTAATGTCTATGCGTTGTTCTTCAATATATACATAGCCGCCTTGAGGTCCGTATTCTTGTATGTCTCGACCTGTGGTGCCCTGGGCTTGGTAGCCGACAAATAATACGTTGGTGGTTGCTTTGGGTAAAAAGCGGCTAAGGTATTTGCTAATACGGCCTCCCGTGCACATGCCCGAAGAGGCAATGATGATGGAGGGCTTATTGACCGAATCTCAATAGTTGATCACCGCTAAGTGATCTTGATGGCTGTCGATGGTCGTGAGTTGTTCAAAATCTAACGGATGACGGCCTTGTTTAAGTTTACGCTTGGCCTCTTTGTCCCATAAATCCTTAAATGCCCGGTATTGTTGAGTAAAGTTTGCTGCCATGGGGGAGTCGACAATAATGTCGATATTTTGCCACATGGGGTTGTGTTGATTACGGTGAATAATATGCTCGAACTCGTAGAGTCGTTCTTGAGTGCGACCTATACTAAATGCAGGGATTAATACCACGCCATTGTCCCGTAACACTTTTTCAATAATCCCCCTAGCCGCGATCTTGACGGCCTTGATGGTTTTTATCGCAGTAGGTTGACTCAATGACTAAAGTATCGGCTCCGTGCCGGCTTTATAGGGCTGGCAAGCAAGGTGGCGTAAGTTGCACCTAAGTCACCTGAAAAGACGACTCTGTGTTTGTGACCTGGCCCTTTTAGGTCAAGTTTGACATAAGCAGCCCCCAGACTATGCCCCGCAGGTTTAAACTTAAGCTTAATTTGATTAACAGAATGAGTCGCATTGGAACTCAGATTTATAGGCAATGAAATCCATTGGTTATAATCTATCGGCACAATAAATTTACTGAGCTGGTTTAAGCACGCCCGGATAAGCTTTTGATCGCGAGTGACAGCTACTTTTAATGCATCTTCAATCACTAATGGCAATAACGACGCGGTTGCCGTTGTGGCATAAATCGGTTGCTTAAAGCCTGCGGCTAATAAATAGGGGATCTGCCCAACATGATCGATATGACAATGGGTCACGATTAACGCTTTGATATTGTCGATAGTGAAGTCTATTTGCAGTTGGGATGCAGAGTTTTACCTGCCGTTTCAGCCCCTTGAAATAAGCCACAATCGATAAGGTAACGCTTGGGTGTTGTGCGTTAATGTCGAGCTGATGGAAAGACCCCGTTACTCCATTAACCGCGCCATGGTGAATGATCTGCATATTAATCCTTTATATTGCATTGAATACGGTTAGCTAACTTAGCAGTAGATAATGTATGGCGAGAAAGTGTTAGCAAGCCATGATAAGTGTTATGGGCGCTTGAAAGTGATCGCTAGCGGTATAACAAGCGCTTACAAACTAAGGTATGGAACTCTCGTTATTTGCCTTGGTGTTGTAGTCGTTAATATCCTGTTGTTGATATAATCAGCTTAATTTTTGGTTATATCCGATGGAATACAGATGTTAGTGTTTAACTGTACCAAAGCAGCTGCAGAGTTTTTTAGTGTCACTCGCAAAGGCCAACTGTTGTCTTGCTTAGAAGCTGCGCCGCATAAAACCATTGCTGAGTCAGTTGCGGCTCCTGTTTTCCCCGCCGATGTTGATTCACAAGAGCACGAAGGCATTCAATGGCATTGGGTGGTGCATTGTGTCACCGTTAAGCGAAAAAAATACTTATTAGTGATGGATTATGTTAGCCGCTATTGCTTGACGTTTTTGGCGACTAAGAAGGGCGATGAAATCGATTTTCTCAATATGTTTGAGAAAATGATGGTGTCGAATTTTATGTTTTTAGCCAATAAAAAAGGCGTAGACAGTGCCGAGGCTGACTTAGCAGTAGCACGATATAACGATAAATTTACTACCTGTGCATTTTATCTGCGAAGCGATCGCAGCGTGCAAGGGCATTTAAATGAGGTCGCCTGGCACTTAGATCGACACTGCTATGAAGATGGAATGCTGTTAATGCCCAATCAGTTTATTGAATTTAGTGCCTTTATGGGACGATTCCCTCGAAATGCAAAAGGGCGTAGCAGCCACTTTTTTGCTAATGATGAGTTTGTTGATACCTGGTTACAAGATGTTGATTTTGATGACGGCCCGGTAGACACCGCTAACCTGGTTTATCTTAGCGATTATCGAAAATAGATACTGTTACTTGATTAGGGTCTGTCGATCTTTCAAGGTTATTTCTGCAGCGAATTGTTGATAATTCGTACAAGGCAGAGGCTTTGAAGTGTAGTTATTCTACATAAGAAGTCGATAACGCCGTAAAAATGGTCAACAAACGTTGCCCGAAGTGTTCGGCTAAAAACGTTTTACTCTTTGTTGAATACATTTGGCTTAGATGACTAGGCAGCAATTCATTCGCCTCGATTAAAACGTTTTTAACTCGAACAAAACTCAACCAGCAAAGATCAACAGACCCTAATAATAAATAACTCACTAAGAACAATTAACTGACCTATTAAAAACGGGTTTATTAAAATAATAAGGACATGTAATGAAAGCTTTTTCTCTGGTGTTAACCAGTTTAGCCATTGCAATATCGGGCATGGTACATGGGGCAGAAATTGACGCTAAGTACATTCAGCGAATAGGCCCAGTAAATCAACTCTCAGCAGCGCCATTATCGAAAAGTGCCCATGCAGATGCGCTGCGTGCTAATTTGGTTGCTCAGCTCAGCCAGGCTAATCACGCCAATAAGGTGACGATATTTAATCAGCCACTGTCTTGGCAAGCTGCATCAACTAAGGTTGAAGGCGAGGGCTGGTTAGCCTATCAAGTGCCAATGTCGACAGATCGTTTTACCCAAGGCACATTAACCGTTAACGGGCTTGAAAATCCTCAAGTGTATTTGAATGGGCAATTGGTTAAATCTGCCGATAAAGTCGAACTTGAGCTGAACAATGGTGACTATCACCTTGTGGTATTGGCTGATGGCCAGGCGCAAGATAGCGCATTTAGCCTTGATTGGCAGGGTAAAAGTGAAGTTGATAATCTCGACTTTACTGCACAAAAAACACTGCGTGTATCTGCGGAGCAGTTATTTGATTCAAAAGTGATCAGTGGCTTAACCCTGTCACCTAACGGCAAGTATTTATTGCAATCGACCATTGAATACCAAGCTAGCCAAGGCGATACGCCGATTCAAGTGACCGAGTTACGTAAATTATCGGATAACAGCGTGATGTACCGCTGGCAAGATAACCGCCCTAGTAGTGCGGTTTGGTCAAGTGACTCTTCACAACTCGTCTTTGTGGCTAACAAACAAATTCAATTATTTAATGTTGCTGATTTGAGCATTAACGTTGTCGCGACTGATATGGACAATGTGTCTGGTTTACAGTGGTTAGGTGACACGGTGTTATTTAGCTGGGAAAAGCCTTTTAAAGCCGATGACAAAGCGACATCAAAACGTTTTCAAGCATTAGAAGACCGCTGGAGTTATTGGCGTAACAACAGTCAACTCTATCAAGTAGATGTTGCCTCGGGCTTTATTCGTCAACTGACAGACAACAACGTCAGCAGTTCTTTGTTAGACAGTAATGCAGATAAAGGCAAACTATTGTTAACGCGCTCGCCTGTGGATTATGCACAGCCCGCCCATGGTGTAACACAGCTTATTGAGCTGACGTTAGCTGATTTAAGCGAAACCATGATTGGTGAGTATCGCAGTTTTAATAGTGCACTATATGCTGATGACGGCATGTACATTACCGCTGGACCGCGTTTTATGGACGGCACAGGAATACAAGATCCTAATATTGAAGTGAACGACTATGATGGTCAGTTATATTGGCGTGATGCTAAAGGCAATGTCAGTGCACTCAGTAAAGAGTTTGATCCTTCCATAGGCAGCATCACCAAGCTTGAAAATGATGATTTAATTGTGACGGTAACCGAAGGCGACCGTGCACCTTTGTATTTATTTGATAAAAGCAAAAAACACTTTAATCGAATAGACACCGGTGTGGATATGATAGACGGCTTTAGTGTCGCAATCGAGCAATCTACACCCACATTAGTATTTGCAGGTACCTCAGCCACTGCGCCGCAAAAAGCCTATAAAATGGCGCTTAATTCAAGCCGTAAACAGTTGCTGTTTGATAGTCAAAAACTCAGTTATGCCAACACGCGTTTAGGTAAAATTGAAGATTTTGATTTTATTAATACCCATGGGCATAACATTGATGGCCGTGTTTATTTACCTGCCGATTTTGATGCCAGTAAAAAGTATCCTGCATTAGTGTATTACTATGGCGGTACCTCACCTGTAGGGCGTCACTTTACCGGACGTTGGCCATTTAATTTATGGGCAGCCCAGGGTTATCTTGTGTATGTTGTGCAACCAAACGGTGCAACCGGATATGGCCAAGCCTTTAGTGGCCGTCATGTTAATGCCTGGGGCAAGTACAGCGCTGACGATATTATTGAGGGTACTAAAGCTTTCTTAAATGCATACCCGTCGGTTGATGCTAAACGTGTGGGAAATATGGGCGCATCTTATGGTGGTTTCATGACCATGTATTTGGCGACAAAAACCGATATTTTTGCGGCGTCAATGTCGCATGCGGGGATCAGTAATTTATCGTCTTACTGGGGCCATGGCTGGTGGGGTTATGGTTATTCTGGCGTGGCCAGTCGCGGCAGTTTTCCGTGGAATAATCCAGAGCTCTATGTAGAACAAAGTCCGCTTTATCATGCTGACAAAATTACCACGCCGTTATTACTTATTCATGGTAATGCTGACACCAACGTACCAGTAGGTGAAAGCCATTATATGTACACCGCGCTTAAGCTATTAGGTAAAGAAGTGGCGCTGGTTGAGTTTAACGACCAAGACCATCACATCAATAGCCGCCAAGCCCGCTTTGATTGGTGGAATACCACTATGGCATGGTTCGACATGAAGTTAAAAGATGAGCCACAGTGGTGGAACAGTATCTACCCAGAGACAAAAAAACAGTAGTGACTTAACCTCAGTTCGGGATAATAAGCGGTTATCAAACAGCCATTTGTCTCGCTAACCGTGTTGCATTGACTTGCAATAGGCTAGTTATTGATGCGTCTATGCGCCTTGCTAGCAAAACAAATGACAAGTTTGATATTAAATAGGCCGAATATTGTCATTTTGCCTTACATATCCCACCTCTTAACCCGAGTTGAGGTTACTTAAGGTTAAACCGCCTCGCATTGCGAGGCGGTTTTTTTTCGTGTGGGTAACGTGCGCAAAAGGACCAAATCAAAGTAATGTGGTCATTGGAAAGTTTGACGTTGAGCGCCCACTTACATAGGTAAACTGTTGCTCCAAGATACCGTTGTCATCATCAATAACAATGTGGTTAAACTGTCTACATTCAGTCCCGTGATAGCAGGGGGGAACTCTCAATATACTGGGTAATACACAGGCTTAACACTCTACCTTTAACCATGGCAGTAGCGCGTTGATGGTGTGGATTTGAGTGGCTGTTGATTCTGATTGATAGCCGTATATGCGGATCCCAAATGTGACGGTCATCAGCTGAGCTGCATAGGCTTTAGCGGTTTCAGGCTCAAATAATTGGCTCAGGTAATGTTGATATACATGCTCAATCTCAGTTAATTGTGATGAGGCAAATTTGTATAGCTCGTTGCCTTGAGAGGCGAGTTCAAGTTGGGTTTTGATTAAGAAGCAGCCACAGTAATCACAAGACTTTGACTGCTCGACAATGTTGTCGAGGATCTGTCTAATACCTACTTTGACATCGTCAGCTTGTTGCATCAGTTGATGTATCGCCTCAATCGAAAAGGTGGCGTAGCGTGCTAAGGCTGCTTGGAATAAGCCTTCTTTGCTATCGAATTCATAATATAAGCTACCCGGTTTTAATCCGGTGGCTTTAGTGATTTGCTGAATGCTCGATGCGGCATAACCATTTTGCCAAAATAGGGTGATGACCTTATCTAATACGTCCGCTCGTTCAAAATTTTTCTTTGCCATGACATCGATCCTCAATCGTTACTGACGCTATAATACCACTACTTGAATGATTGTTCAAAAACTGCTTGCGTTGTTGACATGATTTGATTATCTTGAATGAAAATTCAAGATAATCTGAGAAGCCATTATGTCATTATCCACTCAACTGACTGAAAAACGAGATGCCTCTGCAGCCAATTTACCTCCTGAGGTATTGGCGATCATGTCGGATGCGACCTTAAATCTGAAGTTATCCGGCATTATCGATAGCGCGCCTAAAGCGGGTGATAGACTGGCTGCGTTTTCGTTAACTAATGCATTGGGCGTTACCCGTCATTTAACCGATTTGTTAGTCAATGGACCGGTTGTGGTGACATTTTATCGTGGCAATTGGTGCCCTTATTGTAATTTAGCCTTGCGTGCTTATCAGCAGCATCTTGCTGAATTTAAACAGTTAGGGGCAACACTGGTGGCTATTACGCCTGAGTTACCTGATATGTCACTTTCAACGGCAGAGAAAAATGAGCTTGAGTTTGATGTATTGTCAGATGTGAATGCCGAGTATGCCAAAGCGCTTGGACTCGTGTTTACGTTACCTGATTCAATTCGTGATCTTTATAAGAAATTTGGTGTCGAAGTAGAAAAACATAATGGTGCTGAACAGTTTGATTTCCCATTAGCGGCGACCTTTGTGGTTGCCAAAGATGGCACCATTGTGAAAGCATTTGTTGATGCTGATTATACTTACCGTCTTGATCCTGAAGATATCATTAGCTCATTAAAAGCACTGTAGGGATCTGATTTATGATGTTTAAAAGCTTATTTGAATCTAAAACCGTGATGGCATCTAGAATGAACGTATTACCTAAAATAGTGTTGTTATCTAAAACGCGAGTGATTGCGTCTTTGGTGTTGCTGAGTAGCCTGTTAACCAGCACAGTGTTTGCCGCTGATTATTCGGTGTTTCGCGAGCTAGATAGCCAGCATCCTCCTGGTAATGTGGCCGTGTCGTCTACAGGGCGAGTGTTCATGAGTAATCATCACTTTTACGGTGTTGATTCGAGAATTGTTGAGCTTAAAAAAGATGGCTCTATCGTTGATTATCCCAATACAGAATTTAATCAAAATCTTAATCCTGTTTTGGGCGTGGTAATTGATGAACAGGGTATTTTATGGATGCTTGAAACCGCTTCCGCAGATGGTGTCGGGCGACTTATCGGTTGGGATACTCAACAAAACAGCCTATACAAAACAATATCTTTAACTGCGTCAGTATTGCCCAGTAATTCATTTTTAAATGATCTTGCAGTTGATAGAAAGCACGAAACGGTTTATATCACCGATCCTGCTGGTGGCAGTAATGCGGCATTAATTGTGGTTGATTTAACGAGTGGCACAGCAAGACGAGTATTAGATGGCAGCGTTTATACCCGTCCCGAAGATGTTGATACGGTGATTAATGGCAATACTTTATCTATCGGTGGCCAGCCTATTCGTATAGGGGTTGATTCTCTGACCGTAGATCCGAACAACGAGTGGGTTTATTTTGGTGCATTGAGTGGTGAGAAGTTATATCGGGTGCACACTCAATACCTACTGGATGCTAAATTATCGGCCAATATGTTACGCAGCAAAGTGGAGTTTTATGCCAATAAACCGATTAGCGACGGCATCACCATTGATAATGGCGGCAACATTTATGTTACTGATATAAGCCATAATGCTGTCGGTTATATCGACACAGATCGTCAATATCATATTTTGTATCAAGATGATGACAAGTTCAGTTGGTCTGACGGCTTTTCAACTACGGCTGATGGTAAGTTGTTAGTTACGGTGAATAAGTTACATCAGTCTCCAGCGGTCAATAACCAGCAAGACAAAAGTGATGGTCGCTATTATATCATTCAGTTTGACGCATTAACCGAAACGACAGTTGGGCGTTAGAGTTTGATAATTTGAAGCAAGAACCTAGATGACTAGAGCGCTTCGCTGCTAGATACTATAAAAGCAAAAGCCTAGATGACGAGATCGCTTCGCTGCTAGATGCTATAAAAGCAAAAAGCCTAGACGACTAGAGCGCTTCGCTGCTAGATGCTATAAAAGCAAAAGCTTAGACGACGAGATCGCTTCGCTGCTAGATGCTATAAAAGCAAAAGCTAAGACGACGAGATCGCTTCGCTGCTATAAAACCAAAGACCTAGATGACTATAATCTAGGATCTAAGCTTAACAGCGCAGCTGTCCCTAGCAGGACGCAGTCCGCCCTAGAAGCGCAGCGCTCTAGGATCTAGGATCTAATCTTAACAGCGCAGCGGTCCCTAGCAGGACGCAGTCCGCCCTAGAAGCGCAGCGCTCTAGAATCTAGGATCTAGGATCTAATCTTAACAGCTCAGCTGTCCCTAGCAGGACGCAGTCCGTCCTAGAAGCGCAGCGCTCTAGAATCTAGGATCTAAGCTTAACAGCGCAGCTGTCCCTAGCAGGACGCAGTCCGCCCTAGAAGCGCAGCGCTCTAGAATCTAGGATCTAAGCTTAACAGCGCAGCTGTCCCTAGCAGGACGTAGTCCGTCCTAGAAGCGCAGCGTACTATCCGCGTAGCGGTCTAGATTAGTAATAAATTTTAGAAACACTATATTTTTCAGTGTCTAGCTTGTAAAAAACTATTTTGTCGTCCAAAGTTAATGCCAATGACACTTAACTAATGATAAAAATGACCAGACTATCTAGTTATAAAAATGCGCTTAAATTGGGTATTGGAGTATTTGCTTTTGGCTTAGTCATTAGTTTTGTTACTGCTTTAAGTGTTAAGAATCAAAATAACACCATCATTACTCAATCTCTCGAAACGGTATCTGAACAAGTTGCTAACAATATTATTGATCGTATCGTTTTATATCAATATGGTTTACGAGGTGCTCGAGGTGCCGTTTCCACTATCGGTGAAGACAAAATAACCCGCGAAATTTTTAGAAAATATAGCTTAACGCGTGATATTGAGAGTGAATTTCCTGGCGCTCGTGGGTTTGGTTATATCCGACGTGTTCCTGTAGCCGATGAAGCAGATTTTGTTGCCAAAGCTAAACTTGATGATTGGCCAGATTACAGTGTGCGTCAGCTTAATCCTCATGATGATGAACGGTATTTGATTGACTATATTGAACCCATTGAGCGTAATCTTGCTGCTGTCGGTTTGGATATATCCTCTGAGCAAAACCGCAAAAACGCCGCACAACAAGCGTATTTAACTGGTGAAGTGCGCTTAACGGGGCCGATCACGTTAGTGCAAGCAACAGGTAATCCGTTACAAGCCTTTCTCATTTTAATGCCCATTTACCGTACTGGTTTTACCCCATCAACCGAAGCATTAAGGGAGCAACAAGCTTTTGGTTGGAGTTATGCACCGTTAGTTGCCAATGAAGTGTTTGATAAGATCAGTTTATCCCGTCAGACTACAAAATTATTGATTAATGATGTGACTGATATTGAAAATAATGTCGTGTTTTATGAAACCCATGTAGATGATGTAAATCCGTTATCGGATTATTCAGTTACATTAGATCGCGAAATATTTGGGCGTAAATGGCATGTATCGTTAGTGGCTTATCCCGAGTTTGTCAGTGGTTTACACTTAAGTTCACCTAATATTATGTTTAGTTATGGTGCGATTGTTAGTTTGTTATTGGGCGGGCTTATTGGTTTTTACGGCTACGCATTAGGTCGTAAGCGCCTAATTTTGGAAGATAATGAAAGACGTGCCAATATTTTAGAACATTCGCTTGATGCGATTATTAGTTTTGACTGTGATGGTGTTATTACCAGTTGGAATGATGGCGCAGTAACGATTTTTGGTTATGAAAAACATGAGGTTATTGGGCTCAAGAAAACAACGTTCATTGTTCCTAACGATGGATATGATGCAGAAGCTGAAAAGTTTAATCAGGTCCTTAGCGGTAAATCGTTATTAAACTTTGTTAGCCAACATAAACGAAAAGACAATGCACTACTGTCGACGTCGATGACCTCATTGGCTATTTATAATGAGTTTGGCAAAATAATCGGTGTCAGCCAGACTATTCGAGATATTACGGTACAGCTGAATGCTGAAAAGCAAATTTTAAATATTAATGCCAACCTTGAACGTAAAGTTACCGAGCGGACTCAGGCGTTACAGCAAGCACTGTCAGAAAATAAAACCTTACTTGATAATATTAACCAGCAGCTGCTTTATTCTGAAACGGATAAAGACGGCGTTATCTTGGGGGTAAATGATTATTTCTGTTTAGCATCTGGATTTACTCGTGAACAAATGATCGGTCAGAAGCATTCAATTTTGAAATCTAACCAGCATGATGATGCCTTTTGGGCCTATATGTGGCAAACCATTAATGCTGGTAAAACTTGGCATGATGAAGTGTGTAACCATGATAGTCAGGGTAATGTTAAGTGGTTTGATACGGTCATTGCGCCTGTGATGGATGCGGACGATAACCTTGAACGCTGCTTTGCACTGCGAATTGATATTACTGAACGTAAGAATACCCAGCTTGAAAAGAATGAACTGGCTTCCTTACTTACCAATGTGCTTGCAGCTGCATCAGAAATAGCCATTATTTCCACCGATAATAACGGTATTATTAATATTTTTAATCGCGGTGCCGAGTTATTACTTGGCTATCAAGCTGAAGAGATAGTGGGTAAGCAAAGCCCTGCAATATGGCATTTACCTTCGGAGATCCGTGAACGCAGTAAACAGTTAACCAAAGAATTTGGCGAAGATATTATTGCTTTTGACGTGTTTGTGTATAAACCAAGAGTACAAGGGCCTGAAACGCGTACTTGGACGTATGTCCGCAAAGATTTCTCTCAATGCCAAGTGTCGTTGTCGGTATCCGCTATGCGCGATCAAAATGGAGAGATAATTGGGTATTTAGGGGTAGCGGTTAATATTGATGTGATGCTTCAACAACAAGAAGAACTAGTATCAGCCAGTAACCAACTGTCTAAAGCGGCTGAGGTGGCTGAATTAGGCATTTGGAATTTAGATTTTCACACTAATCGTTTGCAATGGAACGATCGTATGTTTGCCATGTACGATTATCCATTAGCGCTTACGGAAGAGGAATTAAGTTACCAACATTGGCAAAAACGGGTCCATCCAGATGATCTTGCTATGGCTGAACTCGCTTTAAAACAAGCCATTGACTTAAACCTTCCTTACGATCCTACTTTTAGGATCATTACCAGTACGAATCAGATTCGCTATATTCATGCTGGTGCCCATATTAGTTACGATAAATCAGGTAAACCGGTGCGAGTGGTCGGGATTAACCGCGACATTACTGAGCAACGCGAGTTAGAGCAAACCTTGCGGTTAGCGAAACAAGCTTCAGATGCAGCCAGTGCAGCTAAATCTCAATTTTTAGCGAATATGAGCCATGAAATCCGTACTCCAATGAATGCTGTATTAGGCATGCTACAACTTATTCAACATTCTGATATGAGTCGTCAGCAAGCTGATTATGTTTCTAAGGCTGAAATAGCTGCGAAGTCATTATTAGGGCTGTTAAATGATATTTTAGACTTTTCTAAAATTGATGCTGGTAAGTTAGAACTTGATTTGCATCCGTTTCAACTGGAAACGTTAATGCGTGAGCTAGCGGTGATGCTAGCAACCAATGTACACAGTAAAAATTTAGAAGTTATTTTTGATTTAGATCCTGCCATTCCATACCTTATTGAAGGTGATGAACTTCGTTTGCGCCAAGTGTTGTTAAACCTTGCGGGTAATGCGATTAAATTTACCTCAGAAGGTCATGTTATTGTCAGTGTACACTGCAATGAATGTATTGCTAACCAAGCGAATTTAACCATTTCAATTACCGATACGGGTATCGGAATCAGTCCTGAACAAGGAAGTAAAATTTTCCAAGGTTTTGTCCAAGCAGAGTCTTCTACGTCAAGACGATTCGGCGGTACAGGATTGGGATTAGCAATCACTAAACGTTTAGTTGAGTTAATGGGCGGTGAATTAACGTTATCGAGTCATGTTGGCAAGGGCAGTCGCTTTTGGTTTGATTTGACGTTTAATATTGTTGAAATAAAGAATAACGATTTAGATATCGACTTACAGGGTAAGAATATTCTGATTGTTGATGACAGTAAGATGAGCCGTAAAATTTTATCCAAAACCTTAATGGTCCATGGTGCTTATGTTAATGAGGCTCATAACGGCAAGCAGGCTATCAATCTTATTGATCAAAGCTTAAATGCTAGCAATCATTATGATGTGATTATTATGGATTGGCGCATGCCTGATAAGAATGGCTTAGAAACCGCCAATCATATTCAAGCTATGTTTCCGGCAGGTAAAGCTCCGGCCATTATTATGCTGACCGCGTATGGTGCAGAGGTGATGGAACAAACTAAACAATATCGCCAACAGCCTTTTGTGAGTATGTTGACCAAACCTGTGACGGCGAACTTGATGCTCGAGTCGGTTTACCGAGCCATTCATGGTTTAGAACAGCCAATACAATCTAGAAAAATAACTAATTTAGCATTAAAAGGTGTCAGGGTTCTGGTGGTTGAGGATAATCAGCTTAATCGCCAAGTTATTGATGAATTATTACGTCTACAAGGTGCGATTGTTACATTGGCTAAAGACGGTATTGAGGGTGTTGATTGGGTCACTAAGTCAAATAATCAATTTGATATTGTTATTATGGACATGCAAATGCCGGTAATGGATGGACTTGAAGCAACACGTATTATTCGTGCCGATGGCCGATTTAATGATGTATCTATTTTAGCTATGACGGCTAACGCATCGCTTGCCGATAAAACATTATGCCTAGAAGCGGGGATGAATGATCATATCGGTAAACCGATAGACATGACACTTTTGTTACCTTGTATACTTAACCTGCTAGGCCAAGATAATAGTGCTTATTATCATTCAACTGTTAATAATCCGCCTGTTGCGTTACCTGAGGTGCGTAATGATGGCGACGATGATGCGATTATCGAAAATCCTGATTCTATTTTACGTCGTTTTGGTGGTGAACTTGCCTTTTTCATTGATGTGAAACATCATTTTGCATCAGAAATGTCAGAGCAATTATCATTACTTACGCAAGCGTTTGCACTCGAAGATGACAATGCTATCAGTAGTATTGCCCATACAATTAAAGGCACTTCGAGCAATATTGGTGCTAAGCGGCTGGCAGCTTTTGCTGCCACACTAGAGCACAATATAAAAAATGCTGTTAATGTTGATTCAGATGCTTGTTTAAGCCAAATGCAAGGCCAGATAAATGATAGCCTGCATATGTTAGATACTCTATTTCCAGATGAAAGTGCTGTATTAACCACTCGCACACTTGATAATAGCGCTGTATTGCCGATACAAAGCATAGACGTGGATAAAACCGATCGATTAATGGAATTATTGGTTGATCAAAATTTAGATGCCATTGAGTACCTTGAGCGCCTGTTAAGCAACGTGGTGCCAGATAAACAGTGGTTAAGATTAAAAAACCAAGTGAGCCAACTTGAGTTCTTGGATGCTGTCGATACATTAAAATCGATAATTAAGGAGTGATGCGTGTTCATAGATGAGTATATTTCAGGTGCTGCGCCTGTTAGAGGTAAAATACTGTTAGTTGATGATCAAGTTGTGAACATCAAAATATTACATCAACTCTTGCAAGCGGATTACGACATTTATATGGCTCGCGATGGTCATCAAGCCATTGATATGTGTAAAAAAGTCAAACCAGATATCGTATTGTTAGATATTGAAATGCCGATGCTCAATGGATTTGATGTGTGTGCACATTTGAAACAAGATCCCGATACCGAAGATGTGGCGGTTATTTTTGTCACCGGTCATTTTGATGAAGTTAAAGAGGTTAAAGGATTTCAGTTAGGGGCAGTCGATTTTATTCATAAACCCATTAACCCGGTTATCACTAAAGCACGTATTAAAAATCAGATGATGTCTAAATCTCAAACTGATTTATTACGCTCTATTGCACTGTTAGATGGATTAACCGGTGTTGCTAACCGGCGTAAGTTTGACCAAGTGCTGCCTGTAAGTTGGTTACAATGTGCGCGTGAAAAACAGCCATTGACCATTATTTTATTGGATATCGATTTCTTTAAGCACTTTAATGATACTTACGGCCACACTGAAGGCGATACGTGCTTACGCATCGTTGCACAGAAGATACAAGACACCGTTAATCGTCCTTATGACTTAGTCGCGCGTTATGGTGGTGAAGAGTTTATCTGCGTGCTACCAAACACCGATTTAATTGGCGGAACTTATGTGGCTCAGCAAATTGTTGACAGTATAGTGTCATTAAAAATAGCTCATTTAAATTCACCAATATCTGAATTTGTTACTGTAAGCGCAGGGGTTTCAACGGTAGTGCCAATGTATGATATGCCTAATAAAAATTTAGTTGAAGCGGCAGATAAACAATTGTACTTAGCCAAAGACCGTGGCAGAAATAGAGTGTTAGGTTGTTTAGCAGAATGAAACACCTAGATCGCTGCGCTGCTAGATCGCTGCGCTGCTAGTACGCTTCGCGGCTAGATGCTATAAAATCTTAGTAACAGCCTAGATCGCTGCGCTGCTAGTACGCTTCGCGGCTAGATGCTATAAAATCTTAGTAACAGCCTAGTACGCTGCGCTGCTAGTACGCTTCGCAGCTAGATGCTATAAATGCAAAGGCTTAGAGCTTAGACCTAGACTACTAGAGCGCTACGCTGCTATAAAACCAAAGGCCTAGATGACTAGAATCTAGTTCGCTTGATATCGTTTTTCATCGCTTGCTATCGATTTTCATTTAACAGCGCAGCTGTCCTTAGCAGGACGCAGTCCGCCCTAGAAGCGCAGCGCTCTAGAACCTAGGATCTAGGATCTAAGCTTAACAGCGCAGCTGTCCTTAGCAGGACGCAGTCCGCCCTAGAAGCGCAGCGCTCTAGAACCTATGATCTAGGATCTAAGCTTAACAGCGCAGCTGTCCCTAGCAGGACGCAGTCCGCCCTAGAAGCGTAGCGCTCTAGAACCTAGAATCTAGGATCTAAGCTTAACAGCGCAGCTGTCCTTAGCAGGACGCAGTCCGCCCTAGAAGCGCAGCGCTCTAGAACC
>NZ_JBEOPM010000039.1:0-29173 GCF_040310165.1 Shewanella sp. AC91-MNA-CIBAN-0169
GTGTAAACCAGAACCCAATATCGATAGCTTGTTACCCTGGAATTTTAAACAGTAGCTGTGGTTCGCTTGACGGTTACAAAACATGACAGCAGTTTGTCGAATATGCCCATGCGTCCCCTTCGGGGATAAAAGAGTAGGTCATTTCCAGGCGCCTAATTGACTTTAGAGAGTCGCGAAACAGCCCGCGATCATATAGCGGGTTTTTTTAGTTCAAAATTTGAGAGTATGGTGGTTGATAGCATCCATCATAGTGCAGACGATATTGATCTGGTCAATTAAATTTGCACTCCAAACAGGGGCACGTGTTTAGGCTGCCATTTCGGCTATTGATATAGTCATATAGTCGTTATAACTATGACCACGTTTTGTATTGTAGTGCTTTAGTATGTAATTCAACGCATCCTGCTTCGCTTCATCAAAATTGTTGTAACCATACTTCGGCATCCATTCTGTTTTAAAACGTCTAAAAAAGCGTTCCATTACCTTGTTATCCCAGCAGTTTCCTCGTCGACTCATACTCTGCATTATTTGATACTTCCACAGCATTTGTCGATATTGAAGACTACTGTAATGGCAACCCTGGTCAGAATGAAACATCAGGTTTTGGGGCCGTCCACGACTTTCACATGCCATTCTTAATGCTGCACAAGTCAAATCGGTATTCGGGCTGTCAGAGCAAGCCCAACCCACCACTTTTCTCGCATACAAATCCATTACCACGGCTAAATAGAACCATTTGGTTCCTGACCAAACATACGTCACATGACCACACCAAACCTGGTTTATGACGTCAACGTTAAACTGTCGCTTTAACAAGTTAGGCGCGATTGTAGGCTCATCATTCACTATCTTGTAGCGATGTTTCTGGGTTGGCTACTGATAAGTCCTGCATCTCTCATTAAACTAACGGCCAACATTTTCACCTAATTGATTGAGCTGGCATGCTATCGTTCTCGCGCCAGCAGAGCCTCGGCTATCACGGTGGATTGCAATTGCTTGCTGGCGCAATTTCTCACGTTCAGGCTTCACTAATCCACGATGTTTGAGATGATAATGGTAGCTACTACGCGGTATTTCAAACAAATGACAAAGCTGTTTGACGATGTTCTGCTCTCTCGATAACAATTCAATTAATGCTATCGTTTGATGTTGTCTTGCATTAAGAGAGCGGTAGCCTTTTTTAAGATATCTTTCTCCCATTCAATTTTCTTAATTTGCGCTTCAAGCTCTTGAATTCGTTTTTGTTCGGGAGTGATGGCATTAGCTGATGGAGTAACACCTTCAAATTCTTGTCTTAGCTGAGTTACCCAACGTCTAATCGCTGTCGGACTTACGCCGGTTGCTTCACAAGCTTCTCGGATGGTGTAACCTTGTTTAATCACAAGGTTAGCGGTATCTATTCTAAATTCTGTTGAGTAAGTTGGTTGAGTCTTCATTACTTTTTACACCGTTTTATCTTAAGGGGATTTTACCTCAATCGGTGTACAGTTTCATTAAGCCACAATAGATGAGAATACAGAACAGGTTTATCCCCCTCTCTATAGGATTAATAGGTGCGATTATTATTACCTATTGCGCTTAATATTATGGAACTGACGAGGTCATTTTTGCTCGATTGTTCAATGATTCGATTCTAAATTTCAGATCAGATTATCAATTGAACGTAATTGTGTTCTTGTTGTCGACTTCCATATTTGGACTATCAGTTTCTACACTTAACCATGAAATCGTAGAAATTAACCAATGTCCGAGCCATTTTATAAATGCATAATCTACTCATTAATCGATTAGATTAGCTAACTTGTTTGAAAAAACTGCAATTGAGCGCTTTATTTAAAAAAGTACTTTACCTTTGGAGGGGCTTTTAGCATAATGCCCCTCGTCAACAGGGGTGTAGTTCCAATTGGTAGAACAGCGGTCTCCAAAACCGATGGTTGCGAGTTCGAGTCTTGCCACCCCTGCCAAATTTAGAAGGCCTAGCAGAAATGCTAGGCCTTTGTCTTTTGTACTATTCACAATGTCTCTCATTTACTTTCATACAGACAATCCATATTTGTTTCTCTTCGATCAAACTAGCTACATAGTCGATTTCGTTTCTTAATGTGAAACACTCATTTTGACATCTTGTGCTAGCTAGTATTTTGTCGTCATAAGTCATATTTTATAATCGAAAATGTTTGGTCTACTATTTTTCGACAATTCAAGCATTCATTAAATTCGCTATGACTGTGATTTTGTCGTTTTAAGCCTTGCGACAAATAAGGCTTAGTTTTTTTGGTTAAATTACCTTAAACCTTATTTAGTTAACTGCTATGCTGGTTGAAGTATCCTTGTTTTTGAGAGTTCGATGGATAAATCTGCTTTTTTAGATGCGATGAATATTACTCGCTGGCTCAGTGCTGATAAACCGTTAAAGCCTTACTTAGTGTTGCATGATCTCGATGCCGATTTATCTGATCAAACGTTTATCCATGATGTATTGCGTTTATTAAACGTTGATATTGAACAGTGCGAGTTTGATTGTGAAATGATTAAAGGACCACAGGTGATATGGGATATGCGTAAGACAAAAGTTCGTCCTCGTGTTGCTTGGGTTGTAAGTGCGCCGCTAACAGACCTTCATGCACTTGTGGATGAAAAACGTCATTTATGGCAGCAAATTTCTCAACATTTAGACAAAACCCAGCAATTAAGTAAAGGCCAGATCAATGAACAACACTGATGGTCACTTAATTGTCCCCCTTGGCGTTGAGCATGTTACTGCAATGGCGAGTATTGAAAATCAAGCTCATACTCATCCTTGGTCAGAAACTGGCTTAAAGGAGTGTTTTGGGCCTTTATATCGCGTTTTGGGCATTAAGCAGCAAGATGATTTGTTTGCTTTTGCGATAGTGCAGCAGATTATTGATGAGGCGACTTTACTCGATATTTGTGTCGCACCAGATAAACAAGGTTTAGGTTTTGGTTCGTTACTAATCCAGCAACTGATTGATGATGCGAAAGATGCTGGTGCAGTTGTGCTGATGTTAGAAGTTCGTCAGTCCAATGGGGCGGCAAAATACTTATATGAGAAAGTCGGTTTTATTGAATCAGGCAAGCGTAAAAACTATTACCCTACCGATGATGGTTATGAAGATGCCATTTTAATGGACTTATCGTTGAGTTAATTTTTTTAGTCTGATTCGACCGAATAAAAAAACAGCGCTAATAGAGCGCTGTTTTTTATTCGGGCAAAGTAAGATTACTTAACTTCTTTACCTTGAGCTTGTAAGTCTGCGTGATAGCTTGAACGAACAAGTGGGCCACAGGCTGCATGAGTGAAACCAAGTTCATCAGCTAAGGCTTTCAATTCATCAAATTCGGCAGGTGGAACATAGCGTTCAACAGGTAGGTGGAATTTAGATGGTTGTAAGTATTGACCAAGTGTGAGCATTTCCACGTTGTGGGCGCGTAAATCTCGTAATACTTCGGCTATTTCTTCGTTAGTTTCACCTAGACCCATCATTAAACCAGACTTAGTCGGGATCGTTGGATGACGTTCTTTAAAGCGTTTAAGTAGATCTAATGACCACTGATAGTTAGCGCCTGGACGTGCTTTGCGGTAATGAGCTGGAGCCGTCTCAAGGTTGTGATTAAATACATCAGGAGGCTCGGTCGCTAAAATATCTAAAGCGGCATCGATACGGCCTCGGAAATCAGGAACCAGAGTTTCAATCTTGATTTCAGGGTTTAATAAACGAATTTCGCGAATACAGTCAGCGAAATGCTGTGCACCACCATCACGTAAATCATCACGGTCAACAGAAGTAATCACCACATACTTTAACTTCATGTCTTTAATCGTTTGAGCCAGTTTTTTAGGCTCGTCAGAATCCGCTTTGAGTGGGCGACCATGGGCCACATCACAAAAAGGGCAACGACGGGTACAGATTGCACCTAAGATCATAAAGGTTGCTGTGCCGTGGTTAAAACATTCTGCTAAGTTTGGGCAAGAGGCTTCTTCACAAACTGAGTGTAATCCGTTTTTACGTAATGCCGCTTTTATCTCGAGAATACGTTGATTTGACGCGGGTAATTTTACTCGTAACCAATCCGGTTTACGCAGCATAGTTTCGCGCTCTGATGGCACGACTTTTACAGGAATTCGTGCGACTTTATCGGCATCACGTAATTTGACACCTGGTTGTAATCTTTCAGGCCTATTCATTATTCTGCTAATCCTTGATGATGTACAAGTTGTTGGTAGCCCATAATTTGGCTAAAGGTTTGGATTAATTTATCGCCAGCTTCAAGCACAGTTTGTGGACCACCTAATGCTTTACATTGCACCATTTCTAAACCCGCATATCCGCAAGGATTGATACGCTGAAACGGGGCTAAGTCCATATCGACATTTAATGCTAAGCCGTGAAAAGAGCAACCTTTACGGATGCGTAATCCTAAAGAGGCAATTTTTCGTTCTGTTACATAAACACCAGGAGCGTCAGCTTTTGCGTAAGCATTAATAGCGTAACAAGCGAGCATGTCAATAATACTTTGCTCAATATTGTTCACTAACTGACGAACGCCTAGTTTATTACGTTTGATGTCGATAAGTGGATAAACCACTAATTGTCCTGGGCCGTGATAAGTAACTTGGCCACCACGATCGACTTGAATAACCGGAATATTACCAGGGTTGAGTATATGCTCGCTTTTACCTGCTTGGCCTTGGGTAAATACTGGTTGATGCTCAACAATCCAAAGTTCATCTTGGCTGTCGCTATCGCGAGTGTCAGTATATTCCTGCATTGCATGCCATGTCGATTCATAGTCTTGCATGCCAAGATGGCGGATGTGCAGTGTTTGTGCTTGCAAGGGCAACGTCTCCCCCAGATAAATTGTGTGTGTCCATCGAGTCAATGGATGAATTCTTGAGTATTATACTCAAGTTTATGAGTAAAGATGACTCTTTAGGCTCTTACAGTACGCGTTTTACACCTTCAATAGCGGCAAGATCAATATACGCTTTTTCAATATGTTCTTTGCTGGTAACAGTAATACGGATGGTCACTGAATAGTAACTGCCTTTACTTGATGCCTTAACGCTTGGAACATAATCACCGGGAGCAAGTTGTTGCGCTACAGCAACAACACGATCGGCTAAGGTATCGTCAGCATCACCAATCACTTTGAAAGGGCACGAATTAGGAAATTCCATCACTTGGTCAAACGTTGTATTTAACATTAACTTACTCGATTCTGTTTTTGGTGTTACTAATATGGTGGCAATTATACCCGATTCAAGCCCGGTAGATCTTAAAAAGTTAAAGCCGCTGATTAGGCGGCTTTAATTAGTTGATTCACTAATAGTTTCATTAGTGAATCATGTCAATCTGAATAATTACTCAAACCAACTGGCAAACATTTGTTTAAAGTAATCCATTAACTTACTGAACATACCGCCTTCTTGAACTTCATTCAATGTCACTAGCGGGAATTGAGCAATGTCTTTTCCATCAAGCTGGAAAAAGACGCGACCGACGGTTTCGCCTTTAGCAAGTGGGGCTGTTAGTGGCTTAGTTAATTCAAAGTTAGCTTGTAAATCTTTTGCTTTACCACGGCTAATAGTAATAGGGGTGTCGGTCATCACACCGAGATCAACTGTGTCTCTGTCGCCATACCAAATTTGTTGAGTTACGAAGGTATCGCCAGCTTTGTATGGTGTAATCGTTTCGAAAAAACGGAAACCATAGT
The DNA here is from genome assembly GCF_040310165.1 of Shewanella sp. AC91-MNA-CIBAN-0169. NCBI lineage: Bacteria > Pseudomonadati > Pseudomonadota > Gammaproteobacteria > Alteromonadales > Shewanellaceae > Shewanella > Shewanella sp. AC91-MNA-CIBAN-0169. The sequence continues at coordinate 5,737 of NZ_JBEOPM010000039.1, forward strand.
TGAGCAGTTTCTTACTCTCAGCTTTACGTGCAGATTCACTCGATGTGCCCATCACAACGCTAATAAGACGCATGCCTTCGCTGGTGCCTGAAGATACTAGGTTGTAGCCTGCACCTGATGTATGACCAGTTTTAATACCATCAACGTTTAAGCTTTTATCCCACAACAAGCCATTACGGTTATATTGCTTAATGCCGTTATAGGTAAAAGACTTCTCTGAATACACTTTATATTCTTCAGGTACATCACGGATCAGCGCGGCACCTAAAATGGCCATATCATAGGCTGTCGTTTTGTGATTTTCTGAATCTAAACCATGAGAGTTTTCAAAGTAGCTGTCTTTCATGCCTAATTGCTTAGCCCATGAATTCATTAAATCAACGAATGCACCTTCTGTCCCGGCAATATGCTCAGCCATAGCAACACAGGCATCATTACCCGATTGAATAATAATACCGCGGTTTAAGTCGTGTACTTTGACGGTTTTACCCACTTCAATGAACATTTTAGAGGAGTCAGGGAAATTCTTTGCCCACGCGTTCTTGGTAATGGCTACATCATCATCTAATGAAATATTACCAACGCGGATTTCATGGCCAATAACATAGCTGGTCATCATTTTTGTCAGACTTGCTGGGTTTAAACTTTCGTAGGCATTTTCTTCAGCAATAACTCTGCCAGAATTATAATCCATTAGCACGTAAGCTTTAGCAGCAACACTAGGCGCGTCTGGTGTCACCATAGGTGCGCGATTGGGTGTAGGACGTATATCTGGTTGTGGCGTTGCTGCGATTGAAGAAAAACAGACAACAGATGCAAAGAGCATCGTTGTTAATTGAGCAGTTTTGGAAGTCATCATGAAGTTAGCACGTCTCTAGTTAGTCGAAGAAAAGACAAAGATCAATTGGTATATTTTTTCGATTATACATTAGTAGGCAACCATTTCGCATTAAGGTTCATTCATCCAATGTAAATGAAGCTTAATGTTACTCTGTATCACCAGTATTATGGCTTACGGTACGATAAAGCTTTGTGGATAACCATCTGTTTGCACACGATCGAGCAATTTATTGGTTAGATGAATTTGTCTGATCGGCCCCAACTGTAATCTGTGCATGCCATTTATAGATGTCACGCGAGAATTAACGGCGTATTTGGTTTCTAACTGTTTGGCTAACATATTAATACGCAGTTTATCTTGCGACGCTGCAACTTGAATAAAATGATTGTCGTCATCTTTTAAATCGCTTATTACTCGCTCTTCTGGTGAGGGAATGTAAACGGTTTCAATAGCGACTTTTGCGGTTCCTCTGGCCAGCATGCCTAAGTGGTAAGCCGCAGCATAAGATAGATCAATCACTCGACCATGATGAAATGGTCCGCGGTCATTTACCCTAACAATAATTTGTTTATTGTTGTCTAAATTGGTCACTTTGACATAACTGGGTAAGGGCAGGTTTTTATGCGCTGCAGACATAGTGTACATATCATAAGTTTCGCCATTAGAGGTTAAATGACCGTGAAACTTTGAGCCATACCATGATGCATGACCTTGCTCTTTAAATCCCTTTCCGCTGTCGAGCACTTGATAGCTTTTGCCTAATACCGTGTAGTCTCGATTACCTTGTCTGCTGTAAGGTTCGTATTTAGGTTGTGCATTTTTAACCAAGCTCACATCTGGTGCGTCATCAGGATATCGATCGTTAGCCATTTGATAGCGGCTTTTTTTTCCTGAAGAAGAGTTTTTAGCATCATTTGACGAGCAGCTAATGAGAAAGACACTGCTAAAAATGATTAATAAGATGAAACGGTAATTAATGACCATGTTGATTTACCGATTTATGATGAGCGTTAAGTTGTTGGCTAAACTGATAAACCGCCATGGCATATAATGGGCTGCGATTATAGCGAGTAATCACATAAAAGTTTTTAAGCCCGAGCCAGTATTCAGTGCTTTCAGCTTGATCTAGTTTAATTAACAATGCAGCTTGTGACGCATCAATATCTTGATTATCTGCCAAGCTTAATGATGGGCTAAGAATGTCTGATACCTTATAGTGAAGCTTTTCTTTGGTCCATACCTTCGCTTTAGGGGCCGTGCTTGAGGTGTGATTTAGCAATAACGCTACAGGTTGGCCTTTTTGCCAACCGTGTTGATGAAAATAGTTAGCTACACTGCCAATTGCATCAGCTTTGCTGGTTAATAAATCTCGTCGACCGTCACCATCAAAATCCACAGCGTAATGGCGGTAGCTAGATGGAATGAATTGACCATAGCCCATCGCGCCAGCATATGAGCCTTTTAAGGTGTCATTATCGAGTTTTTCTTCTTTAATCAACGACATTAAATTGGCATATTCACTACGAAAGAACGTTGCCCGTGGTGGGTAATGAAAGCCCAGCGTGTACAGGGCATCTTGCACACGATAATTGCCTAAGTAACCACCATAGAATGTTTCAATGCCAATGATCGCCACTATAATTTGTGGATCGACGTTAAATTGCTTGGCTGCTTTATCGATGGTTTGCTGGTTTTCTTGCCAAAACTCTAGCCCTTTTTGCAACCGTTTGTCGGTCAAAAAAATAGGATAATATTGGTGCCAAGGTTTCGCTTCCCAAGGTTTTGATATCGCGTCAATAATGGTTTGGTCGAAGCTTGACGATGCTAAAAACTGCTCGACTTCTTGTTGCTTAAATCCTTGTTTTACTTGTTCGGCAATAAAGGTTTTCTGTAACGCTTGAGTATCAGTTTCGGTCACTGCATTTGCGTCAAAAACAGCACTCATAAGTAATGCTAAGCTGGCGATTTGAACGGTTATTTTTGTCATGGTTAACGTTAATCCTATCTATCGACAAATCGTCTGTGGGTGTGAATACTCATTAAAATACCAAAACCTGTCATTAAGGTCAGCATTGAGGTTCCACCATAACTGATTAGCGGTAAAGGTACACCAACCACAGGTAGAATGCCTGATACCATGCCGATGTTAACAAAAACATAGACAAAAAACGTTAGGGTGATACTTCCGGCCAATAAGCGTGCAAAACTGGTCTGTGCTCGTGAAGCGATAACCAGACCCCTGCCAATGACAAATAAATACATTGCCAGTAACACTAAACTGCCAATTAATCCGAACTCTTCTCCGATCACTGCAAAGATAAAGTCGGTATGTCGCTCAGGTAAAAACTCTAATTGTGATTGAGTCCCATCAAGCCAACCTTTACCCCAAAGTCCACCAGAACCAATGGCAATTTTCGATTGGATAATATGATAACCCGCGCCGAGAGGATCTTGTTCTGGATTAAACAAGGTTAATACTCGAGTACGCTGATAATCGTGCATCAAGAAAAACCACAATACGGGTAAAAAGATCAAAATCGCAGTAACAAAGCCGCCGACAATTAGCCAACTCATGCCAGATAAAAACAACACAAATACTCCAGAAGCTGCGACCAAAATAGAGGTGCCTAAGTCAGGTTGTTTAGCAATGAGTAATGTTGGAATAAGTAGAATAATAACGCCACCGGCCAGATATCGCTTTTTGGGTGGCAGCGGGAACTTACTGATATACCACGCCATGGTGATGGGGAAGGCTAGTTTGATGAGTTCCGATGGTTGGAATTCCATAAATCCTAAGTTTAGCCAGCGCTGGGCACCTTTATTAATGGTGCCGAACAGTTCAACACCGATGAGTAACGCTACCCCAGCAAGATAAATAGGCAAAGCCCAACGCCTGAGTATTTCAGGATTGATTTGTGCAAAGCAAAACATGACGCCTAACGACAACGCCATACGCACAAGTTGACGCTCCATCATCGCAGGGTCTTCGCCACTGGCAGAATAAATCACAAAAAGGCCAAAGCTCATTAAGATAACGATGCCGATGAGTAATGGCACATCTAAGTGTATTTTTTGCCAAAACGATTTTTGATATGCATGATTATTCACGGTTTTACCGCCCATTCGTCTCGTAAAATATACTCATCGAGCAAGGCTCGAGCTAGCGGGCCAGCATTGGCGCCACCCCAGCCGGCGTTTTCTAATACCACAGCCAAAACAATACGAGGGTTTTCGTAAGGAGCGTAAGCAACAACTAATGCATTATCGCGTAAGTGTTCTGCGATAGTGTTGGCATTATATTTTTGATCTTTAGCTACGCTAAATACCTGTGCAGTACCCGTTTTCATTGCTGCAGTATAGGTAGCATCGGTAAAGCGAGATTTATCAGCAGTTTGGCGCATAGCTTCATTGATGATGTCCCAATTACGAGGGTCTTTAAGCTCTATTGGTACTTGCTCATCAATCGGCGAATCAATTTTAACGGTACTATTTTTAAAAGATTTTAATAGATGAGGCGTAAAGCGCTTGCCTTTATTTGCCATGATAGTCACCGCATTAGCAAGCTGTAGAGGAGTAGTGGTCCAATATCCTTGGCCAATACCGACCGAAATTGTATCGCCGTTATACCAAGGTTGGTTGTAACGCATTCTTTTCCAGTCTCGAGATGGCATTACGCCATCTGATTCTTCAAAAATATCAATGCCAGTACTTTTGCCAAAACCAAAGCGATCCATAAATATGGCCATTCTATCGATGCCAACTTTATAGACGAGGTCATAAAAGAAAATATCACAAGAGTCGACAATGGCATGATAGATATCTACCCAGCCATGGCCCCATTTTTTCCAGTCGCCCCATTTGCGATCGACGCCTGGCATTTGCCAATAGCCTGGATCCCAAATCCGCGTGCGTTCGCTAATGATTTTTTCTTCTAACCCAAGTAATGCCACATGCGGTTTGATGGTTGACGCAGGAGAGTATTGCCCTTGGGTTGAACGATTTATTAATGGCCGCGACTTATCGTTTAACAGCTCATTATAAGCTTTAGAACTAATGCCGTGAACAAAGGGGTTTGGGTCATATGATGGGCTTGAAATCATGGCTAAAACACCGCCATCTCTAGGATCTATAGCCACAACGGAGCCTTTGCGGCCATCTAAAAGCTCCATGGCCTTCTGCTGTAGTTTGAGATCTAACGTGAGATAGATATCTTGTCCTGGTGTTGGCGGAGTCACTTTAAGCGTGCGGATCACTCTGCCACGATTATTGACCTCTTCTTCGAGGTGACCAGGGGTACCATGAAGTAAACTTTCATAAAATTTTTCAATACCTTGCTTACCAATATCTTTGGTTGCAGCATAGTTTTTCCACTGACTGCTTTTTTCAAGTAAGGCTTTATCTCGGCTATTAATTTTGCCGACATAACCCAATACATGAGTCATTAGCGCATTAAAGGGATAATGACGCTTAAGACCTGCTTCAACATAAATACCAGGAAATTTATATTGATTAACACTAAAGATGGCGACTTGTTCGTCGGTTAATTTACTTTTAATGGTTAACGGCTTAAACCGGCGATGAAACTTTAAGGTTTCAGTGATGCTTTCGCGCTCATCTTCTGAGAGTTCAATGAAGGTATTAAGCTCGTCCAAAGTCGCGGTAATGTCATCGACTTTTTCTGGAATAAGTTCTAAAGAATAATAAGGTTGGTTTTCGGCTAATAGTACGCCATGACGGTCATAAATTAACCCTCTGCTAGGCGGAGTAGGAACCACACGGATACGGTTATCATTTGAACGAGTTTCATAGTCTTTGTAAGAGACAACTTGAAGATGATAAAGATTCGAAAATAAGATGCAGAGTAGAAAGAATACGCAAATAAAAGTGAATAATGCACGGCGTTTAAATAGCGCGGCCTCTGCGGCGTGATCATGCATGGTAATGCGCTTATTTGGCGACACTTATGCTATCCCCGTCTTTACCAAATGGAAGGTTGAATTATAGAAGGTCACAGTATCAGCTGATGAACATGAAAAAAAGAGTTGCATGATAATCATTATCGATAAGCTTAGTTATTCATGCGACTGAGTTTATTCTCTGTGATACGGATGATTGTTATTGACGCTCCAAGCTCGATATAGGCTTTCTGCCACAATAACCCTAACCAAAGGGTGAGGTAAGGTCAGGGCAGATAAACACCAGCTTTGGTTGGCCGCCTCTTTACAAGCAGGTGAAAGTCCTTCTGGGCCACCAATAAGTAAGCTGACATCTCTACCATCGAGTTGCCACTTTGTCATTTGCTCGGCAAGTTCTGGTGTTGTCCAGTTTTTACCGGGTAAATCTAGGCTGACAATGTGGTTACCTTTTGCTACTGCCGCTAGCATTAATTCGCCTTCCTTATGTAAAATTCGGGCGATATCAGCATTTTTCCCGCGTTTCCCTGCTGGGATTTCGATGAGTTCCAAAGCCATATCTCTAGGGAAACGGCGTTGGTATTCTTCGAAGCCTCGGGTTACCCAATCGGGCATTTTGGTGCCAACGGCAATAAGCTGTAACTTCATTAGACGCTGTGTTCAGACCAAAGTTTTTCAAGCTCGTAGTAATCACGAGTTTGTTCTTGCATCACATGCAAAATCACTGAGCCTAAATCAACTAATACCCATTCACTGCTGTCACGACCTTCGACCCCAAGAGGTTGCACGCCAGCATTTTTTGCTGACACGATTACGTGCTCACCAATAGATCGAACGTGTGTTTTTGATGTACCAGTACAAATGATCATAGTGTCGGTAATGGTTGACCGCTTAGATACATCTATAACAGTAATATTTTTTGCTTTTAAATCATCGACTTTGTCGATAACGAAATCTTTTAGTTCGGTGCCTTGCACTCGAAGTACCTCATAAGTAAAAATTAACGGAGTATTATACTCAAATTCACTGTTGATGCGCAATTAAGCAAGGCTAAACAACGATAGATTTAATTTTGTGTCCGATGCAGAGTTTACCCATAATCATAAAAATTGAGTTAATAACTGTGCGGTTTATTGTGTTAGCGATAGAGCTGATGTTGGCGAATATATTCGGTTGTTGTTTGAGGTAATAGTGCGCTGGTATCAATATTTTGAGCTAACTGCTGACGTATTTCAGTTGAAGAAATATCGACTAACTGGCTGTTGATAGTGAATATTCTGCCATTTTTAGCATGGGAAGGCGAGTCAAGATAGTCTGCGGTTGCTTGTCTGAATAATAATTCTTTGGTCATTTCGCTGTGGGTGTCCATTGCCCAACCAGGGCGTTGACACAATGCAATATGGCACAGATTAAACAATGATTGCCATTGATACCACAATGGTAATTGAACAAATGAGTCCATGCCCATAATGAAAAAGAATTCATCATCAGGATACTGTTGGGTGAGTAATGTGAGCGTAGTGACGCTGTAAGAGGGGGTGTCGCGATTGATTTCGATATCACATAGCTTAAATTCTGGGTACTGCTGGCAAACTAACTTCACCATTTCCAGCCGGTGATGAGTACTCACTACGGTAGTATTTTTATGCGGAGGTATATGATTGGGCATTAGCCAAATCTGGTCTAAATGAAGTTGCTGTTTTACGTCTAGTGCAGGATTGATATGTCCTAGATGGATAGGGTCGAAGGTGCCACCCAAAATACCGATACGCATTCGCTGTCCTTACTTTTTGTCTCAGTCAGTTAATTCAATATGAGCTAAACGGTTATGTGCTCGTGGATCAAATAAAATGCATAAATGGCTGAGACCAATCCAATCTTCAAGCCCTTTTTGTTTGAGATTTAATTCTAATTTAGACGCAAATGCGAGCATATGTTCGATATGATCTAAATCTAATCGCGTTATTGCTGCTTGATAAAGCGGTTTACGCTTATCCCAAATCCGGTGCTGGCCCCACAGTTTACTGAGTTGCTCGCCATTATGAACGGCCAGTTTCAAGGTGAGCAGCAAATTTATCTCTTTGAATAAAGCCCACATTAAAATGGGCATAGCAGTGCCTTCAGCCTGCAATTGAGCCAGCATGTGCTGTGCATGTTTTTGATGGTTACCTAGAATGGCATCACAGAGTTGAAACACACTGAAACGAGATTGGTCTTCGAAATATTCACTGAGTTGTTCTGGGGTAATATTTTGCTTAGGACTGAGCAGTTGTAGCAATTGCATCGCTTGTTCAGCCGCCAATAAGTTACCTTCAAATAGGGTAAACAACATGGCTTTTGCATCATGGTGAACCGTGAGTTCATAATGAGTAATACGACTGTCTAACCAGCGTTCAAACTGTTTACCTTCAGGCGTGGTGCAGGGTAGGTATATACCTTTGGCATCGAGTGATTTAAACCATTTGCTATTGGTTTGCTCTGCACTGGCTTTAGGGCCTTGAATAATCAATAACATATCTGGATTAGGGTGTTGCAACAGCGTTTGAAATGCTGCTGCGCCTTCCATGCCCGGTTTGCCTTGCGGCAGGGTTAACTCAATAATCCGCCGGCTGGCAAATAAGCTCATTGCTTGCCATTCTTGGACTAAATCTCCCCAGTTAAAACCGGTTTCTTGGCTCAACTGTACACGCTCTTCAAAGCCTTGTTTTTTAGCGGCGTTGAGGATCAATTGTTTACTGTTTTCGATTAACCATGGGTCATCACCAAACAGTAAAAAACATTGAGGTAGCGGTTTGAGATGTTGTTTGAGTTGATCAGGATAAACCCGCATTACTCTGCCCCGATTGACGCCAGAGTCTGGATAATATAATCGGCTGCCTGTACGCGCATCTCTTTAACCAACAACTCCATTTCACGGCTTTTTGCTAATGCAGTACGAGGATCATCTTGATAATCTCGACGGATTTCAGTATCAAAATCTTGTGGCTCTTGTCCTGGTAAAGTAACCGAATAATGCACTAAGTAAATCAGCTCATATTCTGCAACATTTCCTGTGGGATAAAGTGACAGTGTGGCACGTTCGAGAGAGTCGTTAATTAACCGTAACGTAGGTGTTTTTTCTGCTGCATCGACAAGGCTAATACGGTTGATCCGTAATCTGTCACGAACTAAGCGAGTTAACTCACTGTATTCATCGCTGCTGCTTAAATGCAATTCGGCCAATTCGGCAGGGATGGAGTAACTGCGTTGGAGTTTGAAGCCGCATCCTGCAGTGGTCAGTAGCACCAATGTCATTATGGCTAAACAGATTTTTTTGGCTAGCATAGTGAGGGGAGGCATCCTTGTTTATTTGCATGGTTAAATAAATAACTTACCGCGGTGTACCCGCGGTAAGTTATAACACTGAAGCGTTAACGTTATCACCCTAATTTCGGAGGCTGACGAGCCTCCTCATTAAGACAACTTAGTTAGCAACAATACTTAATAGTTTGCCGGGCACGTAAATGACTTTACGAACCGTTAACCCTTCAGTGTGTTTTTGTACGTGCTCATCACTCATGCCTAATGCTTCTACATCTTCTTTTGATGCATCAGCAGCAACAGTAATTTTTGCGCGAACCTTTCCGTTTACTTGTACCACAATGAGCTTGCTGTCTTCGACTAACGCAGACTCATCGACTTCAGGCCAACGGCTATCTTCAATATCACCTTCGTTACCTAGCTCATTCCATAACGTAAACGTCATATGCGGAACAATAGGGTAAAGCAAACGCGTTACTGCAGACAAAGCTTCAGCAAGTAATGCTCGATCTTGAGCCGTTTCTTGTGAGGCTTTCAGTAAATGGTTCATTAGTTCCATTACTGAGGCTACAGCGGTGTTAAACATTTGACGACGTGCAATGTCATCGCTGACTTTGGCAATGGTCTTATGTAATTCACGGCGCAATGCTTTTTGATCGGCATTTAATTTGCTGGTATCTAATGGGTCAGTTTTACCTGCAGCAACATGATCGCTAGCCAATTTCCAGAAACGTTTAATGAAGCGATGTGCGCCTTCAACGCCAGACTCTTGCCATTCCAGGGTTAATTCCGGTGGCGAGGCAAACATCATGAATAAACGTACGGTATCAGCACCGTACTTTTCAACCATAACTTGTGGATCGATACCGTTATTTTTCGATTTAGACATCTTACTCATACCAGTGTAAACCAGTTCATGACCTTGATTGTCTATCGCTTTAATAATGCGGCCTTTGTCGTCTTTTTCTACCACAGTCACTTCTAAAGGTGATACCCAAACTCGGGCACCTTTTTCGTTGGTGTAGTAATAAGCATCTGCTAATACCATGCCTTGAGTCAGTAATTGCTTTGCGGGCTCATCACTGTTGACTAAGCCAGCATCACGTAGCAACTTATGGAAAAAGCGGAAATACAATAAATGCATACAAGCGTGTTCGATACCGCCAATGTACTGATCTACTGGTAACCAGTAGTTAGCTTTAGCAGGATCTAACATTTCGTCTGCGTGAGGGCTACAGTAACGGGCGTAATACCACGATGATTCCATAAAGGTATCAAAGGTATCTGTTTCACGGGTTGCTGGCTGACCATTGACTGTGGTTTCTGCCCAAGCTTTATCTGCTTTGATCGGACTTTGAATACCGTCCATCACCACATCTTCTGGCAAAATAACTGGCAGTTGATCTTCAGGCGTTGGCACAACAGTACCATCTGCGAGGGTCACCATTGGGATAGGAGCACCCCAGTAACGCTGACGAGATACACCCCAGTCACGTAAACGGTAGTTTACTTGACGCTTGCCTTTGCCTTCTGCAGTTAATCGAGCATCAATGGCTTCAAAAGCCGCTTGAAAGTCTAAACCGTCAAGCTCTGGGAAAGTATCTCCAGAATTAAATACGATACCTTTTTCGGTGTAGGCTTCTTTGCTGACGTCTACTTCGCCATCTACTGGCTTAATGACCGCTTCAATCGCAAGCTTATATTTAAGCGCAAATTCATAATCGCGTTGATCATGAGCAGGTACCGACATTACCGCACCCGTGCCGTAATTCATCAATACAAAGTTAGCTACCCAAATAGGTACTAACTTGCCACTAATAGGATGAATAGCTTGTAAACCGGTTGCTACGCCTTTTTTCTCCATCGAAGCCATCGCAGCTTCAGTGGTATCAGCATTTTTACATTCTTCTAAAAATGCGGCTAACTCAGGGTTATTCAATGCAGACTGTTCAGCTAAAGGATGACCTGCTGCAATAGCTACATAAGTCACGCCCATTAACGTATCTGGGCGAGTGGTGTAGATGTCAAACGAGGCATCACTGTCAGCAACGGCAAAGGTCATTTCAATACCTTCACTGCGGCCAATCCAGTTGCGTTGCATGGATTTAACCTGCTCAGGCCAGCCATCTAACGTGTCGATGTCGTTAAGTAATTCTTCTGCGTAATCGGTAATTTTAATAAACCACTGAGGAATTTCTTTCTGAATCACTTCAGTATCACAGCGCCAGCAGCAACCATCTTGTACTTGCTCGTTTGCGAGTACAGTTTCATCGTTTGGACACCAGTTTACTGATGAGGTTTTTTTGTACACTAAACCTTTGGCATACAACTGAGTGAAAAACCATTGTTCCCAACGATAGTACTCAGGGGTACAGGTAGCGATTTCACGACTCCAGTCATAACCAAAGCCTAATAGCTTAAGTTGGTTCTTCATGTAGTCGATATTTTCGTATGTCCACGGTGCCGGCGAGGTCTTATTATTGATCGCGGCATTTTCTGCAGGCAGACCAAATGAGTCCCAACCAATCGGTTGCAAAACATTTTTACCTTGCAAACGTTGATATCGTGCCACTACATCGCCTATTGTGTAGTTACGGACGTGGCCCATGTGAAGACGACCTGAAGGATACGGAAACATTGAAAGACAATAGAATTTCTCTTTGCTTTCATCTTCAGTAACTTCAAAGGTTTTATGTTCGTGCCAGTGCTTTTGCACTAAGGCTTCAATTTCTGAGGGATTATATAGCTCTTGCATCAATCTATTTCCGGCCATGCCGCCCATTGTTTGATCTAACGCTCAGCAGCGAGATTTATAACTGCATAGAATAAACCAGAAGTGATCTATTAAAAAGGTGCGTATTAAGGAGTATTACTTATGAGTGGAAAAAGTTCAGCACTATTAGCCTTATATCAGTCACTATTCGAACAGGTGAAAACCTCGTTTGAGCAAGATAACTCATTGACTGCTAAAAGTTTGTTTAAGTCAGTGACCCAGGGTAAAGAGTATTTAAAACTAAAATCTCATGCAGATGAAGAAGAGCTCGCTTTAGTAGAAGAATTTTTAAAGCGTGACATTGCAGCCTTCTTAAATGAGGAAAATGCCGATAATTTGAGTTTTAGTCCGATGGTTATTGGGATTGAGAATACATTATGGCAGTGGTTGAGCGAAATAACTGATCGTAGCCAAGTGGAGTGGCATGAACTTTTACAAGATTTTAAACATCATGGTGTTTATAAGTCTGGGGAAATTATTAACCAAGGTAAACTGACCTGCGATAAATGTGGTCATCAAATGCAAATCGATTTTCCTGGGGTCATCCCCGACTGCCCAAAATGTGATTATAATGAGTTTTCAAGGGAGCCGTTAACACCGTAACTAGCTAAGTGAATACTTAAAACTCTACTCGGTAATGGTAGTGACTCGTACTGCTGTTACCGATCATTTCATCATACGCTGTCTGAATTTCTAGCATGGCATAATGAATGCCTTGTTGTTTCAATAACACTTCAGCTTGTTTGATTGAGTTGAAACTCAGCTGTTTCCCTGCTTTATTGCGAACACTGTAAAAATTTCCCAGCAGATCTTTAACACCGAGCAAATAATGATTTGAGTCGGCATAACTAATAATCGTTGGATGTTTAGTTTGTTGGGATATGGCTAATTTTATTTCAAATAGTTGCATCGTAATCTTCACCAATAGTTGTTTACCCAAGACATTACGAAGCAAGCTGAAGCTTAGTTTATATTGATAGCTTATTTTTAACATTTAAATGCATTTAAAGATGGTTGTAGATTAGCAACCACTGACTACAGTTTGATATTCGGGTGCTGTATTTGCATCTGCGGCTTGAGTGTAAGAGAAGTAACAATTGTCATTGATGACCTGGCCATTATCATCTTTATCATATCCGATATAAGTAATAGCAATGCCTTGATATTGAATGGTAAAAGCGTCATCCACAACGATCCATTTTTCAATGTCCGTGTTGTCTAAATAGCCCCATTTCAACCGAGTTTCAAATACTCCGTCGTTGTCGATATCAATATCGATTAAGTCATCTCGGTTTGTGACAGCTTGCACTCGTAAGCTCGTCATTTTTGAACGGGCATACACCAGAGTATTGGCTGTTTTAATGCTGCCCATGAGGCTCGATAAGGTGCGCTGTCTCGCTTCGGTACTCAAGCCAATAAATTTAGGTGCTGCAACCAGCGCTAGAATACCTAAAATAATGATGACCACAATCAACTCTATTAAGGTAAATCCTTTTGAGAGAACTTGTGTTTGGAGTCGAATCGATTGTGACATCAAATTGTCCTGTTATTTACGTAAGACGTTTCTGACACTAAATAACACTAATAAACCGCACAGTATGAGTAAGGGGAATTGACCTATTTTTCTAAACCAAGTTTCACCTTGATAAAGTGCAATATTGGTTACTAACACCCCAGTTTCAAACTGCGGGATAGCATCGGTAATTCGTCCATGCGGATCAACGACTGCAGTAATGCCATTATTGGTACCACGCAGAAGAGGTTTACCCATTTCAATGGCACGCATTTGGGCTATTTCCATGTGTTGTAATGGCCCGTTAGATGCGCCAAACCAAGCGTCGTTTGATACTGTGAGTAGCATATCTGTTTCATTTGTAACGCTTGCTCTTACTTGCTCTGGAAAGGCAATTTCATAACAAATCGCCGGCGCTACATGATAACCCAGTGCAATTAAATTAGGTTGAGTGTAGTCACCACGTTGGAATGATGACATTGGTAAATTAAAAAACGGTGCAATGGGGCGTAATAAATCCCCTAATGGCACGAACTCACCAATTGGTAGTAAATGATGTTTCTTAAACTCGTTGGTGCCACCGGCAATATAGTCAGCACTTTGTTGCTGTTTCTGATGGTGATTACCTAATACGATTAATGAGTTATAAAAATCATTTTGCTGGTGGCTAATAATGCCTGTAATAATCGCAATGTTATTCATATTGGCGACTTGATTGGCATTCAATAAAAAGTCTTCCACCATGGCTTCTGGTGCAGGAATGGCAGCTTCTGGCCAAATAACGATATCGACACTAGAGGCATCATCAAATTGCTCACGGGTTAGATCCATGTATTTAAGCATGGTTGGCCACAATGCATCGGGCTCCCACTTCATACTTTGGGGAATATTACCCTGCACTAATGCCACTTTAACTGTTTTACCACTGGCTGATATTGGGTTGAGTTGCGGTGCCGCCCAAGCGCTTAATGCCAAGATAGGTAATATGATTAGCACTGGGAATACTCGCTTTTGTGTTAACAGCATCAGTGAGCCTGCAACTAAAGCCACCACAAAGCTCAGTCCTAACGCACCAATAAAGCTGGCAAATTCACTAAGAGGCCCTAATGTTTGGCTGTAGCCAGCCCAAATCCAAGGGAAACCTGTCAGTACCCATCCTCTTAACCATTCAGTTAGCACCCATAATGCTGGGAATAATCCTAGATAGGTAAAGTAAGGATTTAAGGAGTGCTTAGCTGTGCGTGATAACTTGCTGAGCAAGTATCCTGTTATTGCGGGATAAATTGCCAGATACAGTGCCAGTAAAGCCATTAAGGTTATCGACACAACAATGGGCATGCCACCAAAGGTATCAATACTGACATGCACCCAACTAATGCCAATGGCAAAGCAGCCAAAACCGAAACTAAGCCAGTAATACAAACTTTGTTTGGCGGTTAATGTATGACTCTGCCATAGGGCAAAACTCAATGCTAAAGGAAATATGGCCCAAATTTCATAAGGCGCAAACGAAAGTGCCGTACTGGCGCCAGCAATAAATGCCGTCACCAGACGAACAATACTCAAAGAAGAGTGTAAAGGTTGAGTTTTTAGCACGATTTAGTCGTCGAATTCTTCACTAATATTAGGGTCAGGGAGTTTAACACGAAGTTGCACCAAGCGGCGGTTATCTGCGTTAATGACTTTGAACTCGATATTGTTGATGATAATGCTTTCATTACGTTCTGGTAAATGGCCAAATGCATGCGACACCATACCACCGACAGTATCGAACTCTTCATCACTGAAGTTGGTACCACAGGCATCGTTGAAATCTTCAATTTCAGTCAGCGCTTTTACCATGAACACTGTGTTACTGAGTTTTTTGATTTCTGTATCTTCAACTGAATTATGGTCAAATTCATCTTCAATTTCCCCGACAATTTCTTCGAGAATATCTTCAATAGTGACTAGGCCTGACACTCCACCATATTCATCGACAACAATCGCCATATGGTAGCGTTGCGAGCGGAATTCTTTGAGCAGTACATCGACTCTTTTACTTTCAGGAACGACCACGGCAGGTCTAATCACTTGGGCAAGAGTAAAAGATTCATCAGATTGTTTAAATCCGTATTTGATCAAATCTTTAGCCAGTAAAATGCCTTCAATATGATCTTTGTCTTCATTAACAACAGGGAAGCGAGAGTGACCTGAATCCATGACGATTTCTAAAAACTCATCGACGGTCGAGTCTATTTGAATGGTAACAATTTGCGATCTTGGGATCATGATGTCGCGCACACGAAGGTCGGAAACCTCTAATACACCTTTAATCATTTCGCGAGTATCTTCGGTGATGAGGTCACGCATTTCTGCACCGGCGATGACATCAACTAAATCTTCGCGATTTTGAGGTTCGCCCTGAAATAATTGGTTAATTTTATCGAACCAGCTCTTCTTGTGGGCGTTTGTACTCGGGGGGATATCGTCACTCATAATATTTACCTAAACAGGGTTATCTATAAGATATACCTTGTTTATTTATGCTTCCTTATAGGGATTGTCAAAACCTAAGCCTTCAACAAGTTGGGTCTCTAATGACTCCATCTCATCGGCTTCTTCGTCGATAATATGGTCATAACCCAGCAAATGCAAGCTACCGTGTATGACCATGTGTGCCCAGTGTGCGATTAGCGGTTTATTTTGCTCAATTGCTTCTTGTTCCACCACTGGTGCACAGATAACGAGGTCACCCAATAATGGCAATTCAACTTCAGGCGGCGCTTCAAACGGAAACGACAATACGTTAGTTGGTTTGTCTTTACCGCGATAAGTTGAATTGAGCTGCTGACTCTCGGCAATATCAACAATACGAATGGTTAACTCGACTACTGGCATTGTTTGGCCAATAGCCGTTCGAACCCAAGTTTCAAACTCAGCTTGTGTCGGTAAATGTGGATTATCGACTGCAATTTGCAGGTCGAGATCTAATGATATCCCTTGCTGGCTCATTGAGCACTTTCCTCTTTATCTATTAGCTGACGTTTCTGCTCACGTTCACGATAAGCTTGTTCTTTGATGGTTTTTTGGATTTGCTCTTGTTGCTCGAATGCTTCATACGCTTCAACGATACGAGCAACAACAGGGTGGCGGACCACATCTTGGGCAATAAAGAAATTAAAGCTGATCTCAGATACTTCACTGAGAACCTCAATGGCGTGACGTAGGCCTGATTTTTGGCTACGAGGTAAATCAATTTGAGTAATGTCGCCAGTGATCACCGCACGAGAATTAAACCCAATACGGGTTAAGAACATTTTCATTTGTTCAACTGTGGTGTTTTGGGCTTCATCTAAAATAATGAAAGCATCATTGAGAGTCCGGCCGCGCATGTAAGCGAGCGGGGCGACTTCAATTACGCCGCGTTCAATCAGTTTTTCAACCTTCTCAAAACCCATCATCTCAAATAAGGCATCATAAAGTGGGCGTAAATATGGATCGACTTTTTGGCTTAAATCGCCCGGTAAAAAACCGAGTTTCTCGCCGGCTTCAACCGCAGGACGAGTTAATAGAATACGACGCACTTCTTGTCGCTCATACGCATCAACCGCCGCTGCAACAGCAAGGTAAGTTTTACCTGTACCAGCAGGGCCAATACCAAAGCTGATGTCGTGACGAGTGATATTATGCATGTACACACTTTGATTTGGTGTACGAGGCTTAATCACTCCACGCTTAGTTTTTATATGGATGCTACTGTCGTCAGAGTCTTGCTGTGCTTCAAGGTTAATGGCTTCTTGAATGGCTAAATGCACTACTTCAGGTTCTAAGTCTGGCGTGCTGCCTTTTACGGTTTGGGTTTCAATGTATAACTGACGCAGCAAGTTATTGGCATTGAGTGCATTACGTGGCAGTCCAACAATAGTGAAGTGGTTATCTTTATGAACAATCTCAACACCTAATCGGCGCTCTAGCTGTTTGATGTTGTCATCAAATGGGCCACATAATGACACGAGGCGGCGAGTATCTGAAGGTTCTAGATACAAATTCATGGTAGTGACTTTAGTGGTCAAATAAGGCTCCAGGTTTTGGTATTGGACAACAAAATATATGCCATTTAGTAATAATGACAGTTTACGAGTCTCTGTATCGAATTACCATAATATGACTAATTTTAGGCAAAATTAAAGGCGGACAAGCCGCCTTTAATATCATCTTAAGCAACAAACATGAATTACGGCTTAAAGTGGGTCACACCTAATGCGTCATCTTGCTTGTGCTTAGCCATAATATCAGCTGGTTGTAAACTGCGACGTAAATCCATTTCATCTTCACCACGGACAAATTCGCCGCGTAATGAGTTGGTATAAACATCAACAATTTTCACATCAACGAAACTGCCGATATGAGTGTGGGCGGCTTCAAAGTTAACCACACGACTGTTTTCAGTACGACCGCGAAGTTCCATTGGATTCTTTACCGATGGACCTTCTACTAAAATACGTTGAACCGAGCCTAACATATGACGGCTATAACGCATTGCTTGTTGCGTAATGCGCTCTTGTAAAATCGCTAAACGCTGCTTCTTTTCTTCGTCGCTAACATCATCAGGCAAATCTGCCGCAGGCGTGCCTGGGCGAGCGCTGTAGATAAAGCTAAAGCTGTGGTCAAAACCAACATCTTCAATCAGTTTCATGGTATCAGCGAAATCTTGTTTAGATTCGCCAGGGAAACCAATAATAAAGTCTGAACTGATTTGAATATCAGGACGCGCTTTACGCAAGCGACGAATAATCGACTTGTATTCAATTGCCATGTGACCGCGTTTCATTTGGGTCAAAATACGATCAGAACCCGATTGCACCGGTAAATGCAGGAAGCTCACCAATTCAGGCATGTCTTCATACACATCGATAATGTCTTGGGTGAATTCAATTGGGTGGCTAGTGGTAAAACGTAGACGGTCGATACCATCAATTGAGGCCACTAGGCGCAATAATTCCGCAAAGGTACAAATCTCATCATCATGAGTTGCACCGCGATATGCGTTAACGTTTTGACCTAATAAATTGACTTCACGTACACCTTGGGCGGCTAATTGGGCCACTTCAAGAATAACGTCATCTAACGGACGGCTGACTTCTTCACCACGGGTATAAGGTACCACGCAGAAAGAACAGTACTTACTGCAACCTTCCATAATTGACACGAACGCGGTTGGACCGTCAGCGCGAGGCTCAGGAAGACGATCGAACTTCTCAATTTCTGGGAAACTGATATCAATCACGGCTTTTTCGCCACGTTGAATTTGTTCAATCATCTCAGGTAAACGATGCAATGTTTGTGGACCAAAGATAATATCAACGCATTGAGCGCGATCTTTAATTGCTTTACCTTCTTGCGAGGCAACGCAACCGCCGACCCCAATAATTAAATTAGGATTTTTATCTTTTAAAGATTTCCAACGCCCTAGCTGATGGAATACCTTCTCCTGTGCTTTTTCACGAATAGAGCAAGTATTAAGCAGCAGAACATCTGCTTCGCTTGCGTCCTCGGTCAAGGTATATCCTTGATAGTCGTCTAATAAATCGGCCATCTTTGATGAGTCATACTCATTCATTTGACAGCCCCAGGTTTTAATATGAAGTTTTTTACTCATCAGTGCTCGCCAGTAAATCACAGTAAAAATAGCGCGACATTTTACCTGTTGTCAGGCGGTCTGGCTAGCACTAGTGCAAGTTTCACTCATTTGAATCTAAACTTTGTAATAGCCTTGAAAATTGTAATGATTTATCGTTGGCGTTAAACGTGATGGATTGAGCGGAGTAAAAACCAAATTCCGCGGCCATTTGGCGACTTTGTTGCTGGACTTGAACGAGATTACTTTGGCTTAAATCGCGATTAAAGCTGAGCAACATTTCCGTGGTTTGTTGATATAGGGCATAATCGAATGCATTACGATATGTCACGGTAATGGTTTCAATGGAACCTATATTTGTTGCGTCCGGAATGATTAAATTATTTTTGGGGTTATTGGCACTGGCATTAGTCGACAGTATTAATGCGCAACTTATGATTGTGGTGATCAACACTGTGGCAATTAAACCATAGCGAATGTAATGGCGTACAAATTGATGGTGACGGTTCATGATGTCCTCTCTTGATTACGTAAAGTGGATCAATTAATCAGACAGTCACAGTATATAAAATCGTTTATTGATTGATTTTTGTTCATTGTAAGCAGATGTAGGAAAAAGCCGTTATAGCAACATTTGGTCATGCTTTAGCTCTTATAGACATATTTATACATATATTGACCTCTATTCACTGTCATATTAAACAGAAACTCATCTCACTATTTATGGATGCCAACACAATGCAAGATGCTTCATTCACATCAACGAACACCACTGGTCACACTAATCATTATGATGTTGTCGTTGTTGGCGGCGGAATGGTCGGTGCAGCAGCAGCGATTGGATTAGGTCAGTTAGGGCTCAGTGTTGCAGTGATTGAATCTCGCCAACCACAACCTTATGAACCTGAGCAGCCTCTAGATGTACGAGTTTCGGCAATTAGTGTGGCATCTGAGCAATTGTTAGCGCGACTTGGCGTTATGGATGAGCTGCTAACCATGCGTCATGTGCCATATACTGGTTTAGAAACATGGGAACTTGATGGCTGCCTTACTGCATTTAGCGCCGAACAAGTTGGCCAGCAGCACTTAGGCTATTTTTTTGAAAACCGTTTAATTCAATTAAGCCTATGGCAACAAATTCATCAAATGGACAACATCACCTTACTGTGTCCAGCTAAAGTGATGCAGTTTTCGCGTTTAAGAGATGGTCATCAAGTCGGCGTTTTGCTGGATAATGGCGATATGCTTACTACAACATTACTTGTTGGTGCCGATGGGGCTAACTCGCAAGTGCGCCAATGGGCTGGTATTGGGGTGACAGGTTGGGATTATGCCCAATCGGCAATGTTAATCAATATAAGTACTCAAACTCCTCAGCAATCAATTACCTGGCAGCAATTTACTCCAGCAGGGCCTAGAAGCTTACTGCCGCTTCCTGGAAATAATGCTTCGTTAGTGTGGTATGACGATGCCAATCGTATTAAACAGTTATCTCAACTGAATGATCTACAACTTGCTGAACAAATCAGGCTGCATTTCCCGTCGAGATTAGACCCTAATTTTACTGTTGAAAATCGCGGTAGTTTTCCATTAACTCGGCGCCATGCACAACAATATTATCAGGATAATCTGGTTATTATTGGCGATGCAGCTCACACGATTAATCCATTAGCTGGCCAAGGCGTTAATATTGGTTTTAAAGATGTCGATGTACTGGTGGCTCAAATTGCTAATGCTATTGGTAATGGTAAAACATGGTGGCATGCGAGTGTATTAAAGCATTATCAGCAAGCGCGATATTATGATAATCAATTGATGATGACTGCAATGGATGCTTTTTACGCCGGTTTTAGTAACAATTTATTGCCATTAAAATTACTGCGTAATGGCGCGTTAAAACTGGCCAATATCGACTCACCGCTAAAACGTAAAGTATTGAAGTACGCGCTTGGGCTGAATTAAACTATCGGTTGGCGATATGTGCCATTTGTTAGCTAGGCTTACTACGCAACAAACATGACTTCTGTAAAGAGTCGTCAACCGTAAAGCATGAGTGGCTTTGAATGATTACATTATGAGTGAAATTGGTATAAAATGCCGCGTTTTGCATCATGTGTATTTTGATGTACCCCATGAAGGCATTTAGCAGCATTGTTTGCTATTAAACTGACTAGGTTGTGATGAGTAACATTAAATTGATTGTCGGGTTGGCAAATCCGGGTGCTGAATACGCACAAACTCGCCATAATGCTGGTGCATGGTACGTGCAAGAATTAGCGCGTATATGTAATGTCCCTTTGGTTGCAGAGAGTAAATATTTTGGTGTCACAGCCCGTGCAACGTTGCATGGCAGGGATGTTCGTTTACTGATCCCGACAACTTATATGAACTTAAGTGGTAAGTCGGTTGCAGCGTTAGCCAATTTTTTCCGCATTTTGCCCGAGGAAATCTTAGTCGCCCATGATGAGCTGGATATGGATCCTGGTGTGGCTAAATTCAAGTTGGGCGGTGGCCATGGCGGTCATAATGGTTTAAAAGACATTATTGCCAGTTTAGGTAACGACAAAAACTTTCATCGTTTGCGCATTGGCATTGGCCATCCAGGCGATAAAAATAAAGTCAGCGGCTACGTACTTGGCAGGGCACCAACGATAGAGCAAGAGCGAATAAACGCCGCGATTGATGAAGCGGTTCGTTCAACCGAGATTTTATTTAACCAAGACATGGCGAAAGCCATGCATAGATTACATTCGTTCAAAGCAGAATAAGCCAAGCGAGTTTTGTTTTAACACCCTTTCGACATCATTATCCAATGGGATAACTCTACATATATAAAGGTAAGCATATGGGTTTTAAATGCGGCATTGTTGGTCTGCCAAACGTGGGTAAGTCAACGTTGTTTAATGCGTTAACACAAGCGGGTATTGAAGCGGCAAACTTTCCGTTTTGCACTATTGAGCCAAACACGGGTGTGGTACCGGTACCAGATGCACGTCTTGATGCGTTAGCTGCTATTGTTAAACCTCAACGTATTTTACCTACTTCTATGGAGTTCGTTGATATCGCTGGTCTAGTCGCTGGTGCATCGAAAGGTGAAGGCTTAGGTAACAAGTTTTTAGCTAACATTCGTGAAACTGATGCAATTGGTCATGTAGTACGCTGTTTTGAAGATCCGAACATTGTTCACGTAGCGAATAAAATTGACCCAGCTGGCGATATTGAAGTCATTAATACAGAGTTAGCTCTAGCAGACTTAGACGCATGTGAGCGCGCTATTTTTCGTCAAGCTAAACGTGCTAAAGGCGGCGACGGTGATGCAAAATTTGAAGTCGCTGTACTTGAAAAAATGCGTCCATTGTTAAATGAAGGCCAAATGTTGCGTTCGTTGGAATTAACTAAAGAAGAGTTAGCAGCCGTTGCTTACCTTAACTTCTTAACGATTAAACCAACAATGTACATTGCTAACGTTGCCGATGATGGTTTCGAAAACAACCCTCATTTAGATGTTGTTCGTGCTATTGCCGCTACAGAAAATGCTATCGTTGTGCCTGTATGTGCTGCTATTGAATCTGAATTAGCAGAAATGGAAGCAGATGACCGCGCAGAGTTTATGGCTGACCTTGGTTTAGAAGAGTCTGGTTTAGACCGCGTAATTCGTGCAGGTTACGAATTACTGAATCTGCAAACGTACTTTACTGCAGGTGTAAAAGAAGTTCGCGCATGGACAGTACCTGTTGGTGCTTCTGCCCCACAAGCTGCTGGCGTAATCCATACCGACTTTGAACGTGGCTTTATTCGTGCACAGGTTATGGCATATCAAGATTTTATTACCTACAAAGGTGAAGCTGGCGCCAAAGATGCGGGTAAATTACGTGTTGAAGGTAAAACATACATCGTTAAAGATGGCGATGTAATGCATTTCTTATTTAACGTATAAGTGTCACTTACGTTAATTAGAAATTAAAATGGGGCGTAAAGGTGTTTAAGGTGTGTTAATTGGGTTTATTTTGTCGATTCGGCATTCAGTTTGGTGAAGTTATAGCCGAACAAGTCGAATTGATGAAAATAGCGAAAAAAACCAGTTGACCTAGATAACCTGAATAAGCATAATACGCCCCGTTCCTCACCAAGAGGGATAGCAAGAAATAGTGGCAATATAGCTCAGCTGGTTAGAGCACAGCACTCATAATGCTGGGGTCGCAGGTTCAAGTCCCGCTATTGCTACCATCTATTTCTTACCCATCTGCTCAAGATGTTAAACTAGAGTGTTGTGCGGGAGTGGTGGAATTGGTAGACACGCCAGATTTAGGTTCTGGTGCCGCAAGGTGTGAGAGTTCAAGTCTCTCCTTCCGTACCATTTATTAGAAATATTGGCTTAAGCGAATGTTTCAAAAAGTTTGATTGGGATATCGCCAAGCGGTAAGGCACTGGGTTTTGATCTCAGCATTCCAAGGTTCGAATCCTTGTATCCCAGCCA
>NZ_JBEOPM010000040.1:0-28569 GCF_040310165.1 Shewanella sp. AC91-MNA-CIBAN-0169
GAAAGACCCAATACAGCAATTGGTGGTGTCCCACCAAAGCAAAAACTGGCACTAGTGGCCTAAGTCTCTACTTTTGACCTCAGCTAAAAATGGGGAGATTACCAGACGGTCGAAACGGCGATGTAATAGTTGCCAATTTTAATGGCGAGTTTGTCTGCAAGATTCTAGATACCAAGCTGCGTGTTCTCCATTCCTCTAATCAACAATACCAACCTGTCACAATTCATGAATACGATTATTTTAGTATTGAAGGCGTAGTCACACGTTCTATTCGTTGCCACCGTCAAAGCCCTTTGTTGTGGGGTAATTAGATGTTTGCTCTAGTTGACGCGAATAGCTTCTATTGCAGTGCAGAACAAGTCTTTCGCCCTGATTGGCGTGGTAAGCCTGTTATTGTGTTGAGTAACAACGATGGGATGATTGTTGCTGCTAATCGTCAAGCTAAAGAGGCTGGAATTGGGAAGTTTCTACCTTACTTTCAAGTTAAAGCCTTATGCGCCAAACGTGGTGTTATTGTCTGTTCCTCAAACTATGAACTTTATGCTGACTTATCTAGCAAAATGATGGATATCATTGGCCGCTTTGCCCCTGAGCAACATGTCTACTCTATTGATGAAAGCTTCCTCTCTTTTAAAAACTGCTATCCCGCTATCAAATGCCTCCTTACGCAAGGCCAGTTAATCCGCCGTGCTGTGTGGAAAGAAGCGCGGCTAGCAGTCTGTGTGGGTATTGGTGAAACGCTTACTCTTTCTAAAATAGCCAACCATGCAGCTAAGAAGATTGAGGGCTACAAAGGAGTTTGTTTCATTAGTAATGAGCAAGAGCGTATAGCTATTTTAAAGCAGCTTGCTGTAGGGGATGTATGGGGGATAGGCCGCCGAATAAGTAAGAAGCTTGAATTAATGAATATCCGTACTGCGTTTCAACTTGCGTCTATGCCGCCGACACTGGCAAGAAAGCAATTTAGTATTGAAATAGAACGTACCGTTCGTGAGCTTAACGGCCAAGCCTGTAAAATATGGGATGAGTCGAGGGCAGATAAAAAGCAGATATTTTCGACTAGAAGCGTAGGTGAGCGCATCACAGATTATTCGTCGTTATTACAAGCATTGAGTAAGCATGTTGCTATCGCAGCGAGTAAAGCACGTAAGCAAGGTTCAAACTGCAAGACCTTGCTGATTTTTGCCAGTAATTCACCCCATGATGAACGGCCTGTAAGCTATAAAGCTATTGTACATTTTCCATGT
This sequence comes from Shewanella sp. AC91-MNA-CIBAN-0169, assembly GCF_040310165.1. NCBI lineage: Bacteria > Pseudomonadati > Pseudomonadota > Gammaproteobacteria > Alteromonadales > Shewanellaceae > Shewanella > Shewanella sp. AC91-MNA-CIBAN-0169. Next base: position 1,248 of record NZ_JBEOPM010000040.1, read on the forward strand.
CCAACCAACTGCACTGTTGAGCTAACCAAAGCTATGAGTGAGGCCGCACCAAAGCTATTTCGTGAGTTCGTACATTATTACAAAATCGGTATAGGGCTTATCGATTTAGCTAGCGAAAAACATAACCAATTCGATTTATTTAACCCTTCAAAGGCTAATCCCGCTTTGATGAATACGCTAGATGACATTAACCAACGCTATGGCAGTGATACGATGTTTCTAGCAGCTCAAGGCATAGAGCACAAGTGGTCAATGCGCCGTGATTTGCTAACGCCACAATACACAACCAAATGGTTCAGTGTACCCAGCATTAAGTGCTAACTAGGTTTTTGCTTTGATTAATGTTTTCACTGTTAGTATCACTCATATGCTTGGTTTAATTAGATAAATCAGACATTAGCTAATCACTGTTCCTTAGCTTGAAGCATTCGATGAACCTTCTTAAAATTGGTCTACCTTTCTTTTTACTGGCTTTTAGCTCAACAGCTATTGCAGCTGGAAATACGCGGCTTAGGAGGAGTTATTTATGTGCATATATGCTATGAGTATTGATTTTAAGGGCTTCTACAATACATATGGTCTAATAACAACATGTATTATATTGGAGCGTTTATTAATAACATGAATTTTAATGTGTAATCAGTAGTCCTTCACTGCTAAAAGATTGCTTCGTGTTTAAGTTAACTTACGTGAATAAAGTAATAATAAAAATTTGTTCCAGTCACTGTAATATTCTTCAATAATGAGCTAGCTAATGATGATGATCGTTAGCTGCAATCCGGTATGATGTGATTAAGTTGGCTTACTCAAGCTCGATATACCAGAAATCTCTATAAGAGAAACTGTTGCACTTACTTCAGCTCAGATTAATGGACAGTATTTATTTTGATAAAGTAACAAAATCAAGTTTTTGAAACGGAATGATGATACGTTAAGAGCTTGTATGTGAGTATTTTTGTTAAAAATGCTGCATTTACTTAAAACTTTGTACAGAGCCTGTACATATACCGTTCCAGCAAAACTAATGAATCCTAGTCAATGCATTTTATTAGCGATAACTTGTTTTCAGGCAGATTTTAATGTCATCGATGACTACCACTGTGAAGCGTTGCTATCGAATTGTACTTGAGTTCACCTCGTCATTCGCGAGTATTTAACTTTAATTTTAACTTTAAAATTTTATAGGCTCTTGTACATTCTTAAATAACAGGTTTAATATTCAGCGGGTAAAACACCGCCATCAGTCTTGAACAGAGTTAAATATGCATTGATTTTTTTATGGGGAATGTTAAAATCAAAATGTATCTAAATTGGGGTTAGCATGATTAAATTAGTATCGACAATTTTAATTTTTGTATGGGTTGTGTTTCAACCTATGACAAATATTGTCGATGCTCACCCGCTAAAAGCTTATGCTGAGATTTTATCAAGTACACCAATCGATAATAATGTATCAGTTATCAAAACACCTCCAGTTCATGATGTATCTACGACTGATATTCCTTCTTCAAATGAAATGTTTCACTGCCACCACCACAGTAGTCATTGCCATATCTATTTGTTAAGTGTCTATGAGGCTGAAACTGATATCCTCACAAAATACGCTCCATACAACTCATATTTATTTTCTATTCCAGAAACTCCTTTTTCAGCTTCAATTCGTCCTCCGATCGCCTAATTTTTATTCTAAGTCAATTTTTGCAAATGATAGAGTTTGCGCATTTTTATATCTTAAATAATTAGGTATTACAATATGTTAATGTTAAATCGTCCTCCAAAACTAGTTTTGGAGCTCTCGAGTCGTATTTATAATATACGGATTATTTCGTGTGTTTTCCTTGTGGCATTCTCCTTTACAATCAGCGCAGCAAGAGCATCATCGGCAGATCAAGCTATATCGCTGCCAACTGCAATGCAGCGTTCACTATCACAAAATCCTTCTCTTAAATTTTTTCCGTATCGAATTGATGCTCTGAATGGTCAAATGGAAACTGCTAAATTATCACCTGCTTATGAATTAGGTTTTGATACTGAAAATGTTGGAGGAACTGGAAATTACAACGGTATTAGTGGAGCTGAGTTCACTATAGCTTTATCCTCAGTTTTTGAAATGGATAACAAGCGTTTAGCTAGAATTGGGACTGTATCTTCTGAATTGTCATTATTAGAAGCAAGCAGGCAGGTTGAGTCACTGGCTTTACTTGGTGATGTTACTCGTCGTTATGTTGATGTACTTGCTGCACAAGAACAAGTTGTTCTTGCACAGGAGGCTACTCAACTAAGCATTGATACTTTGGATATTGTAAAAAAACGCGCTGCTGCAGGTGCTACACCCGATGCAGAAGTTAAACGAGCATTAGCAGCCTTAGAGCAAGCCAGGCTATCATTATTTGCCGAACAGCAACGCTTATCTTACTTAAAAGTTTCGTTATCGAGTTTGTGGGGATCATCCTCACCTGACTTTGAGAATGTTGAGGGGAATTTATTTCAGTTTGGGGAAGATATCTCATTTGAACAATTGTTTGAAAGAGTCAAACTTAACCCTGCAATAGAGATTTTTGCATCAGAAGCTCGTTTAAAAGATGCTGAAATACGTGTTGCTAAAACACAGTCAAAATCTGACATTAGTTGGTCTGTGGGGGTTCGTCGAGCTCAAGATACAAACGATACAGCACTCGTAGCTGGCTTCAGTATGCCTTTATTTTCTGGCTCTAGGAATCAAGGTGCTATTTCAACAGCCATTGCAGAAAAAAATCAAGTATTCGTAAAACGTGATGTCATGTTATTGGATATGCATAATCAGTTATTTCGAGCTTTTTACAATAGAAAACAAGCTATTTTAGTCGTTAACTCATTGCGTTCCACCATCATCCCTTCTTTAGAGCAAGCACTGATTGAAACTCAAGATGCATATCAGCGTGGAAGGTACGGTTATCTGGATTATGTGAGCTCTCGTCAGGAGTTGTTAAGTGCAAGACGTACATTAATTGAAGCTGCAGGTTCAGCATTAACTTATGGTGCAGAAATCGAACAATTGACATCAGAGCCTTTAGCTAGCTCGCAATATAACGAGAACATCAAATTATCAGGAATATCTCAATGAAATTAATTTCTAGTTTTACAAAAGTTCTATTCTTAACCAGCTTCTTATTTTTTACAGGGTCTATTTTTGCAGAGTCTGGTCATGGAGATGAATCAGAACATGAAGAGGAAGGGCATATAGAATTATCTAACGAGCAAATACAGCATGCCGGAATAGTGGTTAGCACCGTTGGTGCCAATGTTATTCGTGATGTATTACCTGTTTATGGTTTGGTTGCTACTAATGCTGAAAGTTTGCAAGTGGTTAATGCCAGATTTGATGGTGTGGTACGTGATGTAAAGAAGAGCATCGGTGATCCGGTCCGTAAAGGTGAAACATTGTTAATTGTTGAAGCAAATGAAAGCTTGAAAAACTATTCAATAACTTCTGAAATTAATGGATATATCACACAGCGAAATATAAATATTGGAGAGAAAACAAATGAAACTCCTTTACTGGTGATTCAAGATTTTTCTACTGTTTGGGTAGAATTAAGCATATTTCCGAAGGATCTTCCTTTGGTCAAATTAAATCAGACGGTTAACATACAAAGTACTGATTTAAAAAATATTTCAGAAGGTAAAATTATTTATATTTCACCATTTGGACAAGTGCAAAGCCAAGCCACTAAAGCTCGTGTTCTACTTGAAAACAGCAACAACATTTGGAAGCCGGGCTTATTTGTTAATGCCAACATTACACTTGATGAAATAAATGCGCCAGTTTCTATACGTAATGAAGCAATACAAGTTATTGAAGATAAAAATGTAGTTTTTGTCAAAGGTGAATCTGGGTTTGAACCACGCGAAGTGAGCCTTGGTCGAACAGATGGTCAATATAGTGAAGTTCTAACGGGTTTGTCGGTTGGTGAAATGTATGTGAGTAACAATAGCTTTGTTTTGAAGTCTGAGTTGGGGAAAGAGGATGCTGAACATGGGCATTAAATTTTTTATGCGTCTTCGTTTACCTTTATACCTTATTTATGTTTTTAAATTTAGACATAATCGGTTGTGTGCTTCAAATAGGAGTTTTAAATGATTGATAAACTCATTCAATTTTCCATAACCCGCCGGTGGTTGGTTATGTTTTTTGTTTTGCTAACGGGTGCACTAGGCGTTTGGAATTATCAACATCTTCCTATTGATGCTGTACCTGATATTACCAATGTTCAAGTTCAAATTAACACAGAAGCACCTGGGTATTCACCACTAGAAGTTGAGCAGCGAGTCACCTATTTGGTTGAAATGTCAATTGCAGGTTTACCTTATGTTGAGAGTACTAGATCGCTATCTCGTTACGCACTCTCACAAGTTACTGTTGTGTTTGAGAAAGGAACTGATATTTATTTTGCTCGGAATCTTATTAACGAACGTTTGCAACAAGCTAAAAGTGAGATGCCGTCAGGTATTGAGCCCGTAATGGGACCTGTTGCAACTGGATTAGGTGAAATCTTTCACTATTCAGTTCATGCAGCGCCAGGGGCTTTGCAAGCAGATGGACAACCTTACGATGCAACAGCTTTGCGTACATTGCAAGATTGGGTTATTCGTCCTCAATTGCGTTTGGTTGAGGGGGTTACTGAAGTAAATACAATCGGAGGGTATGAAAAGGAGTTTCATATTACACCAGAACCTTCAAAGCTATTGGCTTACCAAATTAGTTTTGATGATTTAGTCGCTGCGTTGCAGAAAAATAATTCGAATGTAGGTGCTGGGTATATAGAGAAAAATGGTGAACAATATTTGATCCGTGCTCCAGGTCAGGTTACTGATATTTCATCGATTAAGCAGATCATTGTTGCTCGTAGGGATGGAATTCCTATTACCGTAGGTGATGTTGCAGAGATTGGGTTTGGTAAACAGCTTAGAACTGGTGCTGCAACTCGCGATGGCGAAGAAACTGTGTTGGGCACAGCTGTTATGTTGCTTGGCGGAAATAGTAGAACTGTTTCTCAGGCAGTATCAGCAAAATTGCTTGAGATTAATAAAACTCTTCCAGAAGGTGTGATTGCTGAACCAGTTTACGATCGTACTGTATTGGTAGATAAGACGATTGCAACAGTTCAGACCAATTTAGCTGAAGGTGCTGTGTTGGTCATTGTCGTTCTTCTCGTTATGCTGGGTAATGTTAGGGCTGCTTTATTAACTGCCATGGTGATCCCTTTATCGATGTTGATGTTGATGACTGGCATGGTAGAAACCAAAGTAAGCGCAAATCTCATGAGTCTAGGTGCACTTGATTTTGGGTTAATTGTTGACGGTGCTGTAATCATAGTTGAGAACTGTATTTTAAGGCTGGCAGGAAGACAGCATCACCTGGGGCGAATATTGACATTGGATGAACGTTTTCAGACCGTCTTTACGGCTACCCGTGAAGTGTTTACTCCAAGTCTGATAAGTGTTTTAGTTGTTATTATGGTCAATTTGCCAATTTTGGCGCTGACAGGTGTCGAAGGTAAAATGTTTACTCCAATGGCAATGGCCGTAATCATGGCTTTATTGTCTGCACTTGTATTGTCTCTCACTTTTGTTCCTGCGGCAGTCGCTTTGTTTATGACAGGCCACATAGAAGAAAAAGACAACTTTATCGTCAGTCAATCTAAACGATTATATCTGCCAATTTTGTCGATTGTGTTGAGATTCCGAGTACTTGTAATTTCAATAGCATTGATATTTGTGATTTTAGTCGGATTTGTTGCAACAAAAATGGGAACCGAGTTTGTTCCTAATCTTGATGAGGGCGATATTGCGATCCAAGCACTTCGAATTCCAGGGACCAGTTTAACTCAATCATTAGATATGCAGTTTAAGTTGGAGAAGGCAATTCTAGAGATTCCGGAGGTTAAAACTTATTTCTCGAGAGTTGGTACTGCAGAGGTTGCGAGTGATCCTATGGGGCCAAATATATCTGATGGTTATGTGATGCTTAAGGATCATAGTGAGTGGCCAAATCCTGAAAAGACTAAGGCTCAACTTTTAGAAGAAATAAGTGAAAAACTAGCCTTACTACCAGGTAATGCTTTCGAAATAAGCCAACCTATTCAACTTCGGTTTAACGAATTGATTTCAGGTGTCAGATCTGATTTAGGTATAAAAATTTTTGGAGATGATTTATCTAAATTACTGAGTTCAGGTGCTGAAATAGCAAAAGTGTTAAGTAGTATTGAAGGGGCTGAAGGCGTAAAAGTAGAGCAAGTTTCTGGATTACCCATCTTATCAATTGATGCTGACAGAGCTGCTATGTACCGTTTAGGCTTAAACGTCTCGGATGTCCAAGATGTAGTTGCTGCTGCAACGGGAGGTGAGAGTGCTGGCTTGATTTTTGATGGTGATCAACGTTTATCAATCGTTGTAAGGGTTGATGAGAGGGTTCGAGGAAATTTAGAAGCGTTAGAGCGTTTACCTATTCCGTTACCTGAAGGTGGTTATGTACCATTAAGAGAAGTCGCTAAACTTACTTTAGCACCTGGCCCTAATCAGATTTCACGTGAAAATGGAAAACGAAGATTGGTCGTTAGCGCGAACGTCCGTGGTAGAGATCTAGGCGGATTTGTTGCAGAAGTACAAAGTAAGGTTGCTGAGCAAGTCAAATTATCTCCAGGATATTGGTTAGAATACGGTGGTACTTTTGAGCAATTACAATCTGCTTCTGATCGTTTAACTATACTTGTGCCTATAACATTGATAATGATATTTGCTCTTTTAATGATGACATTTGGCTCCGCAAAAGACGCAGCTTTAGTCTTTAGTGGAGTACCACTAGCCCTTACTGGAGGCGTCATAGCTTTATGGTTGCGTGATATCCCTCTATCTATTACAGCTGGTGTAGGTTTTATTACTTTGTGCGGCGTTTCTGTTTTGACGGGGGTTATGATGGTATCTGCATTTAAAGATGAACTGGATCGTGGAAGTCCTATCGATCAAGCTATTCAAACTGGTGCAATGTTGCGATTAAGACCAATTATGATGGTTGCACTTGTTGCAGCATTAGGGTTTTTACCAATGGCGCTTAATACTAGCACTGGTGCAGAAGTCCAGAGACCACTAGCTACAGTCGTTATTGGTGGGATCATTTCATCAACATTACTCACTTTATTAGTATTACCTGGCTTGTACAGACTTACTTGGCGAAAGACGAAACAGCTAAAATAGTAATTAAAATTTAAGTATGAAGAAGGGATTGCGGTGTTCGAGTTGTCCGTAATCCCTTTAAATATAATTTCAAATTGACAGGTAAAAATATGAAAAAAATTACTGCATTAATTCACCATGTAAGGTCTGCCGATGTTATACAAGCATTACAAGATTCTGGCTACGGAAATATATCAATATTTGATGTCAAAGGAACATTGAAAGCTCTTCGGGAAAGTGAGTTAGCATATTCTTCTGAAGCTGGTGTTACTATCTCTGAAGTTCAGCTATCTCTTATATGTGAAGATGAACAAGTAGATGAAGTTATATCAATTATTAGAAAAATAGGTAAAATTGGAACGGAAATTTCTGGGTGGGTTTACGTTAGTCCAATTGACACAATCCTTCCAATTGGTGGCATTTAGATACTTAGTTTAAAATAATAAGGGCATATTTATGAGATATTTATTTGCTTTTTTAGTTATCGTTACTTCTTTTAATTGTAATTATTCTTTTGCGCATCTAGATAGAATGAAAAGCATGGATCATTCAAGAAATAGTCATATGAATGAGAAGAAGGTAATTAGCATTACCATTAAAACAATAAATAAAATGACATTCAAAGATTTAGGTTATGAGGCTGGTAAGCTGCCATCTTCATGGGAAACCATTAACAATGCAGATGTAAATATTGTAAATGTTCATGAAGGAAGTTATGTCGTGAGTGCTACGAACTCACAAGTTAAACAGACATTATATTTTAGAATTGATGACGATGGTGATGTCGTTGCAGTATCTGAGAATAAGGGCTTTTAATAAGCGGTAAGTAATGAAATAGTGATTGTCAAACGACTACTTCTAATTGAAGTAGTCGCAACCATTGTTCTTACTAAATTAGGATAAGAACAAGGCGTCTAAAGGCGGCACTACCAACTTAGAAGCCTGTTGGTAATCATGGCAATTGCACCATCATCCTAATTGTTTACTATTACACATTATGAGAGTCTGAGTTAGTTAACTTGAAATGGTCGCATAATCATGTGAATCGCTTTGGTAATGGTGTCCCAGTGTTCATTCGTTGAGTGTAAAAACATCTGCACATAGCCAAAACTCAAACGCGATTATCCTGACTTACAATACATCCTCATTAGCGAAAGTACTATTAGCTACACTTATGATGACCAATCAATAAAGTAGGAGGTCACCATGGTCTCATCAAACAAAAAAAATCATAGCGGAGTCAAAAAGCCTTTTCGGCTCGAAGAGATTTGGCGTATTCGAACTAGGCTAGAAATAGAAAATAGCCTTATGCAACTAGCGTTACTCAATTTGGCAATCGATAGTAAACTCAGAGCAAGTGACCTACTTCCTCTGAGGGTTTGTGATATATCGTCACAAGAACGAATGTTTGCAAGAGTTAAGCTTATTCAGCAGAAAACGGATGTTGAAGTCCAGTTTGAAGTCACTGCTAGAACTCAACAAAGTCTGATGAAATGGATTTTTGTCGCAGCTCTAAAGACAAGTGATTATTTATTTCCAAGCTTAATACGAAATGAGCAACCGATTAGCTATTCGTATTATCGTTCTCTTGTCAGGTCGTGGGCATCAAATATTGGTCTAGATCCTAACTTGTATGGGACTCACTCAATGAGACGAACCAAAGCAACATTAGTCTATGCAAAAACTAAGGATATTCGAGCCGTCCAACTTTTACTCGGACATACTAGAGTAGACAACACAATTCGTTATCTTGGTGTTGAATTGGAGGATGCTCTTACACTTTCAGAATCTACTGATTGTTAATACGGTATGCCCCCAGAACCTAAGGCTATTTTTCGTGGTATTCTGACTATTAATCAATGACTTATAATATCTTTGGGTCATATATATGTAAAGAATTTATTGATTGAAACTAATCACTAAAAACACCTGTATATCGAGCTTTGCTATACTTATTATAATGCAAACCATATATTTTAGAGTATAAAATCTAACTCACTTTTGTCCAAAAACGTGTTTGGTTTAACTATAATATGTATCAAAAAATTATTAGTTCCGATTCTAAAACAACCTATCAATATTAATAAAATGTGTAGACACTTTGGGGGGAATCGTCTGATGCATTAGGGAACTATTTTATTAATGATAATTAAAGTTTGAAATCCGATACTGAGTATTATAAGTATTCAAAAATAATTGAAAAATGAATATATCATTATTCAAAATTAGGTCTTAGAATGGCGAATCGAACGTGGACACTACTTTTTCTCTAAATCCTCCTAAAAGCTCAAAAGACTGAGATACTAAACCTATAGCATTCTTAGGTGTGACTATCTTCAGTGAATCGACTTGCAAGGGCTTTTTATTAAAGCTACTTCCAACTTCTAGTTTGCTAGTATCTCTAGGTGAAATGTTATCTTTCATAACTTCAACTTTATCTAACGATATAGCTTCTGACGGACTAACATTGACGGGGGGACTAAATATTACAGGCAGATTCGGTATTTCTTCTGCTATACGATTTGCAAATTCGACAAGCTTCGGCTCTGCAAAAGTGAATAGCCACGCTTGTTGGTCAACAGATGTGGTCATTCGTAAAATACGGCCTAATACTTGCCTAAAATAGAGCTCAGTTTTAACTCTACTGAGGTGACAACATACTTGCAAACGTGGAATATCCGTTCCCTCACTTATCATTCCAACACTGACTATCCAGTTGATCGAACTGTTCCGAAATTCATTTATTCTATGTGAAGGTTCATTTTCTTTATATGTAACAATTTGAGCTGTTTGATTAAACTCAGTTTTAAGCATGTTAAAGATATATGCAGCATGCTCTGTTGATGAAGAAACAATCAGTCCAGCGGCATTAGGATTGACCTTCTTGATGATTTTAAGCTTGTCTGTTGCTAGTGTTAAAATATGTCTGAGCGCTTCATTATTTTTGATGACCGATTGGTAAGGAACCGATTTATCCTTAAATAATTCATCAAAACAGTTAAAGGTTTTGGTCTCATTATCTTTGTCAGTAACTGATATTTTTTCATTATCTATCAGTACTATTTTGGGGCTGCGACATACAATGTCAGCAATGGCTTCTTTTAGACCATAAATGAAATCGCATTGAATTTTATTATCTGGATCAGTATATCGAGACAAGGCAATTGGAGACTGATCTGAACGCCATGGCGTTCCCGTCAAAGCTAAAGTATACCGAGCCTTGTCTTGTATGTTGAGTAAAATTTCTTCACCCCATACATTTGCATCTTCAATCGTTCTCCCTGAACAATGATGGATCTCATCAAAGACCACTAAAACTCGATTCTTCTCTAGTAATTGCCAAAAGTCTTCTTTAAAAGATAGCATTCCTTGATAAGTATAAGAGCAACCGATAGAGCCAATCACACCATCAAAACGACATGACAACCGGTGTGAAAATGTTTTCTGAATTCCCTGTGCGATATTCACTGAAGGTGAAAAACAAAGAACAAAATCGATAAGGCCTTGTTCAAATAATCTAGCGGCCACTTCAGATGCCATAACCGTCTTTCCTGCCCCTGGAGTAGCTAAGCAGAGGAAATGTCTCTGGTTAGCACTAAATTGCTTTGTGGCGTGATTGACACACTCTGACTGCCATTGCCTTAGTTGCATTATATTTACTTCTGTTGGTGAGTGAGCACAGACTTAATTGCCTTTATCTGTCCCAGTAACTTCGAACTATTTTCTCTAGCAAGCATATATTGTGACTCAAGATGCGATTTCATTTCAGGGAATGAATTATATAAACGCATATATTCTTCTGACTCTCCAATACTGGTGAGCAAATCAACTTCCGATTGCTTAAGACGTTGTTCTAGATTTTGTATTTTATCTTTACTAATATTTTCGGCTTGCGATAAAGGATGATAACTTCGCTCATCACTAGTGCTTTTAATGAAATTCGTTTTTGAAAATAATTCTGTCTTCTGGTACGTGATAGATTTTAAGCCTTCGTTTTGAGATTTTTTCAAAAGCCCTTTTTTAACCAATCTAGATATTTGTCGATAAATGAATTTGTATGCTTGGCTTTCGCTTTCACTGCATTGTGAAACTGCAAGATATGCATCACGTAATTCTATAACTTGAAAATGATTGAAGCTCTCATCCTGGACAATAGTATGTAATGTTGAACATATTTTGATTGAAGCTTTTGACATAACGTTCTCACAAGGCTCTATTACTCACTCATTTTGAGTGTTAGATGGACATAAAAAACAATTGCGGATTATAGTCCGTGGCTTTATAAGCCGCAACTTTAGATAGTCTTTCTTTTTAATGAGATTAAAAATGAAAGACTTAGCAGTACAATTTGGACGAAAACTAAGAGCTAAACGTAAAATTCTTGGAATCTCACAGGATAAAATGGCTTTATTAGCGGAAATGGATCGCAGCTATGCAGGTAGGATTGAACGTGGTGAAGTCAACATTACACTTGAAAAGGTGTATCAATTAGCAGAAGTACTTGAGTGTGATGTAAAGGAATTACTTCCTTGATTGTAAATATTACATTACCTAGACCCGCGAGCATTAGAATAGTCCTAACTCGTATTTGTCGGATAGGCGGAATCTGTTACCTAGTGCCGCCCTCCTAAGAACCGAACGTGCAACTCAGCATACGGCTCAAGCCTCCACAAAGGCGTGTTCTGTTACCCAGCATCCTACATCGCAACCAAGACGGGTTCGAACCAAGAGTTTCGGCCTTCCTTTGCCCGTTTCCGCTTACTTAAGTAAGTTGCATATTCGGGGTCATAAGGTGTCGCTGCATTCCTGATTTTCACATGTCTTTTTATGAGTGTTTGATCTATTTGAACAAGGTTAAATCGACAATCCATGTTCGCTTTTTCCGCCAACCATTAAATTGCCACTACCCCTTGCTGTCTAAATAATATTTACGCCTCACCCAGTCTTTACTTTTAGTTGGATGACTCCTTACAGCCCAATGCCGTAACAACCAGAAAAGTTGATGGCCTACATAACCGAAAACTTGCTTAGCAACACTGTGTCGATAATAGTTCGCCCATCCCCTTAGTTTCGGATTCAATATTTTGATTAAATCGTTAACGGGTATTGTTGGATGTTTTCTGATGAGTTCACGTAGATTACTCAAAAATGACAGGACGTTGCTCTTACTCGGTTTAATGAGCAGTTTGCCGTTGTACTTTCTGATATTGAAACCCAAAAAGTCAAAACCATCATTGATCTGAGTAATATGCGTTTTCTCGTCAGAGAGTGTTAAGCCTCTTTCTTGTAGAAAGCCAATGAGTTGCAGCTTGATTTCATTAACTAGGACTTCCTTCGAAGAGCCTGTGATAACAAAATCGTCTGCGTATCCGATAAAGTTGATCCTATTACCAGTTTTACAGGCAATAGACTTAATCAACTGTTCTAACCCAGCAAGCGTGAGCAAAATAAACGTAGGGGATATTATCCCGCCTTGTGGTGTTCATTCTGCTATTTTATAGAACAATTTTTTTGTCAACATAACCGCACCCAAGTTATTGTTTTAGAATTCTTTTATCTAATTTAATGTTGTCGATGAGCCATTGATGACCAATCTTATCAAAGCAGGCTTTGATGTCACCCTCAAGTACCCATTGGCTAGAGCGCTTCAGACATAAACATTTGAAGCACTGGGCAATGGCATCCGCTGTGCTTCGGTTAGGTCGAAATCCATAGCTATTGAGGTCGGCTAACGTTTCCGAAGTAGGCTCCAAGGCTAGAAGATGAAGCGCTTGCTGCGCTCTATCATGCATTGGATACCAAGAGGTCTAAGTTTGCTATTCTTTTTTGGGATATAGATACGCTTGAGTGGTTTGGCTTGATATGACTTCCTGCTCAATTCGGCAGTGGCCAAAATATCAGGTAAGCATTTGACCTGCGGTGGCTTAACAATACTCAGCCACTCCCAGTGTTGGTTAAGGACATATCAATAGAAAAACTGTAATACATTACGGTCGAGTTTTACGGTACAGCAAGAGTGAGAGGCAATTAAATCAGCAAAGTAACTCTTTAAATTCGTGGTTAAAAGGTTGTCAGCGCAACAGTAAAAATAAGCACTGATACGCCTAACGTGGCGACTGTAAGCATCGATGGTAGCAGGCCGCTTGTCTTGCAGGGTTAAATTGGTAAGAAGTTGTTCATAAAGAAAATCAAAGCGTTGTTGTTCGTGAATTTTCATGGTGATACTCCTAGTTAATGCCTATTAGGCGGGTCTAGTAAGTATTTATGATGGGAGGAAAGATGGGCTTTTATCTTTTCTGCCGCAGAGCGGCTTCGTTCAACAACTGGTTCAAATCGTTCGCTAAGCTCACTGGGACGGGGTAAAGCCCGCACCTTAACCAAACGTTATGTTTTAAAAGTTTCGGAGTCACCAGCTCCGTATGTCGCTGGGTAGGCGGCTAAAGGGCAACACCTTATTTAGACAGGAACTCAAAAATTAGGCAGGTTGTGAGTCTTACTAAAAGGTATGCGAGTGATATTTAGCCTGATAAGCGTTCCAAATTCTCCATCCCCAATCGTTCTGCTATAAGATGATTCAATAATTCGGTTTGCCTTAAATACATTTTCGAAAGCTTATCTTGCTCTTCAGGCAGTATTGATTGGTCGCGAGCAATTTCAACATAATATTTAAGCGTGGTTTCAAAGTCAGCGTGTCCTGCTTGGTTTCGTAGTTTCAGCAGTATGACTTTTTCATCAACCCTTGCGTGCTCATTATTTTTAATCATCTCCCTTTCAATCAAGTATAAGGCAGTTGCATATGTCGATAGACCATATCGCCTTAAGGCATGGGGGGTGATTTTTGTATCACCAACGTCTGTAATCAAATCAGTTATTGACGATGGAGTGATACTCATGTCTTTAGAGCGATAACTAGCACTAATGAATACAAACCCTTGATCTTGCTTTCCTTCGTGATATTTATCTACTATCAGAGGTCTATCTAGTTCAAAAAACTCTTTGGTGTCAATTATTAAGTTAGGTAAGACACGTATTGTCCGTGGTTTGTTAAACTTGGTTCCGTCAGTAATTTCAACAGAGATCATTTTTTTTTCATTACCAGTGCAATCAGGTAGAGAGTCTTTTTTTAGGCAAGCAACCTCTTGACGCCTCAAGCAGCCTTCTGACAGCCATCGAACGATTAATGTGTTTCTAGGTGCTAATGCGTCGTGCGAAACCTCCATGCTTGAATCAAAGCTTACTTGTGCTAGCGAAGACAATAGGCCATCAATCTCAAAGCGTCTGGGAATGTATTTTTGTCTTGATGTCGTTACATCAAGTAAAAAAGGAATTTTGTATTTAGCACCTTTGCCTTTAGTGTTGTTTTCAAGTTGTATTAATGGCTTTTGTCGTCCGGCTAACATATCGGCCCATCCAATCATAAAGCTTGTAAACTCCTTGTCTTGTGCATACCAGTAAAACTCGCAGATATTCATCAAGTAAAGGTTCGCGGAACTCGGAGCCATGCGCTCCTTTAGGCCGTTAGCAAAGTCAATAAGATTAAGTGTTTGCGCCTCGTATAGATCAACTCTTTCGCTAAGTCTATCTAGGTAATTTAGCCAATCAGTCAGCCTACTTGCTTTTTGTGATACAGATGCCTCTTCCCTATTATGGAACAAAATAAGGGATTGTAACCAAGTAGAAATATCACGTTGAACCCTGCCATTGTTGTTCATAACAACAGGGGTTTTTTCTGGCAGCTCTATGCTACCAGGTGTAATTATGAAGCTATACATGTCAGACTGTCCTGCCAATAATTGATAATGGGCTATCTGTCTTGCTTGTTCTTGATTGCAAGTCTTTGTACCTTGCTTCAACAACACATCTCCTGGTTTTTTCGTTCTCTAGTTCTTGCATCAACAGCACAACTTCCTCAGCCAGCACCTTGTTTACCATCTTAAGGGACTTATTTAGCTCTTTGTAATCATTGGGTTTGGTTGAAACGTTAGATTTTCTGCCCTTTTTAGTGTATTTTTTCAGTTTTTCCAGAGCAGCCATTGTCTTGGTGTGGAGTACTGTTCCGTGCTTGAGAAGGCGTCCACTTTTTGAAAATTTAGACAGGTTCAGCTCTTCACATTCAAAGCTACAAAACCAGTTGAGGCTAATTGTTTTCGGTGGTGTAAAATCGTGGACATTGCCATTTACAATCTCGTGAAGATAGTTTAGTTTGGCCTTAATTTTAGCTTCAGTGTCCTGCTGCCTTACTTCACCGATTTGTTGCTTCTCAGTCATGATTTCTCCATAACAGCATTTAGCATTGGGGATTCAGATGGGTTTAGAATGCTGTTAAAGTTCAATTCTGACTGTCCAGTTTCAAAACCGAGCAACGCGGGGCAACCTTTACACTGATTAGAACATGCTGTTGCTGTCTGAATGCGCCCATCACTATAACAATTTGCTTTAGTTTTGAGTGAAGGAGACTTTCCGAAACATGCCCCCTCACTTATAAAAGTGAATGCTAGTCCAACATCAGCGATAGCGGATTTAACTTTTTCACGCCTATCAAAGCGCTTTGCGTCTTCAAACTCTAATTTCGAAATGAATTCAGCTAATTCGTGGCTCATGTATCCGCTATATTTGTTGTCACTGGTCCTTGTGCTAAGGTTTGTTAGCTCGTCCATATAATCAAAAATCCTTTCATGCATGGCGTCATCTAATTCCGAATTTCCATATTCGTCAGTTATGTAGGCCAAAGTCATTTCCCAATCAGTGTGTTGCAAATACCATGACAGGGTTGACAGTTCACCACCGTCGTAACGGTAGTAATACATTAGTGCGAACATACGCCTGAATTGGTGCTCTGACAGCTCCCATCTATCTCCATTTTCATTAGTTGGCAATTCAAACACTTCCCACAAATCAGCAATTACTTCCTTTAACCGGAATTGGCTAGGATTGTCATCTTTAACATTGGGGAACGTGAATATGCTTTGCTGATCACCGCTCCTTACTGGTGCTGATAGCTTTTCAAGCAGTTCAATTGCTACTTTGACGATCCTCGCTGTCGGTAATTTCTTATAGTCTTGGTAAGTTTTTGCTATATAACTAGTAAGCACTGGTCCGTTTGGCCCAAGTACACAGCACCCGGCCTCAAGGCCCTCTACCTCTACCTCTCTTCGAGCGGTGAACGCATATATAACCATTATCGCACTTGCTGGGAGTACGCCGTATAGCGCCTTGTTTAAAGAGATTCCTGTCATGGTTGGCTTGAGCTTGTATTGCTTTAAATACCTAGTAATAGTTGTTTTGCAAATACCGTATTCATCAGCCAAGTGCGACAACGCTGCACCGGAGTCAAATTTTCCTTTAATCTCGGCCATTTGTTTGGGTGTTAATGAGGGCTGCCTTATATTGGCCTGGTAGCCAATAATTGGCCAAGGAGCACAAGGTCCTTCATTCTGCGGCTTATACTCCATAAGCCATTGGAACAAACGCCTACGTTTATCAGCTTTTGATGGAAACTTGTGTTTCAGTTTTTCATTTTCTTCGTTAGCCAATTTTTTAAGTGCTATTAACTCATCGCCGTAATCCACAATCCAGCGAATGCTTGCATCCATAAGCTGCATAAAAACTTTAATTGGCATTGACTTAGTTCTTCCTTTCTTCTTTCCGTGGAGTGTTGCATAACTATGTGGTGTAATATTTAACGCACTAAAGAAGTTGGACTGAAGTCGAAAATGTGGTTCAAACAGATCTGGTAAATTAGTGTTCAAACGAATAAAGATTTCTATATAAGTCAATTCTTCGGCAATTCTTGTGTATGACATTTGATCTTGATAGGTGAAGATTTTGTTCAAGTACCGCTCTTTCATGGTGGGAGTTAGTTGCAAGCAGTATCTGTGACGAATTCCTACCATATAAGCTGCTACTACCTTGCATCGAGATACGGTTTTTGCAGACATGCCTACATCAAAAAGCATTTTACCAGTAATCAAATTAGGTTGGGACTGCTTCTTGCCAATAACTGTATATTTAGCTAACAACTCCTTACGCGTGAGAGGTTTGAGTAACGCCTCCAATTTAGTAACTGTGTCAAACGTCTTTGTGAAGGGGACGGTGGTTGAGAACAAGTAGAGTTTGAATAAATCGGCATTTACTGAACTTAAGTGATGTATGTTATTGCTCAGAAGCCATCTAAAGAATTTAGAGATCCGATTAAGCATTGCCTGCTGACTTGTTGCACTGTTACGCCCTTTGGAATAATGGCAAGAGGTTCGCACTAAATACGTAATGATCTTAGCGGTTCGAAGCATTCCACTGTGTTCTGGATCTATAAGCTTTTGGCCAGGTGCAATTACATAACTGAAGTGGAGCTTAAGCTTTTTGCGTTTATCTTTAACAATCCACACGTTGTCATTGAAGGAGGTGCCATCTAAAAACCAATCAGCCTTATATGTTAGTAGGTGATCAATTTCTCTTGGATCATTGAAATGCATAGCATAACTTTGAATTGATTGTGGCATCGACATATTAAACATCTCCCATAAACATCTTTAAGTACGGATTTGGTGATTCAGCCTTTTTCTCCAGTGCTGCGCTATGGATCGGCTTGTACTTTGTTGATGTATACAAACGGTCCAGAGTACGGCTGGTAAATACAAACCATAATCCCCATTTATCTTCGAATTCCTCAGTGTTCATTTTGCTCTGAACAAGTAAAAGAGAATCATGCCAGTGGATTAAATTGCAGATATTCTCAATTGACGTTAAGAAAAATAGCCTTCTATTTCCGCACCCAGCGCACTTCTCTATTTTATCGCAAACTTGGCCTTTCGTAGTTTCCGGTTGGAATCCAGCGTAAGGATCTTGACAATGAATTCCACCAAATTGTTGATTCAATAAAGTGTGCTTCCGCTTTTCATATTCATCAGTATCAATCCCGATTTTTTCAGCAAAACAATCAATATTTATAGTTACCAGAGTCTCCATCCAATCAAAGAATTCTCTAATATTCTGCTCTCTACGTAACTTTTCTGCGACATGATCTACATACCTCATTGAGGACTTCAATGATCTGTGTCTAGCCTTTTCTTGAACTGCAAATACATCTTTATCAAGCATTGCACTGAGCAATAATTGTGAAGTCCTCAATGCTTTTGGTGTAGACACCCAAGTGCCTCCTGATATATGTGAGCAAAGAGCTTTGAAGTGATGCAAGAATGTACTTAAGGCGGGTTTACAGGCAATAAAATAATATTTGTTTACTTCTTTCTTGCTGCGATCCGAACCAATGAAAAGGGCATTCTTATCCCTATCGATAACGTGAATTCGATAGCTTCGAGTACCTCGTATCACTAAGTTGATAACATCAATAACGGTCAAGTTGTCTGCGGTTAAAGAGGCTGAAGGGTCCCTTAAAAGGATATCTTCATACTCATTAATATTGGTTTTTTTACGATGCTTTACCCAATTTACTCTAAGGTATTTATTTCCTTTTGGGGAAGGGCTTATACAATCAAGTTCGAGATCAATTATTGACTGCCCATTACCAAGTATCTCTAGCATGATAAAACTGTATGCCATTGCCAATAATTCGTGATCTAATGAAATATAGGGTCTTGCAGCCTCTGTTTTAAATCCATTTCTTTTTAGTATGTTTTTGTGGATATAGGCGAACAATGTATTATGGGAGTCGTTCGTATGTTCTCGTCTACAACCAGGGAAAACGCCCTCATTATACAGTTCAAGGTAATTGACTACGAACGGTAATACATCACCATTAATTAGCTTATCTGGCTCTACATTAACATTGCGTTTGCCTTGAGCTTGATCCCAGTTTTTACGGTATTTATGGACGGAAATAGCCACTTCTCTATGATGTTTATCATTTAACCACTTATCTGCAATTTCAAACTTTTCGTGAGCGGCCACTAATCTTTTTGCTGTCTCAGCCCTAATCTGATTAATGCGTTTATCTAGAACTAACGTGGCGTTAGTTATCATGCTGTCGGCACTGTTTACAATGTCTTTGTCGGGAAACTCAGCAATAATGTTAGCCATAAGACAGTCGGTTTCTTCATCACGTTCAAGCCCCGTTTGCCCTGCCTGCCTCCATAATTCATCAACGCCACCTAAAACATCACCGCACAGTATTGTGGCTGAAAGTAAACTATCCCCCATAGACTGTTCAAACTTAAACCCCGCAATAATAATCCCCTGTGGAAATATCCCTTCATCTGCCAAATGGTTTATAAATTTTCTGACTGAGGAAACGATATTATTTTTTGTTCTTGCGGCTTTAGTTAGCCCTGAAAGGTGCTCTCTGTACATTGCCACAGCGTTACTGTACAGCACGTAAATCGAAGCAGAATCTCCAGATGCAGAAACGCCAATCCTTAGTAGGTTGCGAAAGTCACTCATTGATTTGTTTGTAGATAAGAAAACTAAGAAGGTCGTTATTCGACTAAAGTGAGAAACCTCTGAAGCTGAACGGTGTATTTTTAATTGGAATGAATGGTATGTACTCGTCAATTGACGGGTAAAGGCTTCACCAAATGCGAGACGGTATCGCTCAAAACACCTGATTGTATTATTTCTCGTTGTTACTTTTAACCCTGATACAGCACCGTCATATGGCATAATATCTCCAACGTTAGATTAATTCATTAAATCTAGCATACTATGTGAACCAGTACACGCCAGTTAAATTACCTACAAGCCTTGTATTAAAAAGCCTAACCAACCGTGACCTAGTTTTCTTTCCGTTATTAACGATACTCCAAGCACTTTTGAGTGCCAATAGGCTGATTAATATTAAACAGCCAGTCATAAAGATAAGCATTAAAAGAGTCTTAAGCTCTTTCTTGGTCAGTAACATTAACGGATAACAGCGTACACCAATAGCAAGAGGGCCGGATGATAAAAGGCATCGCTAACTTTAGCCTAACCCGGCACTTTTCATTACAATAGGCTAAAGCACTTTACAGACTTTAGAGTAAACGATACATGGCCCAACCCAACAAGAAAGGTCCTTCGCGCACCGTCGATGTTTTCTGCGCTAAGTGTAAAGCACCATTGTTTAAGTATCGTAAGGGAGGTAAAGGCGCCTTAATCAAATGCTTTAAGGAGCGTATTGTCGAAGACAACACCAAGGTTCCTTGCACATGCCCTGAATGCAGCCAGATATTTGCCAGAGATACCTTAGTGAGAGGCGCACCAGCCTTTAAAATGGTGGGAGGCAAAGTTACCTTTAAATAATGACATCCTATAACGAGAAATGCAGGCCAAATAACTAAGGAAGCTAATAACTTGTTTAATAGGTACTTAGCAGCCCTAGTTTACGTTAATTATCTACACTTTATTGGCTAACGGTGCAAGTTGCTGTAAACAACGAGACTGTTCCATCCAACGATCTTCTAAAGGTATTTTGTTAATACACTTAATAGATGAATTAACGCGGCGCAAACGTTCTTCAGTCAAATTGACCTCACAACGATTAGCATAAGTCGATGGCCATGAGCCACCCGCTCCGGTCAGCGAACCAATTAATTCACATTCGTCAGATCTATAAGTACTCCAGGACAGTTGCTGTGCGGTTAAAGCCGAGATAACACGAGAGTCAGGCTGTTTTTCACCATCATAATTAGGGGCATCAGACAACAGAGCGATGAGCTCATCATGCTTTATTTTCAATTGAGCAGATGCCTTGTTCAAACTGTTAACTAATGTCAAACCAGTATGCATAGCGCTGCCTTCTGGCCAACACTCGGGACGATCGGTACAGTTTTCTAGCGCTTTATCTTTTTTAGCCTCTGTTTCAGGCCAAGCATTTAACGCCAACGCTCTAGATTGGTATTTATCTAAAATACAAACATCAGTCTCACATGCATTTCGTTGTGTTAACCAAGCACGCTGACCATTAATTAAATCATTAACATATTTAGCTTGGCTTTTAATATTGCTATAAAGCGTTGCTAACGCCTCATCTGCCTTTGAAATATCAGGGTTAGCACATATGTTCTTTTCTATCGCGCTTCTGGCCAGCGAGCAATCAAAACTGGCACCTTGCACTGAAAATACGGATATCAATCCTAAGATATAAATGATTTTTCTCAACTGAGTTCCTTGTTAATGTTTGACCAAAATTAAATCATGCTAGTTCGAAATAGCGTAGATTAAGTTCATTTGCTCAATTTTTCGTTTTTATTAAAAAAATAAAACCTGACATCACTATCTTTGAAAGCTGACTTCATTTTCAAAAAATTACCCATAGTAAAGACGTGAAGTCGTGAAGTCGTGAAGTTTACAGCAGACTTTCAACACCCAAAAAGTCTAACGCCAACAGCAGGCTAACGCCAATAATCATAAAAACAACCAGACTTATCAAGCTGACAAAAAGTACTCGCCAGTTAGAATGAAAATCTAAATCATCGTTATTGGAGATGACTTCTTTTGTAAATTGAAACTTTTCAACTAACAGTCTCGTAGAAATAATCGTGATTATAGGAATGATCATATTTGGAAAGTTTTCTGGCAAAAAAGGTAAAATTGAGATGAAAAATGTAATAACCAAAGCACCATAGCGATTCGTTTTTTTAACGGCTTCATCATCATTCAAGACGACAAAGTTCTGTTTTATGAAAAAAACTGAAGCTATTGGCCCTCCTAAAAATGCGCCTAGACTAGCTTGAACGGGTGAGTAGACTTTGCTTCCTGACATATACAACTTCCTTGTTTGCTTTACGCTGTTTTAAGCGATGAATCATAACGTACTAAAATGTGGAACGAAATAGAACCTAAAGAATGAGTAACTTGGTTCGTTGAATACACCTAACAGGAGACCTTGCCCCCAACACTCGCGCACCATTGCTGTATAAAAGAGTAACTATTTTTCCCAAACAAGTTTTAATCTATAAAGCTCAGCGAGACTGAGATTTAATCAGTAAAAAAGCTGTTTGTCTGCCATTTAAATACCACACTCCCGATCCGTCAAAAATGGCATCTTCTTCTAGCATAATTCTGATTTCTTTTTTCCACGGCTCAATATAAACAGCATTGTTAAGCTCAATTGAATAGGCCGTATTGAGGTGTAATGGGTAGTCACCATCACCAGGAACCCCATCTTGCGAATCCCACATTCCCAGTGTCGTACCTGCGGCATGGCCATGATAACCCAGCGGGTGAGTATAAATTGTGGGCGTTAATCCTTGTAAAATTGCACGTTCACGAGAGCGTTTTAATACTTGGTTACCAGTAAGACCTTCAGCAAATTGTCCGGTAAATACATCTTGTAGTTTATTCCCTGATAACAGCGCCTGTTGTAAATATTGTGGTGCTTCGCTTTCGCCTGGCTTGAGTACATAAGCATGCTGCTGCGTATCCGTATTTAAACGTAAATAGGTTATGCCAAAATCAACATGCAGTAGATCGCCCGGTAAAATAATTTGCTTATTATTGTCATGGGTAACACTCGACTCGCGCGCTAAGGCAACATCATCACTACGCTGAATTGATACACTTGGATGAAACCAAGTTTGTAACTTGAGCTCAACGATACGCTCTCGTAGCCACCAAACCACATCATCAGTCGTTGTTTCCCCAGGGATAATGACTTGGTTAGAAAATGCTTCAGCAATAATTGCATGAGCCAATTTTACGATATCTTTATAAACGGCAATTTCTTCAGGTATTCGTTGCTCCAACCATCCTACGGCGACGGGTTCAGCTGAAACTATTTTTGTTTTATATTTTTCGGGTAAATGCGCTAACAAATTTTCTTTATCTGTTGCGACTAGTCCATCGGCGTGAGCCCAATGTTCCGATTGATTAACACCTATGGTATTGGGTTGATAGCTTTCAATTAACTCATTAAGAGCCAACCATTGATTGGGTTGTTTTGATTTATCCCACGCTTTTTCGAAAACATTACCAACGTTATAAGGCGCGATTGCATAAGCATCAACACTGCCGTCACCTTTACGAGCAAATACCAGTATTGTTGTGCGGCGAGCAGATATCCATGTAGCAGGTAATAGCGTTTTAATAACAGGGTCTTCATTGTATTCACGACTAATGATTACCCACAGATCGAGCTTATGTTCATTCATCAACTTGGGTAATAATAGCTCTACCCGCTTAGCCAGTATGCTGTCAATAAACTCAGCTCTGTCGCGCATAGGCAATATCTCAACTACAACTGTGGCAGATGAACTTGCCGAAAAAGTTGCAACTATAACAATTGTTAAGTAAATCCAATGAATCAAGCGCAAAATAAACTCCTTTTATCTGCCATAAGGCGTAAAACAGATGTACGATTTTGATATTAATTTTCACATCGTCCCAAAACCGAAAACATACGATGCCGTTATCACTCTTTAATATTTCGAATACCAACAAACCAAAGCGAAAATGCCACGGCTAATGAATAATATGTGACCATTAACGAAAACAAAATATCGGTCGTAATGATCGCCGTTATCGCACAAGGAATAACAACTGCCAATAATAATGAGCCCAACGACAGCACGTTATAACGCCAAAGCGCATACCAGGCTAAGCTGCCATATGTCGCGGTAATAACATAAGCAACGCAAATGCCCCACAAACTGATAAATATTACATTAAAAATCGCATCAATTAAGTTTTGAACAGTAAATTGATTAACCACGGCAATTAAAGCCCAAATAAGTGTTGCAGGCAGTACCGCAAGCGGAGCAATTAGCACACCTCGCCAAAAGGCAATTTTAATAGCACTATTTTGCTTCATAAGTTTCTCACGTCCGACTTGCAATAAGTGCCCCAAGGGGGCTGGTGGTTAACCAAGCTGATTAACCAAATTAATCAAGCCATTTCTCGCTTATTGGTTGGGTTTAGGAGCGGTTTACACTTTGCTCTATGTACTTAATGTATTATCAATAGGACGTTGAACGGCATAATTAACACGTTTGGTTTTTAGTAAATATAATTGTGCTACTAATAAATTTGGAACCCAAGCAACCCAAGAAATTGCAATATAAGACGTTATAAAGTCTACATTAAATAACCACGGAAATGATGGTAGATACAATCTAAGGGTAATTGCTGAACAAGTTAAAGAGTAGTTTATTATCATCCAATAGCGATGTGCATTTACGTTACCTTTCTTGATTTGCACAAATGCCATACTTACAGTAAAGAGCCATAAAACAAATTAGATGCGCGTGTATGGCATGTAAGCTTACTTTTCTAGGTTATACTTAGAAGATGTGTTTTGGCATAGTGATTAATCACTACAGAATTTGGTAATGCCGCAAAAGATTCATTTTATTCACTATCACTTGCTATCACTGACTTGCTACGATCTAAAAACAGCTTAGCTACACAAACCAATTCTGTCCGATATAAAATAGTAAGCCAGTGTCCATCAACATCTTTGGGTGGCCATAGTGATTTTATATTGATTTTGGCCAAGTTTATAAATGCAGTAATTAATAGACCGAATAATAGAAAGCGGAAAAGCCAAATGCTAACTCAATCAATAAATGAAACGTTAATGCTGGCCATAAACTGCGCGTCTTAATGGTTAAATAAGACAATAATGGCGAGGCAAAGATCATACCTATAGCTTCGTAAATCGGTTTTTTTATGTGGAATAATACTTCAAAGATGCAGACAATAACGGTCATTATCACAGCCGCCGCCGTCGGGTTGATTTTGTAATGCTGAGTTAAACAATATTGGCCACCACCCAATAAAAATCCTCGGTGAAGCACCTCCCAGCCAATGATAGTCGATACGGTAAAAATTAAAAAACGTTGAAACTTCCCTGCCTCTCTTAGCCCCTCTAAAGAACTGCCATGACGATAATAAGATAAATAATCTGCGGCAAAAAATTGTAGATAAACGAATAAACAAAGCAAAAGACCCAAAAACGCAGCCATAAGTAGCAGGTTTTCACGATTAATTGTTGGTTTAGAGAAGTACAATTGTTTTAACGGTATGGCCAGCAATAAAACGAGAACAAATGGAAAGATTAATCGACTTATAATCCAATAACCTTTAACCCCTCCTGAAGCTAAAAAGTTATTGCTGACATACACACCAACAACCTGTGTCAGTAATATCACTATTAATAATATACAAAAAGGAGCCGCCATTTTAATGGTAAGGCTCTGATCTTGGTGTGGCATACTCATTCTTCCATTCAGGCTTTTTATAAGATTGGAGTGTAATTGAACCACCTTTCATATGTGAGATCGATTATTATCAGCAACATACATTATTTACAACTAATCTTGCTATCAAAATTTTGGTCTAACAAATAGCGTGCTTAATAAGCAGAAAATCAGTATAAAAATATGTGAATAACCCCATTCTCGGCGATGCTCAACGTTCTCACCTGTCGAGTTATCAATCCCGCAAAGAAAAGCATTACGTACTAAACGCGAGCAACAGTGGCAACTTTCTATATACAGGGAAAAGGCGTGTCATTTAAGCTAACAATGGTTTGTTTTGGCCTGATCTGGCCATCTTTAATTACCCTTTTAAAAAGGTAATTAAAGCGTTTTTTCATTGTTAATTGCTAATTTTTTAGACAACAACTTTGGGTGGCCATGTTAATTCCAGTTAATTCCCTTAATTCCCTTAATTCGTATCAGGCGACATTAAATATGATTACAATCCCACACTCTTGTTACAGGTATCAACATTCTCTGGTGTGCAAACTGTGATAGGAGTGTAAATTGTTTTCTCATATTTTTGTTCTGTTACAATCTTATAAAGTGTCAAAATGGCTTGTCTTCCCATTTCATATGGGTTTTGACCAATATTGATATGAGCAAGTTGATCTTCCAACATAGTTAATTGTTCAGAAGATGTATCAGTAATAATAATGATGACCTTGTTGTTATTAATTTTTGCCTGGTACGGGGCAATCATTTTACGGTAAAGTGCTTGATCATTTTGTGCCCAACCACCAACAGTAATAAAGGAATCTGCTTTTACAGGTTTACCTTTCATTACAGACTCCATTTGATTAACAGATTGATCCAGCTGATCAAAATTAAAAAAAGGTTCTCTAACTTCAGTCCAGCCCGAGTCGTTATTAAGCAATTCGCCAGGAGGTGTATCGTATTTTTTCCCCGATAATGCGGAACGAACACCCATAAGTCTTAAATTCAGATTAGGAGAATCTGGTCGCCCAGATTGCATTATTAGCGTTCCCCCATTGGGCCGAAGTTTTTTTAACTCTTCACCTAATGATTTACCCAATTCAAAATTATCAGTGCCTATATAGGCTAGACGTATATTATTAGGGTCTTCGTTGATTGAAGCATCAAAATCAGAGTCATAGGTAATAATCGGTATGCCTGCTTCTTTAACTCTCTTCAGGCTATTGTTAACGAGATATTTAGACTGTGTAACGGCTACCGCGATACCATCGACACCTTCATCAATCAATTGATTTATTACCTGATCTTGCATCCTAACATTACTTATATCTGGTCCTCGATATATGCATTTCACGCCTTTTATTTGAGCGGCGGCATCTATACAACCAGCTTTACTTTGCTCAAAAAAAACACTATTAAATTTAGGTACTACAGCAAGTTTCAATTCTTTTCCATAGACAGAAAATATGGGTATTAGACTAAAGACAATAAACAGTACAAGTGATCTCGCCATACCCCCTCCAGAAATAAATCAAAACGCTACTTTACTTACAATAAAATATAGCAAAGGAATTCATTTAAAGATACGAGCTGAAACGGTATTACCGAACATATCAGTGTAGGCTAATCGATATTGTTGTGTTTTGAACTCCCCCATGCGTCAGGATAGCAACACCATACCAGTAACCAATAGGTTCTAATTTTTGAATGCCTGTCTTAATAATGAAGCGATGACTTCCCTCCCATCATCACTATGCCAGATGCTATTTAAGCTACATCGCCTGCACTAGATTTTATAAAGAATGATACCTCATCAAAACAATGCCATCAAAACAATGCCATCAAAACAATGCTACCCATCATTTAAATACAAAACAATGCAAATACAAAACAATGCCAAAACAATGCTGCCAAAACAATGCCACCCATCATTTAAATAAGTAACATATCTCGTTTTCATTGCTTTGGAGAGAGTTCAGCTCGAT
>NZ_JBEOPM010000041.1:0-26128 GCF_040310165.1 Shewanella sp. AC91-MNA-CIBAN-0169
CACTAGGCTTTTAGCTCGATTGCTATCTCTCGTCATCGCTTGCCACCGCTCGTCACCAAGATTTTATAGCCTCTAGCCGCGTAGCGTCCTAGCAGCGAAGCGCTCTAGGCTTTTAGCTTAGATAGACGGCCTAAAAGTTTTTACCGACAAACAAATAGAATGCTGTTTCACCGCGATCGGTAAAACCAAAACCTAATGCTGCCGGGCCCCAGTCGGTATCAGTACCTAAATACAAACTACTGGCGTAAATCAAATCATCTAAATCGACATCATCACGATCAAACCACACATTACCAGCTTCAAGACTGGTACCTAAATACAAAGGCAAGTCGGTGATCAGTACATCACGGCCGAGATCATATTGATAAATCACGGCTCCAAACACTTTATGTGCACCAATTAAGGTGTCTTTACGGAAACCCGACAAATTCAAGAAGCCGCCTAAATCTGCCACATGCAAGGTAAAGTTACCGTCATTCTCAACAGTTGCCAGTTCCATCTTACCTACAATGGCGTGATTTCCGAGTTTCAACGCACCTTTCCAATCTGCTTCAAATTGCCATGCTAAGTCATCACTAAAAGTCGTATCGACATTGCTTAGTCCATTGTAGGATTCATCTCTTAAGTAGCTGACAAAGGTAATTCGATTACCTTCCGTCGGGAAGCTAATGCTGTTTAGGCTGTCGTAGGCCACTTTTAAATAGCCACCCGTGGAATGATAATCTAGTGAATCAACCGAGCCAAATTCACTGCTAACCCGACCATCTTCGCCGACAAAACCTAATTCGATAATACCATCTGAATCAAAGTTATAGCCGATACCTAAAACGATTTGAGCAACATTATTTTCGAGTTCTACATAACGGCTATCTTGATCAATTAAATCCCAATCTTTCATTTCATACTGGAATCGCGCTAGGCTATAAAATGTTTGATCACGGTCTAATGGTTGATAAAACTCAGTGCCGACTAACTTTTTATACCCCAGTTCTAATTCGTTACGCCACTCACCACCATTTTCAGTTAAGTCGGTCATGGTGTAAGCCAAACTGAGTGTAATAGCCGAATCTAAGGTGAAATCATCTTCCCAGTTAAAGCCTGCTTGAAAGTAATTCGGCCCCCATGATTTGGCTCTGGTGGTAATGGTTAAAATTCGGCCCTGTTCAACATCTTCAAACTCGGCATCGACACGCTCGAATTTATTCAGTGAATACACTCGATTTAACGCTAAATTTAACTCTTCTTTGGTCAGTACAACGCCTTCGGTAATCCCTAAACGCTCACGCAGTAATTTTTCACTGACTTTTGATTGATTGTCGAAAGCAATTTTATAAATGGGTTTTTTAAGCGGATCGATCCACAGTAAACTTTGTTGTAATTTATCCGCTTGATAAGCTAAATAGTCTTGCTCACTAATACCAAGCGCTTCCAGCTTCACTAACTCTAAATTGGCGGCATTTTCACCTAATTTGAGCGCTAATGGCATGATTGAAAAATCAGTGGTGCTTAGGCTATCAATGGCGGGACGAATGAGGATATCGCTAGACGTCAGTAAGGTTTTTTGGCGAGCTGTGCTCGCTTGAGTCAAAATAGTTGAAAGTTGCTCTAAAACCGCAATGGTACTGTCTAAATGTTCTTGTTTGGTCAGTGCGGAACCAATATCGACGGCAATGATGATATCTGCCCCCATGGCTTTTACCACATCGATAGGCATATTGTTGGCAATTCCGCCATCAACCAGTAAACGACCGTTAATCAATGCTGGCTGCAATGCACCTGGAACGGTGGCAGATGCTTGCATGGCTTGTACTACACTGCCGCTGGATAACACCACTGCTTCACTGGTTGCTAAATCCGTCGCCACCGCTCGGTACGGAATCGCGAGTTCATCAAAGTCACCAAACTGTTCAACTAAACCCGTGGAGTGGCGCAGTAATTGAGACATGCTTTGGCCACGTAACAAACCACTAGGTGAGGTTAAGCTATTATTGTTATAACCCACGGTCAGTGGAATATTAAACTGATCTCGTTGCTGTTTATCACGGTAGCTTAATTTATCGCGCGGAATGGTGTCTGAGTAGCCTTTAGACCACTCACCACTAAGCATTATTTCTTCTATTTGATCGGCGTTATAGCCTAACGCGTACATGCCAGCAACATAAGCACCAATACTGGTACCCGCAATGTAATCAACAGGAATATGATATTTTTCAAGTACTTTCAACACACCAATATGAGCAGCACCTTTTGCCCCGCCGCCACTCAGCACTAAGCCAATAGTGGGCCTTTCTTTAGCGGCTTTTTTTGCAGCATAGACAGGTTGCACTACTAGGCTAAAGCAAATACAGCTAGCCAAAAACCAGGTAGGTAAGTTAAGGCGCAAAATTTGTTGCATAAATCATTCCGAAAGTAAGTAAAAACAACTTATTCTAACAAAATTTAATCAATACCCATACTAATGGATAGCAGCAACAAGATTACCCTGGCATCACTAATGAACTCATCATTCATTAATCCCCATTTGTCGCTTAATATCGAGCTCAAGTTCGGCTTTGGGCATCGGCTTGGCAAAATAATATCCCTGAATAATATGACAACCACGCTTAACAACTTGTGCAAGTTGCTCAGATGTTTCAACACCTTCAGCCACGACTTCAAGCGATAGGTTACGTGCTAATCCAATAATACTGCTCACAATGGCTTGATCGGCTTGATGGTTGTCAATATGAATTAAAAACGAGCGATCTATTTTCAGAATATTGACTTGGAATGAACGTAAATACGCAAGCGACGAATAACCTGTACCAAAATCATCTATAGCAACATCAATACCTAACTGCTCTAACGCGAGTAAATGCTGGCTGGCGATAGCAATTTCTTTCATCAATACGCCTTCGGTAATTTCTACCGACAAACATTTAGCAGGCATGCCAGTTTGATGTAATGTTGCGGTTAAAAAGTCGATAAAGTCTGGCTGTCTGAAATGCATTGCAGACACATTAACCGACACTTTTATGTCGCTTTGGTATCGCTGATGCCAATCTGCACCGTCGAGACAAGCTTGAGTTAGCACCCAACGATCAATCTCAACAATCAAACCACAGGATTCTGCAATACCTATAAACACATCGGGGTTAACCATGCCATCTTTTGGGTGTTTCCAACGAATTAACGCTTCAACGCCAACAATACTATTTTGTTGGTTAACATCTATCTGAGGCTGGTAATACAATTCAAATTCATTGCACAGTATCGCTCGATGCAAATCAGCCTCTATGCGTAAGTGATATAAGGCTTCTGCATTCCGTTCTGCTGAATAATATTGAAAATTACCACGGCCCTCTTCTTTAGCATGGTACATGGCTAAATCGGCGTTTTTAATTAAGGTTTCAGGCGTTTGATCATCGCCAGACCAAATGCTAATACCAATGCTGGTCGAAATAAAAAATTCTCGACCGTATAATTTAAAAGGCGTTTCGATTTGTTTTAATAACTGTTTGGCAATGTGGTTAATGGTGTCGACGTCTTTTGCATCACGCAGCAAAATAACAAACTCATCACCACCAAAACGACACAATAAATGTTCTTCAGACAAACAAGACTGTAGTCGACTTGCAGCTTCAACGAGTAATGCATCACCCATACTGTGACCGTATGAGTCGTTAACATGTTTAAATCTGTCGAGATCTAAAAACAATAACGCTAGGGTTTCTTTGTGCTGTTTTGCTATTTCAATAACCTGGCCCAATCGGCGCGAAAACATCGCTCGATTAGCTAAGCCGGTTAACATGTCATTGTTTGCTAAGCGGCGCAGATGTAACTCATTATGCTTACGCTCAGTGATATCAGAAAACACCACCACATAATGTAATGCCGAACCATTCATATTGAACATGGTCGATACATTGATCCAAACAGGGCATCGGCTACCATCACTACAATTAAATTCACATTCTCCGGTCCAAAAGCGCTCCTTATCGAACACATCGTCCATGTCAAAAGGTTCTACGGTCTCAAACACTAAGTCGGAAAAAGGTGTGCCGGCCAAATCACTCTTTTTAGCCGCTAGAATTAAATTAGCCGCAGCATTGCTGATTTTGATGTTCTTTTTCATGTCTAATATCAACATGCCTTCGGAAGTATTTTCAAATGCTTGGGCTAATAAATTAACCTCACTTTCAAGGGTTTTTTGTTGAGTGATGTCGGTATACATCCCTGCAGCATAAATTAGTCTTCCATTGTTAAGATCTACCTCAATAGCACGGCCTTTAATTCGTAACCAATGCCACTGATGATCATGCTGATTACGATATCGATACTCGGCATCAATCATCTCGACGTTACCGTTAACAAGGTCCTGCCAAACCGATGTGATTCTCTCAACATCGTCTTGATGAATTGGGATCTCTTCTAGTTTAACGTCAATCTGCTGCTCTGGTCCTAATACACCACCGCGATTATCGAGTGACAGCACTTGTGTTGATTTATGCCACTCCCATAGGTCCGAATCGCTGCCTTTTAACGATTGACGTAGGCGTTCATCACTTTCAACCAAAGCATGATTCATTTGCTTAAACCGATGAATTTGCCGCTGTCTATATAACAATATAATGGCGGCTATCAGTAATATGCTAAAAATCAATGCGCCTTTAAATTGTTGTGAGCGCCACCAAAACTGCTTTACAGTAAATCGATATTGAAATGGCTCATTCGACCACACGCCATTTCTTTTATATAAAAGCTCAAGTGCATACGACCCAGCGCTTAAACCGGTAATATTAATCTGTGACTGGCCTTCTAATAACACGTAATTGCCAGAGTCTGCGCCATCTTTGACCAAACGATACTGTATGGTCATTGGCTTATCATCAAGGTAATCGAGCACGGCAATTTGAAAGCTAATTAAGCTGGCACCCGGTTCGACTTGCGACAATTGACTTGGAATGAGATAAACCTCGGTATTGTTTTCATAAAATACCGACACAGATTCAAGTATCACTTTGTCATTTACAGTCCGCGGCGCCAGTTTATCGAGGTCGATTAACATCGCTCCGTCTGGCGTACCCACAAAAAAGCCTTTTGCAGGGTCATAAAACTTTGCCGACTCATTAAATTCATCGGAAATAAAACCGTCTTTATGGCTAAACGAACTGACTTTACCTGTCGCCTTATTAACCTTAATAATGGCACTGGCACAGCCAACAATATGGTCTGTTTCAGTGTCCTGTAAAAAGAACACCACTTTACAATCAATCTTCCACTGTTGATCCAGCGAAATAAGCTCTTCGGTTTGAGTATTGAATTGATATATACCTTGCTGGGACGTGCCTAGCCATATAACCCCCGGCGCCACTTGCATAAGACTATTCATGGTTGGGACATTTGTAAAATCAGCAAATACATCCACTTTAGAAATATACTCACCCGCAGTGGTTAAATAGCCAAAATGTTTACTGCCACTAATCCATAAATGATCAGCATCATCCCTTAATAAGGCTTTATATAGCGTATGACTTAATGACTGCTGGCCATCTGATAAAACTTGTAACGTCAAATCAGTATTACCATCTTGCCAATAATACAATCCTTTAGTGGTGGTAAACCAAATCACATCACTCAGTAACTCGTCACGATAAATCCCAATGACGATTCTATCGTCCAGTGACTCTTTACCACCACTCCATGTCGCAAAGTCGGTACTGGCATTAGTCAATTTATTAACAACATATAAGCCACTGGTCGTGGCCAACACAAGATGCTGTGCGTTTAAAGACTCAATTCGATAAATACTGTCACTCAGTTCAAATCCTTTGGGGATTACCATGGTTGAGGTTTGGCTCTGAGTGTTAACGACAGACAAACCACCATCGGTGCCTAGCCACACCTTATCGCCTTCGCTGTATACCGACCACACCATTTCATTATCAAGTTGATAAGGCGGCTTTTTAGAATAATCTTCAATTAAAAAATGAGGTTTACCCGCTATCACCGCTAACCCATCACCAGAGCCACCAACCCACAGTAAACCTTCAGAATCCACAGCCATATCATGAATGTAATCAATATTAGCTCGCTGTTTAAGCTCGTCATGGTATACGGTTAACTTGTTGTTTTCTGGACTCCAAAAAATCAATCCTGCTCGGCTTGAAATCCACAAGTCACCATTAAGATCTTGCTCCATTTGGTCAACATAATAGGGAATCTCAGGCACAGATTGCACCGTAAG
This sequence comes from Shewanella sp. AC91-MNA-CIBAN-0169, assembly GCF_040310165.1. Taxonomy (NCBI): domain Bacteria; kingdom Pseudomonadati; phylum Pseudomonadota; class Gammaproteobacteria; order Alteromonadales; family Shewanellaceae; genus Shewanella; species Shewanella sp. AC91-MNA-CIBAN-0169. The sequence continues at coordinate 6,227 of NZ_JBEOPM010000041.1, forward strand.
CGTTTCGGTATTGACCTTAAATAAACCTTTCGATGTCAGCATCCACACTCGTTGTTGTCTATCTTGAAACAACTTCCTGATGGAATCATTTTTATCAGACAACGAAAATAGACCAATGAAGCTACCATCGGCTTGGTGAAGTTGAAGCTCGTGATTAGTTGAAAACAAATACTGGGAATTGTGCAATTCAAGCGCATTGCGCCAAGGTAAATTATGGTCTAAAGAATGACTTGGAGATAAAGACAATTGCTGAGAAGCATCATCAAAATAATACACTTGACCAGAATAAGCGAGTATCAGCAATCGTCCATCAAGCTGACGCTGAGTTGCCGCCACGCGAATACTGTTATTGATATTAGTCGCATCATTATCTTCAGGTTTAAGCAATAAACTGAAGTGATTATCTAAAATACTGTAAAGATATAGCGAGGAATTGGTGCCAACAAGTAAATGGTCTTGGCCAGAATTAACTACTGTTGTAATCAGTTCGTCATCAAGTACCGAATCAAAACCCACTTTATCAATACGCCTTACTTTACTATTACTAACGCGATAAAGACCTTGCTGAGTCGCCAGCCAAACATAACCATAACGGTCAAAACTAATGTCTTGAATCGTCGCATTAGCTAAGCCATCTTTGGCGTTAAAGACTCGCTGAACAATGTCTGCACTGCACGCAGGCAATACAGTAAATAAAGACAATATAAAACAGCCTAGGCTCACCAATACTGCTCTGGTCATAAATTCAGTTTATCCTTTACGTGATCAAATGCAGGCAAGCCCCACACGTAGTAAAAAACAGGCTTATCATCATCGACACATTAATCATCTTGGTGTTGTGATGGATCGGTTACTAGCCAAAAAAGTTAATATCACTTATTTTTATTGTTAACGACTTGAATGCGATTTTTATAAGTAATATTAATGTTTTAACATTATTTTAGTAGGAAAGTCACCCCCGATTGAATCATTATTCGATTCGCTTTCTATTCTGCTAAATCAACATGTTGTGAAATGCCCTATAACGTAATATAACTCACACATATTAATCATTAAGACTAGCCTAAAATATCAGAAAAAAGACAAAAAAAAGCACCCCAAAATGGAATGCTTTTTTTAAGGCTATTTAGTCAGCGTTAATTACTTCTTCTTAACCGCTTTAGGGTTAGGTAAGTCAGTAATTGAACCTTCATACATTTCAGCCGCTAAGCCTACAGACTCATGCAATGTTGGGTGAGCATGAATCGTTAATGCGATATCTTCAGCATCACAACCCATTTCAATTGCTAGGCCAATTTCACCTAATAATTCACCGCCGTTAGATCCAACAATAGCACCACCGATCACGCGATGAGTCTCTTTGTCGAAAATTAACTTAGTCATACCTTCACTGCAATCTGAAGCGATTGCACGGCCGCTTGCAGCCCAAGGGAAAGTTGCGGTTTCGTAAGCAATACCTTGCTCTTTCGCTTCTTTCTCAGTTAAACCGACCCATGCTACTTCAGGATTAGTATAAGCAATTGATGGAATCACTTTAGGATCGAAGTAGTGCTTCATGCCCGAAATCACTTCCGCTGCAACATGACCTTCATGCACACCTTTATGAGCCAACATAGGCTGACCAACGATATCACCGATAGCATAAATATGCGGTACGTTAGTACGTAACTGCTTATCAACGTTAATAAAGCCACGTTCATCAACATTCACACCTGCTTTTTCAGCAGCTAAAGACTTACCATTAGGTGAACGACCAATTGCGACTAAAACAGCATCGTAACGAACAGGTTCGGCAGGTGCATTCTTGCCTTCCATTGTTACGTAAATACCGTCGTCTTTTGCTTCAACTGCGGTCACTTTAGTTTCAAGAATAAGGTTAAACTTCTTCTTGATTTGCTTAGTGAATACACGGACAACGTCTTTATCTGCAGCAGGAATAACTTGGTCAAACATTTCAACCACGTCAATTTTACTGCCTAAAGATGAATACACAGTACCCATTTCTAGACCAATAATACCGCCACCCATCACTAATAACTTACCAGGCACTTCTTTCAGTTCAAGTGCATCAGTTGAGTCCCAAATACGTGGGTCGTCATGTGGAATAAACGGTAATTTAATTGGACGTGAACCCGCTGCAATAATGGCTTGTTCAAACTGAACAACAGTCACAGTGCCATCTTCAGCAGTAACTTCTAAGCTATTAGGGCCAGTGAACTTACCAAAACCATTAACCACATCAACTTTACGCATTTTAGACATTCCGCCTAAACCGCCTGTTAATTGGCCAATGACTTTATTTTTAAAGCTACGTAATTTGTCTAAATCAATCTTTGGCTCACCAAAAACAACACCATGGTCAGCAACAATTTTGGCTTCTTCAATGACTTTTGCTACGTGCAATAGTGCTTTTGAAGGAATACAACCAACGTTTAGACACACACCACCAAGGGTACTGAAACGCTCAACAATTATGGTGTCTAAGCCTAAGTCAGCAGCACGAAACGCCGCAGAATAACCTGCTGGGCCTGCTCCTAGTACGACTACTTGAGTTTTGATTTCGTTACTCATGATTTCCTCTAATCTTGTTCATTCCGTGTGAAAGACGGATCGGCCCAAATGTCGATGTCGCCAGCTTGAAACTTACGTTTCACTTCCAATTTCTTTCAATTGTGGACTAAAAAATTGGGATGGGCGCATTTTATACTCAAATCAATTTGTTTGAAACCGATCACAATAAAAAGGTCGCTCATATGAGCGACCTTTGTGGTTATAAAATCAATGTACGAATGTCTGATAGTATCGCAGACAAGGTCACACTAAAGCGTGCAGCCATTGCGCCATCAATAACGCGATGGTCATATGACAACGATAACGGCAACATTAATTTAGGTTCAAACTCTTTACCATTCCACTTTGGCTTAATTTCAGATTTTGAAACACCTAAAATAGCCACGTCTGGGTAGTTAACAATCGGCGTAAACGCCGTACCGCCAATACCACCTAAACTTGAAATGGTAAAACAGCTACCTTGCATGTCAGCAGACTTAAGTTTGCCGTCACGAGCACGGATAGAAATGTCGGTTAACTCACGCGACAATTCAACAATGCCTTTCTTATCAACGTCACGTACCACCGGAACCATTAGGCCATTTGGCGTATCAACAGCAACACCAATGTGGAAGTACTTCTTCTGAATAAGCGACTCACCATCAGGGCTCAAACTAGAGTTAAACACTGGGAACTCAGCTAATGCTTTGGCGACAGCTTTCATCATGAACACTAGTGGAGTGATCTTGTAATCCGCTTTCTTCTTCGCGGCAAGGTCGTTCTGCTGCTTACGGAATGCTTCCATCTCAGTGATATCAGCTTCGTCAAACTGGGTGACATGTGGAATAGTTACCCAGTTGCGATGCAAGTTAGGACCAGAGATTTTCTGGATACGGCTTAGTGGTATTTCTTCCACTTCACCAAACTTACTGAAATCAACTTTAGGCGCTGCAATCACGTTTAAGCCACCAGCACCACCAGAAACCGCTGTAGCAGCAGTTGCTTTAGGGCGTGATAATTCGTATTTCACAAACGCTTGCACGTCTTCTTTCAAAATACGCGCTTTACGGCCAGTACCAGAAACCTTGGTTAAATCAACACCAAACTCACGCGCTAAGCGACGTACCGCAGGCGAAGCATGAACAACACCAGTTGACGCAGTCACTGCAGCACTTGGGTGAAACGGCACTGGTGGAGTGGATGGACGATTAGCCGCCATAGTTGGCGCGGCTGCCGCTGGAGCGGGCTCTGCTTGAGCAGGAGCAGCTTGCGCTACTGGTGCAGAGCTAGTGGTTTCAATGGTCGCAATTAAGCTACCTTGAGACACTTTATCGCCCACTTTAACCGTTAACGACACTAATTTACCGGCAAACGGTGCTGGCACTTCCATCGTAGCTTTATCTGTTTCAAGGGTAATTAACCCTTGATCGGCAGTGATTTCATCACCAACAGAAACCAACACTTCGATAATATCAACATCATTGGCGTCGCCAATATCAGGCACATGAATTTCTTGTACTTGAGTTGTCGTTGCGGCTTGTGCTGCAGGAGCCTGAGCCGCTTGAGCCGCTTGAGCAACTGGTGCAGCGGCTTGTGGTGCAGCTGCAACAGGCGCAGAACCTGCAACTTCTAGCGTGATAACCAATGAACCTTCAGACACTTTGTCGCCAACGGCCACTGTTACTGATTTAACCACACCCGCTTTAGGTGACGGTACGTCCATGGTTGCTTTATCGGTTTCTAAGGTAATTAAGCCCGTATCAACGTCAATGCTATCACCAACAGCAACTAATACTTCGATGACCGACACGTCAGTGTCTCCGCCGATATCAGGTACTTTTACTTCAATCACTTCTGAGCTACCAGCACTTGGTGCGGCAACTGGCGTCACTGGTGCAGGAGCTGCAGCTTGTGCCACTGGCGCTTCAGCTTTAGGTGCTGGCGCAGCTGCTTCGGCTTTAGCCGGTGCAGCGTTAGCTGCACTCATCATCGCAATCAAGGTACCTTCAGAAACGGTATCACCGACAGCGATTTTTAATTCTGCTAACGTACCAGCAAAAGGTGCTGGAATGTCCATGGTCGCTTTATCACTTTCAACTGTAATGATTGATGCTTCTTTTTCAAGATAATCACCAACCGCAGCACAAATTTCAATAACCTGTACTGCATCAGTATCGATGTTAGGAACCAAAACTTCTTTTAATTCAGCCATTTTGTATCCCCTTACGCGAACTGTGGGTTAATCTTGTCAGCGTCAATACCATATTCAGCGATGGCTTTAGTTAACACATCAACAGGCATTTCATTACGATCAACAAGAGACTTCAGTGCCGCAATAACAATAAACTTAGCGTCTACTTCAAAGTGATGACGTAAGTTTGCGCGGCTATCGCTACGACCAAAACCATCAGTACCAAGTACTTTATAGTCTGTCGGTACGAAAGCACGTAATTGCTCGCCGTATATCTTCATGTAGTCAGTAGCCACAATCGCTGGCGCGTCTGCAGATAATACTTGGCTAATATATGCTTGCTTAGGTTTTGCTGTTGGGTGCAACATGTTCCAACGCTCAGCAGCCTGGCCGTCACGAGTTAACTCGTTAAAGCTAGTTACACTGAATACGTCAGCGCTTACGCCAAAGTCTTTTGCTAATGCTTGTGCTGCTTTACGCACTTCTTCAAGTATCGTACCGCAACCCATTAACTGCACTTTACCTTTACCACTACCGGCAACTGTTTCAAGCTTGTAAATACCTTTGACAATACCTTCTTCGGCACCGGCTGGCATTTCTGGCTGAACATAGTTTTCGTTCATTGTGGTGAGGTAGAAGAAGATATCTTCTTGATTTTCGCCATACATACGACGAATACCATCTTGTACTACAACTGCAATTTCATAACCGTAAGTTGGATCGTAAGAGATACAGTTTGGAATAGTGTTAGCCAATACGTGGCTGTGACCATCTTGATGCTGTAAACCTTCGCCGTTCAATGTTGTACGGCCTGAAGTACCACCGACTAAGAAACCACGAGCGCGCATGTCGCCAGCAGCCCATGCCATGTCGCCAATACGTTGGAAACCAAACATAGAGTAGTAGATGTAAAACGGAATCGTTGGCATGTTATTGACTGAGTAGCTAGTTGCAGCTGACACCCAAGATGACATTGCACCTAATTCGTTAATACCTTCTTGTAACACCTGACCGGTTTTATCTTCACGGTAGTACGCCACTTGATCAGAATCTTGTGGGATATATTTTTGGCCTTCGTGAGCATAAATACCCACTTGACGGAATAAACCTTCCATACCAAAAGTACGCGCTTCATCAGGAATAATCGGCACAATACGCTTACCAATACCCTTGTCTTTCAATAACGCGGTTAATACCCGTACAAACGCCATGGTTGACGAAATTTCACGGCCATTAGAGCCTTTCAAAATCGAATCAAAAATTTTCAATGAAGGAATTTCTAACTCTTCAGTGAACTTTTCACGACGTTGCGGTAAATAACCTAATAATGCTTCACGGCGACTCTTTAAGTATTTCACTTCTTCAGAGTCTGGACCTGGGTGATAGAAAGGCAAATCTTCTAGCTGGTCATCAGGGATCGGGATATTGAAACGATCACGGAAGTAGCGAATAGATTCAGCGCCCATCTTCTTGACGTTGTGAGCGATGTTTTTACCTTCGCCTGCATCACCTAAACCGTAACCTTTAACGGTTTTAGCTAAGATAACGGTTGGGCGACCTTTAGTTTTCTGTGCATGTTCAAGTGCGGCGTAAACTTTAACAGGATCATGACCACCACGGTTTAAACGCCAAATGTCATCATCTGACATGTTAGCAACCATTTCGGCAGTTTCAGGGTACTTACCAAAGAAATGCTCACGCGTATACGCGCCGCCTTTGGCTTTACAGTTTTGGTATTCACCGTCTACGGTTTCTTCCATTAACTGTAATAATTTACCGCTAGTATCACGAGCCAATAACGGATCCCAATAGCGTCCCCAAATCACTTTAACCACTTCCCAGCCTGCGCCGCGGAATTCGCCTTCAAGTTCTTGGATAATTTTACCGTTACCACGTACAGGACCATCAAGACGCTGTAAGTTACAGTTAACGATAAAGACTAAGTTATCTAATTCTTCACGAGCAGCTAAACCAATAGCACCTAATGCTTCTGGCTCATCACACTCACCGTCGCCTAAGAAACAGTAAACAGTCTGCTTAGAACAATCTTTTAAACCACGGTCAGTTAAATACTTTAAATAGCGTGCTTGGTAAATCGCTTGAATAGGACCTAGACCCATCGATACCGTCGGGAACTGCCAGTAAGTAGGCATTAACTTAGGGTGTGGGTACGAAGAAAGTCCTTTGCCATCAACTTCTTGACGGAAGTTAGCCATTTGTTCTTCAGTAATACGCCCTTCAAGGAACGAACGCGCATAAATACCAGGTGCAATATGACCTTGGAAATACACCAAATCACCACCGTCATGCTCATTAGGCGCACGGAAGAAATGGTTAAAACACACATCGTAAATTGTCGCACTAGACGCGAAACTTGAAATATGGCCACCCAGCTCTAAATCTTTCTTAGAACCACGTAACACCATAGCCAAAGCATTCCAACGAATAATCGCCCGAATACGGCGTTCCATTTCTTGGTTGCCAGGCATGTTTGGTTCTTGCCCTGCTGGAATAGTGTTTAAATACGCAGTTGTCGCGTTATACGGTAAGTGAGTACCGTTACGGCGAGCTTTGTCGATTAATTTTTCGAGTAAAAAGTGTGCACGTTCAGGCCCTTCTTGCTCTAACACAGCTTGTAGAGCATCAACCCACTCTTGGGTTTCTGATGGGTCTAAATCTTGAAGCATATCTTCAGACATCTCGCAGTCCTTCTCTATATACGGATTATATTTCGGCTTTTTGCTGCTTGTTGACACAGCAAAAGTGTATTCTTATTCAAAGTGACAAGTGCTACACGCCGCTCTTTAAACGGCGCAAACTACGTTGCAACCGACTGTCTTCTTCCCTTACTGACAACATGACTTCTTCGATGTAGCTTAAGTGCTCATTCGAAGCTTCACGTGCAGCGTCTGGGTCCCGGCGTATAATCGCAGCCAGTAACGCGCGTCTGTGATCATTTGCCATGGTGGAAGCTTCTTCGCGTATGCTTAAAAGCTCCAGATTTTGTGCGACATTTTTGTGCAGCACAGGGGTTAAACTTAATACTAAATGCAACATAGCAACATTGTGTGACGCCTCAGCAACCGCACGATAAAAACGTACAATGGCAGCAGCTTTAGCCTCAATATTCGTCGCAGCTTCTACTTCAATAATTCGTTTTTGAATATTCTGCATATCCGAATCGGTGCCACGCAGCGCAGCATAATACGCCATCATGCCTTCTGTGGCGTGACGGAATTCGAGTAAGTCATACTGACTTTCAGAGTCGTTATGCATTAATTCAACGATAGGATCGGCAAGGCTTTGCCACAGTTGTTCTTTAACATAGGTGCCACCGCCTTGACGACGCATGAGCAACCCTTTAGCTTCTAATTTTTGAATCGCTTCACGTAAAGAAGGACGAGACACTTCAAATTGCACCGCGAGTTCGCGCTCAGGAGGTAGTTTCTGACCAGGCTGCAAACTGCCTTCTAGGATCATCCGCTCTAATTGCTCCATGATCACATCAGAAATTTTTGGCTGGTTAATCTTAATATAAGCCATGTAGCGCTCTGCTCCCTAAACAAGCAATTGTCAATTGGTCTTACCAATTAATATGAGAGAGCGCACTTTATCAAATCATACAAGCCGTGTCTAGTTATCAGCATACCGACAAAAGAACACCGCTTTGTTTAAAACGCTCAAGCCCAGAGCATAACCGATATTTATGCTTAAGGGGTCAGACCATTTACCCGAAAGTCCTAGAAACTAGAGCGCTACGCTTCTAGAGGCTATAAAATCTCAGCAGCGAAGCAGCCCTAGAATCTTAGCAGCGAAGCAGCCCTAGAATCTTAGCAGCAAAGCTGTCCTAGAATCTCAGCAGCGAAGCTGTCCTAGAATCTCAGCAGCAAAGCTGTCCTAGAATCTCAGCAGCAAAGCTGTCCTAGAATCTTAGCAGCGAAGCTGTCCTAGAATCTCAGCAGCGAAGCTGTCCTAGCAGGACGTAGTCCGCCCTAGAAGCGTAGCGCCCTAGAGTCTAACTAACAAATCCAAAAATGGTTAATACCGAAACCATGGTTAGCAGTAATACAAAGTTACGCTTACTTAATGCCAGTAATGCCAAGGTAGATTGCACACTCAACGGCGCATCTCCAACTTCAGGTAAAGACTCTGCCGCAACAGCAGTATGGGTCACTATCGTTTTAGCATCGGTATTGACACTTAAACCATATTGTCGCCAAACGCTTAACCCTGAACTAAACTGTCCACTTAACACATAACCAAAACTAAACACTCTGCTTGGCAACCAATCAAATATCATTTGTAAACGGTCGACCAATGGCATTTCAAGTTTATTCTTACTGTTGTACTCACTATAAAAGCGCACTGTACAATATAAAACTGCACCTACTGGGCCTAAAAATATCAAATACAATGCCACAGCACCGTAATAGCGGTAATTAATCCACGCCACCATTTGGCCCACTTTGCGGCCTAAATCCTGTTCGTCCACGACATCCAAATGCTCTGTAGAGTCCAACTCGCTAGCGTAACAGTAACAGGCTTGCACATCGCCGCGGCATGCCGCTTGAATATACTGTTTAAACACAATTCGTAATGTTTGGTGACTAAAGCAAATAATCGATATCAGCACCCAAAACAACAAGCTCAATAAATCAAAAAAAATGCCATCAAGCAGAAAACTGATCAACAACACTAATAAGGCAGGCAACACGATGGCAATCACCACACCGAATGGTGATTTTAGCGACTGGCTATCCCAAAACTGCTTTTGGTAACGCGTCATCACACTATCGAACTGCCAACCACTAGGCAGAAGCTTCATACGCTCAACTAGAATTGCCACTAATAATGAAAATAACGCCATGAATATCCTTTTAACTTCAATTCAGTTGTTGCTGTCGCCATTAAAGAACCGTTTTTACGTGGGCGATGGCTACAAATGCTATCAATAAATGCTATCAATAAATGCTATCAACGACAGTTATGATCACGAGATTAGCCTAAGCAATAGCAACGGCAATGGTTTGATTATATCGAGGCCAATCAAAACTAAAACCTGGGTCTGTTTTACGCCCTGGTGCGATATCACAATGGCCAACAATATTATTTACGTTAATCATAGGATACTGCGCCATTAACTCAAATGTTAACAGCATTAATTGATGATATTGCTCATCGGTATAACCACTACTATCGGTGCCTTCTAGTTCAATACCAATTGCAAAGTCGTTACAGCCCTTACGCCCGTTAAACTCAGAGATACCCGCGTGCCATGCTCTGTCATCACAACTCACATACTGCACCACTTCACCATCGCGGCGAATTAAAAAGTGTGCCGAAACTTGCAAACCTGCCAACTCAGCAAAACTGTCGTCAGCCTCAATATCTAAGCAGCCTTGAAAAAGTGCATCAATGTGCGGTAAGCCAAAACAACCCGCCGGTAAACTAATATTGTGGATCACCAACAAACTCACCTCATCTGTTGGCCGTGAATTAAAATGGGGCGAAATACACTTTCTAGCGCTGGCTAACCAACCTTGTTTTAATAAGCCTTTTGCCATATTCATCCTTTAAACATAACGACATAACCTCAACCAGAGTTAACAATAGGATTGTAAGCCAAAACGAGAATAATTGGCCTATTGGATATCAAACTTGTCATTTGCTTAGTTAACAAGGTGCTGCCACTTATCAATAGCAGTGTCAGTAGCTGGTCTATTGTAAGTCAATGCAACACAGTTAGCGGCTCAAAGGACAGTTCGACAACCGTTTATTATCCCAAACTAAGGTTATTTAACCATTCTCAATCTGAATTTAACAGTATTCAACGGCCATACCCATGCTGAAAATTGCCGACTGGGTAGTGTCAGTATCTAGCCAAGTTATGGTAATCTTTAACAAATGCATTCTGTAACAAACACTCCGTTGAATGCAGATACTGTTTAGCCTTATTACACTCTTTAGCAAGGATTTTGCTTATGTTAGAAAACGACATCCGTCATGCAGTGCAAACAGCGCTTGATGAAGACCTAGGTCACACAGCCCATAATACCATTCACGACATGCTCAATGCTGATATTACCGCTCAGCTTATCCCTGCAGACAAACACGTTTCCGGCGCGTTAATCACCCGTGAAGATGGGGTGTTTTGCGGTAAAGCGTGGGCAGAGCAAGTATTTAATCAACTGGGCAGTGAAGTCGTGCTGCATTGGCATGTTGATGACGGTGACTTAATTGTAGCCAATCAATTGTTATGCGAACTATCTGGCCCAGCACGCGCTATTTTAACTGGCGAACGTACAGCAATGAACTTCATTCAAACCTTATCAGGGGTAGCCAGCTTAACAAAATTGTACGTTAATAAACTTGCAGGTACCCATACTCAATTACTCGACACCCGCAAAACTATCCCAGGTCTTCGCACCGCCCAAAAGTACGCAGTAACCTGCGGTGGCGGCAAAAACCATCGCATTGGTTTATTCGATGCCTTCTTAATCAAAGAAAACCATATAATGGCTTGCGGCGGCATCTCACAAGCCATTACAGCAGCGCGCGCTTTAGATGGTAACAAGCCAGTAGAAGTGGAAGTAGAGTCTCTTGATGAGCTCACCCAAGCACTTGATGGCGGAGCCGATATCATTATGCTCGACAACTTTGACGTCACCATGATGGTCGATGCAGTCAGTCTTAATAATCGTTATAAAGATCAAGCTAAAGGCGCAAAATTAGAAGTTTCAGGCAATGTCACGTTAGACACCCTAGCCACCTTTGCACAAACTGGCGTTGATTATATTTCGGTAGGTGCCCTGACTAAGCATGTCAAAGCATTAGATTTATCATTGAGATTAAAGGCTTAATACTTAGATCTGATAGGTTCTAGAGCGGACTGCTAGAGTCGCAGCGCTACTAGAACCTAGCCTTGAGGCTTTTAGCTCGCATGTCATCGCTTGTCCCCCGCTTGCTACCTCTCGTCACCGTATCTCATCGCTTGTCACCGCTTGCTACCTCTCGTCACCGTACCTCATCACTTGCCATCGCTTGCTATCTTTCGTCACCGTATCTCATCGCTTGCCCCCGCTTGCTATCTTTCGTCACCGTATGTCACCGCTTGTTGCTAAGATTTTATAGCATCTAGCAGCGTAGCGCTCTCGAATCTAGGCTTTCTGCAAATTCAAATCTGCCATCAGAAAAAGCGCCAACAAACCGACATTGTTGCATTTTTGTCAAATAATTTTTCCTCTATGCCTAGCACGTCAAAAAACATATAGGGTATAATGTGCGGAAAATGTGAAAGCAGAGCCTTTTTAGACATTTATTTTTAATTTGTATCATAAAACTATTCCTTTTTTAGACCGTTTATACTAACGTCTAATGTAGGCGAGTTGGCCTTTCGGCCATGTACTGCAATACTAAAGTTGCAAAAAACGTCTATGCTTTATCAATCACGTAACATTGATTCAACAGCTTGTTAGTGATATTAATATTACCGATTAATAAAACGAGCGTTTACACTAGCATTGCAGCTCAGCCGAAATGCAATACTGACACAATAAAGTAAGTAGCTTGTTGCTATCTATAAGTGATGGAATTTACAGTCCAATGGATAACAATCATAGCAATGGCTAAACTATAAAACTTGTTATACTGAAAATGTTTCATAGGTTTAGCCCTCTAAAGCACATTTTAGAAAAAAGAATTAACAAACCTTGTCATCATGGACACATAAAACTTAAATCATTGCACACAATGTTATAAGTAATATGCACAAGCGACGACATAAACGACATCGTGACAATTAATGTCACATATTTGTGTCTGTAAGGCCTTAGGCATATGGATTGCCATTTAGCACACTCAACTATAAACAAGTGTGCTAAAACTCTAGGATTGAAACTGCCACAGCCTATTTTACGGAGAGAAAAATGAAAGGTATTAACCAAATCAAAAACGTTAAGGGTTTCACTCTTATCGAATTAATGATCGTAGTAGCAATTATCGGTATTCTTGCTGCAATCGCATTGCCTGCATATCAAGATTACACTGGTAAGGCTCAAGCCTCCGAAGCAGTCTCACTGGCTGCTGCTGCTAAAACAGAAATAGCAAGTTTTTATCAAAGCGAAGGAAACTATCCAACGACAGCTTCAACGCCGAAAGCTGCTGACTTAGCTGTTACCGGAACTTATGGAACACTAGCCGTTACGCCTATTACCGGTGCAATTATAGTAACAATGAATAGTACTGGAGTAACAGCTGATTTAAGAGGCAAAAAAATTACAATGACCCCTTCTATAGCTAACGGTGCATTTAAATGGACTTGTACAACAGATATAGTAAAGAAAAACTTAAACCCTAAAAATTGTACTTAATTTGAGTAAATTTAATAAAAAGGCAGCCTTATGCTGCCTTTTTTGTTACGTTTTCATATTGAATTCTATAAAGAGAAATTAGATGTCAACTACTGCTCTTAATTTAGGTTTATCAACACTATTTATACGTAAAGGTCTTCTTAGTGAAGAGCAAGTTTCGACTTCAATTTCTTATTCGCGTAAACATAAGCAACCTTTAGTCACTACGATCATCCACTCAAAATTACTTTCTGCACGTGAAATAGCTGAGTTATGCTACGAAGAATATGGAACTCCACTGCTTGACTTAAATGAGTTTGATGTAAGTAATATTACTGAAGAATTATTAAACAAAAAACTAATAGAAAAACATAAATGCTTACCACTGTTTAAACGCGGAAATCGTCTTTATATCGCCACCTCTGATCCAACCAATATTGCAGCCCTTGAAGATTTTCAATTTAGCTTAGGTTTACATGCTGAAGCAATTTTAGTTGAAGATGATAAACTGCTCAAAATACTCGAAAAGATCATCGAAGATGATATTTCAGGACTTGATTTAGCTGGTGCTGACGAAGAAGTATTGGCCAATATGGAAATCACCGATACAGATAGACGCGACGAACCTACTGGTGATAGTAGTGATGATGCGCCTATCGTAATCTATATTAATAAGATTCTCACCGATGCTATTCGTAAAGGGGCCTCAGATTTACATTTCGAGCCTTACGAAAAGCGCTATCGCATCCGCTTTCGTATCGACGGCATCTTGCATGAAGTATCTGAACCACCAGTCAATCTCTCCAACCGGATTTCGGCCCGTTTAAAAGTCATGTCAAAACTCGATATCGCAGAACGCCGGGTGCCACAAGATGGCCGCATTAAAATGAAGCTGTCGCGTACCAAATCCATCGATTTTCGTGTCAGTAGCTTGCCGACCATTTGGGGCGAGAAAATCGTAATGCGTATTTTAGATTCATCTTCCGCGCAGCTGGGGATTGAAAAGCTCGGTTATGAAGATGATCAACGTTTGTTATATGAAGAGATGCTCGCTAAACCCCAAGGGATGATTTTAGTTACCGGCCCGACTGGTTCAGGGAAAACCGTCTCACTGTATACCGGTCTCAATATTCTTAATACAGAAGAGCGTAATATTTCTACCGCCGAAGATCCTGTTGAAATAAACCTCGAAGGTGTTAATCAGGTCCACATTAATTTAAAAGCCGGTTTAACCTTCGCTTCTGCTCTACGTTCATTCTTACGTCAAGATCCCGATGTGGTGATGGTCGGAGAAATTCGCGATTTAGAAACCGCCGAAATTGCCATTAAAGCAGCCCAAACCGGTCACTTAGTGTTATCGACACTGCATACCAACTCGGCTGCAGAAACCTTAACCCGCTTAATAAACATGGGTGTGCCCGGCTACAATATTGCCAGCTCAGTCAATTTAATTATTGCCCAACGACTAGCTAGACGTTTATGCCCAGCATGTAAACACGAAGAGACAATTCCTGTTGTTGAAATGCAACGCTTAGGCTTTAGTGAAGCCAATATCGCAAAAGGTTTTACGGTATTTAAACCGGTTGGCTGCGAGCTATGCTCAGGTGGTTATAAAGGCCGAGTCGGCATATACGAAGTAATGAAAATGAGCGATGAAATAGCGCGAACGATTATGGAAGGCGGCAACTCACTCCAAATAGCCACCCTAGCCAAGCAGCAAGGAATGCGCGATTTACGTCAATCTGGGCTGCTTAAAGTCATCCACGGCGTAACCAGTATTGCTGAAATTAACCGTGTCACTAGCTTTTAAGACATCTACTTGTAAAATCAGTTGTAGCAAATAAACTATGTAATTAATTATTATCTATTAACAATAAAGATTTAACGTGGATGAAACGAAATAATAAAAGGATTGGCTAAATGGCCACAGCAACAGTAAAAAGAAAGGCTAAGGCGAAGAAAACAACTAAGCACCAACCAAAAGTGTTTACTTACCAATGGAAGGGCGTGAATCGTGATGGCCAACGTACTTCTGGTGAGTTGAAAGGTTCCACGATTGCTGAAATTCGCAGTGTGCTAAAAGCTCAAGGTGTTACTCCTAAAGGAGTTCGTAAAAAGTCAGCACCTTTATTTAAGTCTGAAAAAAGCATTACCGCAATGGATATTGCGATGATCACCCGCCAAATTGCCACTATGCTTGCTGCTGGTGTCCCTTTAGTCACAACCCTAGAGCTTCTAGGTCGCGGCCATGAAAAAGCTAAAGTTCGAGAATTACTCGGAACGATTTTATCCGATGTCCAATCAGGTATTCCGCTTTCTGATGCATTAAGACCGCACCGACGCTATTTTGACGATTTATATGTCGATTTGGTTGCAGCTGGCGAGCACTCAGGCTCACTCGATGCGGTATTTGATCGCATAGCAATATATAGAGAAAAAGCCGAACAGCTAAAATCAAAAATAAAAAAAGCCATGTTTTATCCAGCGGCGGTAGTGGTAGTTGCGATCTTAGTAACATCACTCCTGTTATTATTTGTAGTACCCCAATTTGAGGATATTTTTAGTGGCTTCGGGGCTGAACTGCCAGCATTTACTCAACTTATTATCGGGATTTCACGCTGGTTACAAGCATCTTGGTATTTCTTTGTACTAGCTATTATTATCAGCATCTGGCTGTTTAAACGAGCACATCGAACCTCCCAAAGTTTTCGCGACAGAATCGATGTATTAGTTCTAAAAATACCTGCGATTGGTGATATTCTCCACAAAGCAGCTATGTCACGTTTTGCCCGTACCTTATCAACCACCTTTGCCGCTGGAGTGCCATTAATAGATGGTTTAGAGTCTGCCGCTGGCGCATCTGGTAACTTCGTTTATCGTAAAGCACTGTTAAAAGTCCGCCAGGAAGTGATGGCGGGTATGCAAATGAATGTCGCTATGCGCACCACAGGTTTATTCCCAGATATGCTGATTCAAATGGTCATGATTGGTGAAGAATCCGGCGGCTTAGATGAAATGCTTAATAAAGTCGCGAACATATACGAAATGCAAGTTGATGATGCGGTAGATGGTCTATCAAGCTTAATTGAACCAATCATGATGGTGGTAATAGGGACTTTAGTCGGTGGCCTTATTATCGGTATGTATTTACCTATCTTCCAAATGGGTAATATCGTTTAATACATATTAAATAACTCTCAAAATAAAAAGAAAAAATGACTGAATTTATCACAACTTTTATAACAACAATGACTCAATACCCTTGGGTCTTTGTTGCGATTAGCTTTATTTTTGCTGCCACCATTGGCAGCTTTCTCAACGTCGTGATCCACCGTTTACCGGTGATGATGAAACGTGAATGGCAAAGCGAATGTAACTTTTATCTCAACGAATATCATCCTGACATAGTTAAACAAGTAGGCAGTGAGCGTTTACAGAAAGCCATTGATCCCTTTCCGAAAAAGTACAATCTGGTAGTGCCAGGTTCTGCCTGCCCTAAATGCAAAGCCAATATAAAGCCTTGGCATAATCTACCAATATTAGGTTGGATGATGCTTAAGGGTAAATGTGCCGATTGCAAAACCAGCATTTCAAGTCGCTATCCCATTATTGAACTGTTAACCGGTGTATTAGTTGCCGCATTAGCCTGGCATTTTGGCCCTACATGGCAATTTGTGTATGCCAGTATTTTAACGTTTGTGTTAGTGGCGTTAACAGGCATCGATTTGGATGAAATGCTGTTACCAGACCAACTCACGTTACCAATCCTGTGGTTAGGATTAATCATTAACCTTAAAGGCATTTATACCAGTCCTGAAGACGCTATTATTGGCGCTGCTGCAGGGTATTTAAGTTTATGGTCGGTATTCTGGTTATTTAAATTAGTCACTGGCAAAGAAGGCATGGGATACGGTGACTTTAAACTATTAGCCGTTTTCGGTGCTTGGTTAGGCTGGCAAATGCTGCCATTAATTATCTTACTGTCTTCACTCGTAGGTGCTGTAGTGGGTATAACCATGATTATGACTAAACAACTTAATAAAGGTAACCCAATCCCTTTTGGTCCTTATATTGCTGCTGCAGGCTGGATAGCGTTAGTATGGGGACATGAGATTCTTAATTGGTATCTTAGTACGTTATGAGATTAAACAAGTATGTTGTAGGGTTAACAGGCGGCATAGCCAGTGGTAAAACCACCGTGGCTAACTTATTTGCAGAATATGGCATAGACTTAGTGGATGCCGATGTTATTGCCCGAGAGGTGGTATCAATAGGTTCTGATGGACTCAAAGCAATAGTGCAACACTTTGGTCAGTCACTGCTATTAACCGATGGTAGCCTTGATAGAGCAGCTCTACGAGCAAAGGTATTCGATAATCCTCAACAACGTTTATGGCTTAATAATTTACTCCATCCAATGATCCGCCAAAAGATGCTCAACCAAGTGCAAGCATCGGTTTCTGCATATGTAATAATGGTAGTACCCTTGCTATTTGAGAATCATTTAGATAGTTTAGTTAATACTACTTTGGTTGTAGATATAGCACCAGAGTTACAGATTTCAAGGACGATGCAACGTGATGGTGTCAGTAAAGAACAAGTAGAGCATATTCTGGCGAGTCAAATGACTCGAGAGCAACGACTTGCTAAAGCTGATAACATTATTGATAATCAAGGAGAATATGAGCTGTTGCGCAGTCAAGTACTTCGTCTGCATCAACAATACTTACAACAGGCAGCCGATTTAGAAACTAACGTCAATGACTGATTTAATTTATGAACAACCATTAAATGAAAAAATACGCAGTTATTTACGTATAGAAAACCTTGCCCTACAGTTGCAACAGCATGCCGAACAAGATAACCAACATCAATGTTTTAGCCCTTTATTTGCTCTTGCCGAACTAACTGAACGATGTGATTATCGCACCGATATTTTAAAAGATATTGAAAAACAGATTCAGATAATTTCTCATTGGCGTGCCCACTCAAATGTAGATAATGCTCAAGTGGATCAACTCACCCAAAGACTTATCGCGCTAAAATTACCACTGCAAGCACAAGAAAGAATTGGCTGTAGCCTTAAACAAGACAAATTTATCTCTGCATTACGACAGCGCTTCAACATGACTGGCGCATACTGTAATTTCGACTTTCCACAGCTGCACTTTTGGCTTGGCAAAGACTGGCAACATCGACAGCAAGATATCAAAAGTTGGCTTATTCAATACCAGCCTCTACTCGCCCCGATCACATTACTTCTGGAACTGATTCGAACGACAGCAGATTTTGGTTTATGCCAAGCTCCAGTGGGTTTCTACCAAGGTAACTCAGTTCAACCTCTGTCATTAATTCGAGTACAAATAAATTCCAATCAAAACTGTTATCCTACCATCAGCGGCAATCGAAATCGTTATGCCATTCATTTTGTAGATTTCGATTTACATCGTCATACCAGTGAAACTGTTGAGTTCTCACTAGCAACCTGCACATAAACACTTTAACATCACTAGTAATATAAATAACCAAGAATGATTATGCCTTTAACAGTAGTAAACTGCCCAATTTGCAGAACCAAAGTTGAATGGAAAGACGAATCCCTATTTAAACCTTTTTGCAGCGAACGCTGTAAATTGATCGATCTTGGCGACTGGGCTAGTGAGAAGCATGCTATTCCGGTTAAGCACGATATAGACCTAGATCTGTTGGATGATGCTGGTTTTGATGAAGGTGACTTCTTTAAACAATAAGTTCAAATTATAAAGGGGCAAACATGCAAAAAAGAATTCATGTCGCTGTTGGTGTCATCATTAATCAAGATAGGCACATTTTACTGGCTAAAAGGCTCGGACACCTTCATCAAGGTGGAAAGTGGGAATTCCCAGGCGGTAAGGTAGAAATTAATGAAACGGTTACTGAAGCGTTAATTAGAGAACTCAAAGAGGAAGTTAATCTTGATGTAGCTAATTCAACTCCCTTCATGGACATCAGTCATGATTATCCAGATAAACACGTCAGACTTGATATTCATTTAATTACTGAATTTTCAAACCAAGCGAAAGGTATGGAGCAGCAACAAATTGAATGGGTGCCGATACATAGTATTGCAGAATACAACTTCCCAGAAGCCAATCAGCCTATCGTAGAAAAGATATTAGCTGAACTCTGAAATTGTCCCTCCCCATTTAAATACCGATCTAAAAAATAAGTCCATTGCTAATAAAGTAATGGCCTTAAAACAGATATTTTCCTGCCTTGAAAAAATTCACAAATACTCCTTCTCTATCAATATTCATTTGAGCATTACATAGCGCCGTAATTAACCGTTGCTTAGTCATTTTAAAACGTTAAGTCGATAAAAAAGTGGTCATAGTTATAACGACTATATGACTATATCAATAGCCGAAATGGCAGCCTAAACACGTGCCCCGGTTTGGAGTGCAAATTTAATTGACCAGATCAATTCTTGATTATCCCCGAAGGTGATGCGTGTGTATATCGTTTGCACTATGATGGATGCTATCAACCACCATACTCTCAAATTTTGGACACAAAAAAGCCCGCTACATTATAGCGGGCTGTTTCGCGACTATTGCAAGTCCATCAGGCCCCTGGAAATGACCTACTCACACATGGGCATATTCGACAAACTGCTGTCATGTTTTGGCCAATAACAAACTCTACACTATAAATTGCAGACGTAAAAAAGCCCGTTACGTTAGTAACGGGCTTATCACTACTCTTTCGAGTCAATTAGGCGCCTGGAAATGACCTACTCTCGCATGGGGAGACCCCAAACTACCATCGGCGATA
>NZ_JBEOPM010000042.1:0-24651 GCF_040310165.1 Shewanella sp. AC91-MNA-CIBAN-0169
GAAGGTCGTGCTGGCGAAAACTGTGGTGTGTTATTACGTGGTACTAAGCGTGATGACGTAGAACGTGGTCAAGTACTAGCTAAGCCTGGTTCAATTAACCCACACACAACTTTCGAATCAGAAGTTTACGTGTTGTCAAAAGAAGAAGGCGGACGTCATACTCCATTCTTCAAAGGCTACCGTCCACAGTTCTTCTTCCGTACAACAGACGTAACAGGCACAATTGAGTTACCAGAAGGCGTAGAAATGGTTATGCCTGGTGATAACATCAAGATGGTCGTTACTCTGATTTACCCAATCGCGATGGACGACGGTTTACGTTTCGCTATCCGTGAAGGTGGCCGTACAGTTGGTGCAGGTGTTGTAGCTAAAATTATCGCGTAATAGCGAGTTTAGTGAACACTGAAAAAGGAAGCTTAGGCTTCCTTTTTTATTTCCAAAAAGTAGCAATCATTAGTAGCATTAACACATAAAATGTGTAAAATGCGCGGCAGTTGATTGTAAGAAGACTTTTAGAAGACTATTTACACAATGGGCTTGATCTTAGAAAGAAGATCTGTATAATTGCCCACTCGCTGACTAGTGCAGCGTAAATTATAATGTTTAACCAAGTAGGTTACTCATTTTCACAGCGACTCCGATTGGGAGTCGAACGGTTAAATCATCTCGCTCTGCTTTTCCATTAGGAAGAAGCTAGAGGGTGATTTTTTATATGTCCATTTTAGGAGCTCTGGTCAATGCAGAACCAAAGAATCCGTATCCGCTTGAAAGGCTTTGATCATCGTTTAATTGATCAGTCTACAGCGGAAATCGTTGAAACTGCTAAGCGTACAGGCGCGCAGGTTCGTGGTCCAATTCCACTACCTACTCGCAAAGAGCGTTATACCGTTTTGATCTCTCCGCACGTTAATAAAGATGCTCGTGATCAGTACGAAATTCGTACCCACAAGCGTTTAGTTGACATCGTAGAGCCAACAGAAAAGACTGTAGACGCATTAATGCGTTTAGATCTTGCGGCTGGTGTCGACGTTCAGATTAGCTTAGGTTAATTGAGATCCTTAGAAGAGGTTTGAGAGATGGCTATCGGTCTTATTGGTCGTAAAGTGGGTATGACTCGCATCTTCACTGAAGATGGTACGTCAATCCCTGTAACAGTAATCGAGATTGCAGGCAACCGCGTTACTCAAGTGAAAACTTTAGAAACAGACGGTTATCGTGCACTTCAAGTGACTACTGGTACCAAAAAAGCCAATCGCATCACTAAAGCAGAAGCAGGTCACTTTGCCAAGGGCGGCGTAGAAGCTGGTCGTGGTTTGTGGGAAATGCGTTTAGCAGATGGTGAAGGCGAAGGCATTGAAGTTGGTGCTGAAATTAATGTTGATATTTTCGCTGAGACAGTGAAAGTAGATGTTACTGGTCAATCAAAGGGTAAAGGTTTCCAAGGCGGCGTTAAGCGTTGGAACTTCCGTACTCAAGATATGACACATGGTAACTCTTTGGCACACCGTTCGAATGGTTCTATCGGTCAGAACCAAACGCCTGGTCGTGTATTCAAAGGCAAGAAAATGTCAGGCCATATGGGTGCTGAGCAAGTAACAACTCAAAATCTACACGTAGTACGTGTTGATGCAGAGCGTAACTTGTTGTTAGTACGCGGCGCAGTTCCAGGCGCTACCAATGGTGACTTGATTATCAAGCCAGCAGTTAAAGCTTAAGGTCTGAGGAGATAGTAATGGAATTGGTATTGAAAGACGCCCAGAGCGCTCTTGAAGTTTCCGAAACTACCTTCGGCCGTGACTTTAACGAGGCATTGGTTCATCAGGTAGTTGTAGCATATGCTGCAAACGCGCGTCAGGGCACTCGTGCTCAAAAGACTCGTGCGGAAGTAACTGGCTCAGGCAAAAAGCCTTGGCGCCAGAAAGGCACAGGCCGCGCTCGTGCCGGTAGTGTTAAAGGCCCAATCTGGCGTGGCGGTGGCGTAACATTCGCTGCTAAAACACAAGATCACAGCCAAAAAGTTAACAAGAAGATGTACCGTGGTGCTCTAAAGAGCATATTCTCTGAATTGGTACGTCAAGAGCGTCTAGTTGTTGTTGAATCGTTTGGTGTTGAAGCTCCTAAAACTAAAGAGCTGAAAGCTAAATTAAAAGCAATGAACTTAGAAGATGTTCTAATTGTTACAGCTGAAGTTGATGAGAATTTATTCTTAGCAGCTCGCAACTTATACAAAGTTGACGTGCGTGACGTAGCGGGTCTTGACCCAGTTAGTCTAATTGCGTTCAACACTGTTCTTGTTACTGCTGATGCAGTGAAGCAAATCGAGGAGATGCTAGCATGATCCGCGAAGAACGTTTGCTAAAAGTTATTCTTGGTCCACATATCTCTGAAAAGAGTACTGTGCTTGCTGAGAAAAACAACACTGTAGTTTTCCGCGTAGCCATCGATGCAACTAAAGCAGAGATTAAAGCTGCAGTAGCGAAGCTATTTGAAGTTGAAGTTGATTCTGTTCGCACTTTAGTTAATAAAGGCAAAACCAAGCGTACCGGTGGCCGTGTAGGTCGTCGTATCGATTGGAAAAAAGCTTATGTTACTTTAGCTGCTGGTGCTGAAATCGATTTCGTCGGCGGCGCTGAATAAGCAAAGGAGAATTATCATGGCAGTTATTAAGTGTAAGCCAACCTCTCCAGGTCGTCGCCACGTAGTTAAAGTGGTGAATACGGACCTGCATAAGGGTAAACCTTTTGCTGGCCTGTTGGCGAAAAAAACTAAAAGTGGTGGCCGTAATAATACTGGCCGTATCACTGTACGCCACGTAGGTGGTGGACATAAGCAGCACTATCGTATTGTTGACTTCAAACGCAACAAAGATGGTATCCCTGCGAAAGTTGAACGTCTTGAATACGATCCAAACCGTACAGCGCACATCGCGCTAGTACTGTATGCAGATGGTGAGCGTCGTTATATTCTTGCTGCAAAAGGCATGAAAGCTGGCGACCCAATCCAATCTGGCTTGGATGCAGAAATCAAGACTGGTAACGCTAGACCGTTACGCAACATTCCAGTAGGTAGTGTTGTACACGCTGTCGAAATGAAGCCTGGTAAAGGCGCTCAAATCGCACGTTCAGCTGGTGCTTATGTACAAGTTGTTGCTCGTGATGGTGCTTATGCAACTCTACGTCTTCGCTCTGGCGAAATGCGTAAAGTTCCAGTAGATTGCCGCGCGACATTTGGTGAAGTTGGTAATGCCGAGCACATGCTACGCCAGTTAGGCAAAGCAGGTGCTAAGCGCTGGAGAGGCGTACGCCCTACAGTTCGAGGTGTTGCAATGAACCCAGTAGACCATCCACATGGTGGTGGTGAAGGCCGTACTTCTGGTGGACGTCATCCAGTGAGTCCATGGGGTGTGCCGACTAAGGGTTATAAAACTCGTAGCAACAAGCGCACTGATAAGTACATCGTACGTCGTCGTAATAAATAGTAAGAGGATTCGCCATGCCACGTTCTCTCAAGAAAGGTCCCTTCATTGACCTGCACTTGCTGAAGAAGGTAGAGAAAGCGATGGAAGCGGGAGATAAAAAGCCAATTAAGACTTGGTCTCGTCGCTCAATGATCATCCCTAATATGATTGGGTTGACCATCGCTGTCCATAATGGTCGTCAGCACGTACCTGTGTTCGTAACTGACGAAATGATCGGCCACAAGCTTGGTGAATTTTCACCAACTCGCACTTATCGCGGCCATGCTGCAGATAAGAAAGCGAAGAAGCGTTAATACGGGAGGAATAAGATGGAAGTTTTAGCTAAACATCGTTTTGCTCGTACGTCTGCGCAGAAGGCCCGTCTAGTTGCTGATCAAATTCGCGGATTGCCTGTTTCTAAGGCACTCGAGATTTTGACATTCAGCCCCAAGAAAGCCGCCGTACTAGTAAAAAAAGTACTTGACTCAGCTATCGCAAACGCCGAACACAACGAAGGTGCTGACATTGATGAGCTTAAAGTTGGAGCCGTCTTCGTAGATGAAGGCCCAACAATGAAGCGTATCATGCCACGTGCTAAAGGCCGCGCTGATCGTATCATGAAGCGTACCAGTCACATCACTGTGGTTGTAGCAGATCGCTAGGAGAAGAGAGCAATGGGACAGAAAGTACATCCTAATGGTATCCGTCTGGGTATCACTAAGCCTTGGATCTCTACCTGGTACGCAGATAAGTCAGACTATGCAAATAATCTGAACAGCGACTGGGAAGTGCGTCAATATTTAACTGAAAAGTTAAAAGCCGCATCAGTATCTAAGATTGTTATTGAACGCCCAGCGAAAAGCATCCGCGTTACTATTCACACTGCCCGTCCAGGTATTGTGATTGGTAAGAAAGGTGAAGACGTTGAAGTATTACGTGCCTATGTGTCTAAAATCACTGGTACTACTGCTCAAATCAACATCGCTGAGATCCGTAAGCCTGAATTAGACGCTAAGCTCGTTGCTGACTCTATTGCTCAGCAGTTAGAGCGTCGTGTTATGTTCCGTCGTGCTATGAAGCGCGCAGTACAAAACGCAATGCGCATTGGTGCTCAAGGTATCAAAGTTCAAGTGAGCGGCCGTTTAGGCGGCGCTGAAATTGCGCGTGCAGAATGGTATCGTGAAGGTCGTGTACCTTTGCATACTTTGCGTGCTGATATCGACTATTCAACCGCAGAAAGTCACACTCAATACGGTGTGATTGGTATTAAAGTTTGGATCTTCAAAGGCGAAGTTCTAGACGGTTTAGTACCTGCTATTGAAGAGCCTAAGCAGCAACCTAAGCGTAAGCCTCGTGGTAAATAGGAGAAACTTTTATGCTGCAACCTAAACGTATGAAGTTTCGCAAGATGTTCAAGGGCCGCAACCGTGGTCTAGCGAACGGTACTGAAGTTAGCTTTGGTACTTTCGGTTTGAAAGCAGTCGGCCGTGGCCGTTTAACTGCACGTCAAATTGAATCTGCACGTCGTGCCATGACACGTCATGTTAAACGTCAAGGACAAATTTGGATTCGAGTTTTCCCTGACAAGCCAATTACCTCTAAGCCTCTTGAAGTGCGTATGGGTAAAGGTAAAGGTAACGTTGAATACTGGGTATGTCAGATTCAACCTGGTAAGGTTCTTTACGAGATGGATGGTGTTCCTGAGTCGTTGGCTCGTGAAGCCTTCGCTTTGGCTTCTGCCAAACTTCCTCTGAAGACTACCTTCGTAACTAAGACGGTGATGTAATGAAAGCGAGCGAACTAAGAGAAAAGAGCGTTGAAGAACTTAACGCTGAATTACTTGGTCTGCTGCGTGAGCAGTTTAACCTGCGTATGCAACACGCTACTGGTCAGTTGACTCAAACGAATCAGTTGAAACTAGTGCGTCGTAACATTGCACGTGTTAAGACCATTATTACTTCTAAGGCAGGTGTGTAATGTCTGATAAAGCCCGTACTTTGCAAGGTAAAGTAATTAGCAACAAAATGGATAAGTCTATTACTGTTGCTATTGAGCGCCAAGTGAAACATCCTATTTATGGGAAGTACATTAAGCGTACAACTAAGATCCATGCACATGACGAAACTAATCAGTGTAATGAAGGGGATTTCGTGGCTATTAGCCAGTGTCGTCCTCTATCTAAGACTAAGTCTTGGACACTAGCTGAAGTAGTAACAAAAGCCTAATCTCGATTAGGTTAACGTAAACGGCCC
Source organism: Shewanella sp. AC91-MNA-CIBAN-0169 (assembly GCF_040310165.1). Classification (NCBI taxonomy): domain Bacteria; kingdom Pseudomonadati; phylum Pseudomonadota; class Gammaproteobacteria; order Alteromonadales; family Shewanellaceae; genus Shewanella; species Shewanella sp. AC91-MNA-CIBAN-0169. The sequence goes on from NZ_JBEOPM010000042.1 coordinate 5,710, forward strand.
CAGTATTTGGGGCCGTTTGTTTTTTTTGCTATGCATTCCAAAAATGTGTGTTATACTTGCGCGCCAATTTTGAGTAAATTATTACTTGAATTTGGTTCAAATATACTCCCATAGTGGGATTGTGTAGTAACGATAGCGGAGCACTTGAAATGATCCAAATGCAATCGACTCTAGACGTCGCATGTAACAGCGGCGCACGCAGAGTTCAGTGTATTAAGGTCTTGGGTGGCTCTCATCGTCGTTATGCCGGTATCGGCGACATTATCAAAGTTTCTGTTAAAGAAGCGATTCCTCGCGCTAAAGCGAAGAAAGGTGATGTATATAACGCGGTGGTAGTCCGTACTAAGAAAGGCGTACGTCGTCCAGACGGTTCTGTCATTCGCTTCGATCGGAATGCAGCGGTATTGCTTAACGCAAACCTTGCACCGATTGGTACTCGTATCTTTGGCCCAGTGACACGTGAATTGCGTAATGATAAATTCATGAAAATTGTCTCGCTGGCACCAGAAGTACTGTAAGGAGCTTCAAATGGCAGCTAAAATCCGTCGTGAAGACGAAGTAATTATATTAGCAGGTAAAGACAAGGGTAGCCGCGGTAAGGTTTCTCAAGTTCTACCTACTGGTAAGTTAATTGTTGAAGGCTTTAATCTTGTTAAAAAGCACCAGAAACCTAACCCTCAATTGGGTGTGACTGGTGGCGTTATCGAGAAAGAAGCACCGATGCAAGCATCAAACGTTGCGATCTTTAACCAAGCCACAGGCAAGGCAGATCGTGTTGGTTTCCGATTTGAAGACGGCAAAAAAGTCCGTTTCTTTAAATCGAACAGCGAACTCGTTAAGTAATTTGGAGTAAACGATGGCGAAACTGCATGATAAATATCAAGAGACTGTAGTTGCTGAACTAGCTAAAAAGTTCGGCTACAGCAGTGTCATGCAAGTCCCTCGGATTGAAAAAATCACCCTAAACATGGGTGTGGGCGAAGCTGTTGCAGATAAGAAAGTTATGGAGCATGCGCTCCGTGACATGACTGCAATCGCTGGCCAGAAGCCAATTGTAACTGTTGCTCGTAAATCAGTTGCTGGTTTTAAAATCCGTGAAGGCTACCCTATTGGCTGTAAAGTTACCCTACGCGGTGAGCGTATGTGGGAATTTTTAGAGCGTTTAGTTGACATTGCAATACCACGTATTCGTGATTTCCGAGGCTTAAGCGCTAAAGCGTTTGATGGCCGTGGTAATTACGCAATGGGCGTGCGTGAGCAGATCATCTTCCCAGAAATCGATTATGATAAAATCGATAAAATTCGTGGTATGGATATTGTTATCACTACTACTGCGAAGAATGATGAAGAAGGTCGTGCTTTGTTAGACGCTTTTAACTTCCCATTCAAGAAATAAGGGTAGCATAATGGCAAAAACATCTATGAAAGCACGTGAAGCAAAACGTGCGCAGCTCGTAGCTAAATATGCTGAAAAGCGTTTAGCACTTAAGGCTATAATCAGCAGCCCTGCAACTTCTGAAGAAGATCGCTGGGATGCCGTACTTAAGTTACAAGCTCTACCACGTGATTCTAGCGCTGCGCGTCAACGCAACCGCTGTAATCAAACTGGTCGCCCACATGGTTTTCTACGTAAATTCGGCTTAAGCCGTATTAAATTACGTGAAGCAACCATGCGTGGTGAAGTTCCTGGTCTGCGTAAGGCCAGCTGGTAAGCACTTGTCACGGAGTAAGCTAATATGAGCATGCAAGATCCTATTGCGGATATGTTAACCCGTATTCGTAACGGCCAAGCTGCTAACCACGTATCTGTTAAGATGCCTTCAGCTAAGTTAAAAGTAGCAATTGCGAAATTACTTAAAGATGAAGGTTTCATTACTGAATACGCCGTAGCAGATGAAGCTAAGCCTGAATTAGAAATTACGTTAAAGTATTTTCAAGGCAAACCAGTCGTTGAGACTATCCAGCGTGTAAGTCGCCCTGGTCTTCGTATTTACAAAGGTAAAGACGAGTTACCAAAGGTGATGGGCGGTCTGGGTATCGCAATTGTGTCCACTTCTCAAGGCTTGATGACTGATCGCGCCGCCCGCCAAAATGGCACGGGTGGCGAGGTTATCTGCTACGTAGCGTAAGGAGCTAGAAATGTCTCGTGTTGCAAAAGCACCAGTCACTGTTCCTGCTGGCGTAGAGGTGACTTTAAACGAACAGACCTTAACTGTTAAAGGCAGTAAAGGAAGTCTGACTCGAGTAATCAACAATGCGGTAAATGTTGTTATCGAAGATGCACAAGTAAAGTTTCTTCCTGTCGATGGCGTTTCTAACGCTTGGGCTCAGGCTGGTACTGCACGTGCACTAGTAAACAACATGGTTGTTGGTGTATCTCAAGGTTTTGTGAAAAAACTTAAATTAGTTGGTGTAGGTTACCGTGCAAAGATTGCTGGTAGTGACTTAGATTTAACATTAGGTTTCTCACATCCATTAGTACACAAACTGCCCGCAGGCGTTACTGCAGAGTGTCCTAGCCAAACTGAAATCGTGCTTTCGGGCGTTGATAAACAAGTTGTTGGTCAGGTTGCTGCTGAAATTCGCGGATATCGTCCACCAGAGCCTTATAAAGGCAAAGGTGTTCGTTATGATGACGAAATAGTACGCCGTAAAGAGGCTAAGAAGAAGTAGGTAACGCGATATGGATAAGAAAACATCTCGCTTACGTCGCGCGTTACGTGCACGTAAGAAGATCCAAGAGCTGGGCGTGAATCGTCTGGTTGTACATCGTACACCGCGTCACATTTATGCTCAGGTGATCAATCCTGAAGCTCAGGTGTTGGCAGTTGCTTCAACCGTTGAAAAAGCGGTTAAAGAGCTACTAAAGAGTACCGGTAACGTTGATGCGGCTAAAGCAGTAGGTAAAATTGTTGCTGAGCGTGCGATCGAGAAGGGCGTAGCAACAGTTGCGTTCGACCGTTCTGGTTTCAAGTATCATGGTCGTGTAGCTGCACTAGCAGATGCCGCTCGTGAAGCTGGCCTGAAGTTCTAAGGGGTTATAAAAATGGCTAAATTAGAAGCTCAGCAAAAAGACGATCTGCAAGAGAAATTGATTGCAGTTAATCGTGTTTCTAAAGTAGTTAAGGGCGGTCGTATCTTTAGCTTCACAGCACTAACAGTAGTGGGTGACGGTAACGGTAAGATTGGCTATGGCTATGGTAAAGCGCGTGAAGTTCCAGCTGCTATTCAAAAAGCAATGGAAAAAGCCCGTCGTAATATGGTAACAGTGGAGTTGAATGCAGGTACTTTGCATCACCCAGTTAAAGGTCGCCATACTGGTTCAAAAGTTTATATGCAACCAGCATCACAGGGTACCGGTATTATTGCCGGTGGCGCAATGCGTGCCGTATTGGAAGTAGCAGGCGTTCATAACGTTCTGTCAAAAGCATACGGTTCTACTAACCCGATCAACATCGTTCGCGCAACTGTCGATGCGTTGGTGCACATGAAGTCACCAGCTCAAATCGCAGCAAAACGTGGCCTGAATGTTGATGAGATTCGGGGGTAATGCACCATGGCTACTAAAACTTTAAAAGTCACACAGACTAAAAGCAGCATTGGTCGTTTACCAAAACACCGTGCAACCTTAACCGGTTTAGGCCTACGCCGCATTAATCACACTGTTGAAGTTGAAGATACACCTTCAGTTCGCGGTATGATTAACAAGGTGTACTACATGGTTTCGGTGGAGGAATTAGGATAATGCGTCTAAATACTCTATCTCCAGCAGCAGGTTCTAAATCTGCTCCTAAGCGTGTAGGCCGTGGTATCGGTTCAGGTTTAGGTAAAACAGCGGGACGTGGCCATAAAGGTCAGAAGTCTCGTTCAGGCGGCGGTGTTCGCGTCGGTTTCGAAGGTGGTCAAATGCCACTTAAGATTCGTTTACCTAAGTTTGGCTTTACTTCGCGTCGCGCTTTGGTAACAGCTGAAGTTCGTTTACTCGAACTAGCAAAAGTTAACGGTGATGTTGTCGATTTGAATGCACTGAAAGATGCGAACGTTATTACTCGCAACATCCAGTTTGCGAAAATCGTTCTTTCAGGTACCATTGACCGCCCAGTGACTGTAAAAGGTCTCAAGGTAACCAAAGGTGCTCGTGCAGCTATTGAAGCTGCCGGTGGCAAGATCGAGGAATAATACGTCGATGGCAAAACCAGGACTTGATTTAAAAAGCGCGAAAGGCGGTTTATCTGAACTGAAAACTCGTCTTCTGTTCGTGATTGGTGCGATTATCGTCTTTAGAGCCGGTTCGTTCGTGCCAATTCCTGGTATTGACGCAGCTGTATTGGCAGAGCTATTTGCTCAGCAAAAAGATACCATCCTTGGCATGTTTAACATGTTCTCGGGTGGTGCCTTAGAGCGTGCTTCTATCTTCGCATTGGGTATTATGCCGTATATTTCGGCATCTATCATTATGCAGTTATTGACTGTTGTGCATCCTGCACTCGCTGAATTGAAAAAGGAAGGCGAATCAGGACGTAAGAAAATCAGTCAATATACTAGATATGGCACACTCGTGTTGGGTACGCTGCAATCTGTCGGTATTGCAACGGGTTTACCAAATCTGATGCCTGGTCTTGTGGCCAATCCCGGATTTGGTTTCTACTTTGTTGCAGTTGTGAGCTTAGTAACAGGAACAATGTTCCTTATGTGGCTAGGTGAGCAAATTACCGAACGTGGTATTGGTAATGGTATCTCGATTTTAATTTTCGCAGGTATTGTTGCTGGTCTACCATCGGCCATCGGCTCAACGGCTGAGCAGGCGCGTCAAGGTGACATGAATGTATTAGTACTACTGTTGCTCGCAGTGATTGTATTTGCTGTAACTTATTTAGTGGTATTTGTGGAACGTGGTCAACGTCGTATCGTCGTTAACTACGCTAAACGTCAACAAGGCCGTAAGGTCTTTGCAGCGCAAAGCACACATTTACCATTAAAAATAAATATGGCAGGTGTGATTCCACCAATCTTTGCTTCCAGCATTATTTTGTTTCCAGGTACACTGGCTCAGTGGTTTGGACAAAATGAGTCTATGTCATGGTTAAGCGATTTCGCTTTAGCTGTGTCACCAGGACAACCGCTGTATTCATTATTGTATGCGACAGCAATCATCTTTTTCTGTTTCTTCTATACTGCGTTGGTTTTTAACCCTCGTGAAACAGCAGATAACTTGAAAAAGAGTGGTGCATTCATTCCTGGGATCCGTCCCGGAGAACAGACTTCGCGTTACATTGATAAAGTAATGACACGTTTAACCTTAGCGGGTGCGTTGTATATTACCTTTATCTGCTTAATTCCGGAGTTCATGTTAATTGCGTGGAAAGTACAGTTCTATTTTGGCGGTACTTCGCTACTAATTATAGTAGTCGTAATCATGGACTTCATGGCTCAGGTTCAGACCCATATGATGTCCCATCAATATGAGTCTGTGATGAAGAAAGCTAATCTTGTTAACAAAGCCAATTTAGACCGCTTTGGAAAATAAGATTGCTTTTACGGAGTGATGAAATGAAAGTTCGAGCTTCCGTGAAGAAGATCTGCCGTAATTGCAAGATCGTCAAGCGTAGTGGTGTTGTACGCGTTATATGTGTTGAACCAAAACACAAACAGCGTCAAGGCTAAGAAAGAAGTTTGGTCAGCTCAATAATGGGCTGACCAAAATATTGTTTGCAAATCTGTCGTCTGTCGAGTATCCTTTCGGGCTTTTCGCAGATGGCCTTTAACTTTAAGGAGTGCATAGTGGCCCGTATCGCTGGCATTAACATTCCTGATCAAAAGCATACAGTCATTGCGTTGACTGCTATTTTTGGTATTGGACGTACACGCGCTAGAGCAATCTGCGCATCTACTTCAATTGCTGAAGATGCTAAGATCAAGGAATTGAGCGAAGCTCAAATAGATATCCTACGCGAAGAAGTCGCCAAATACACTGTAGAAGGTGACTTGCGTCGTGAGATTTCAATGAACATCAAGCGTCTTATGGATCTTGGTTGTTATCGTGGTCTCCGCCATCGTCGTAGCCTGCCCCTTCGTGGGCAACGTACTAAGACCAATGCGCGTACGCGTAAAGGTCCACGTAAGCCAATAAGAAAGTAACGGGAAGGTAAACCAAAATGGCTAAAGTTCCGTCACGTTCTCCGCGTAAGCGCGTACGTAAACAGGTTGCAGATGGCATGGCTCATATCCATGCGTCTTTCAACAACACAATTGTCACCATTACGGATCGTCAAGGTAATGCGTTGTCATGGGCTACCTCAGGTGGTTCTGGTTTCCGTGGTTCACGTAAATCAACACCATTCGCTGCGCAGGTTGCTGCTGAGCGTGCAGGTATTGCTGCTCAAGACTACGGTGTTAAAAACCTTGAAGTTTTCGTGAAGGGTCCTGGTCCAGGTCGTGAATCAGCCATTCGTGCGCTGAACGCTGTTGGTTATAAAATTACCAACATTACCGATGTGACGCCTATCCCTCATAATGGCTGTCGTCCACCTAAAAAGCGTCGTGTATAACACTGCGTATATAGGATAGTTGGAGAAAGATCATGGCAAGATACTTGGGTCCCAAGCTCAAGCTCAGCCGCAGAGAAGGTACAGACCTTTTCCTAAAAAGCGGTGTGAGAGCAATCGATTCGAAGTGTAAGCTAGAAACTGCACCTGGACAACATGGCGCACGTAAGCCACGTTTGTCTGAGTATGGTATTCAGTTACGCGAGAAACAAAAAGTTCGTCGTATTTATGGTGTGCTAGAAAAGCAATTCCGTAACTACTACAAAGAAGCTGCACGTCTAAAAGGCAATACTGGTGAAAACCTGTTGCAACTTTTAGAAGTCCGCCTAGATAACGTCGTTTATCGTATGGGTTTCGGTTCTACTCGTGCAGAATCACGTCAGCTAGTAAGCCATAAATCTGTTATGGTTAACGGTCGTGTTGTTAACATTCCGTCATTCAAAGTGTCTGCGAATGATGTTGTAAGCATCCGTGAAAAGTCACGTACTCAAGCTCGTATTAAAGCGGCTTTAGAAGTGGCTGGTCAACGCGAAAAGCCTACATGGGTAGAAGTCGACAATGCGAAAATGGAAGGTGCTTTCAAGCGCGTTCCAGAACGTAGCGATTTGTCTGCGGATATTAACGAACAGCTGATCGTCGAGCTTTACTCTAAGTAAAGCTAACAAACAAGAGAGGACACAATGCAGGGTTCTGTTACAGAATTTCTTAAACCGCGTCTCGTTGATATTGAGCAGGTTAATTCAACTCGCGCCAAAGTTACACTAGAGCCACTAGAACGTGGTTTTGGCCATACCTTAGGTAACGCGTTGCGTCGCATCCTATTGTCGTCTATGCCTGGCTGTGCAGTTACTGAAGTCGAAATTGACGGCGTACTGCATGAATACAGCAGTAAGGAAGGCGTACAAGAAGATATCCTTGAGATATTGCTTAATCTTAAGGGATTAGCAGTGACCATCGAGGGTAAAGACGAGGCTTTGCTTACATTAAGCAAGTCCGGCACAGGCCCTGTTACAGCAGCAGATATCACACATGATGGTGATGTTACCATCGTGAATCCTGATCATGTTATCTGTCACTTGACTGGTAACAATGATATCAGCATGCGTATCCGCGTTGAGCGTGGTCGTGGTTATGTGCCAGCTTCGGCTCGTGCACAGACTGAAGACGATGATCGCCCAATCGGTCGTTTGCTGGTTGATGCTTCTTTTTCACCTGTTGCTCGCATTGCTTATAATGTTGAAGCCGCTCGTGTTGAACAGCGTACCGACTTAGACAAACTTGTGATAGATATGACCACAAACGGTACTATCGATCCTGAGGAAGCAATTCGTCGTTCTGCAACAATTTTAGCTGAACAGCTAGATGCGTTTGTTGAACTACGTGATGTTACTGAGCAGGCTGTTGTAGAAGAGAAACCGGAGTTCGATCCGATTTTGCTGCGTCCTGTCGACGATTTAGAGCTAACTGTACGTTCGGCTAACTGTTTAAAAGCCGAAGCGATTCATTACATCGGAGATCTGGTACAACGCACTGAAGTTGAGTTGCTTAAGACCCCTAACTTAGGTAAGAAATCTCTTACTGAAATTAAGGATGTTTTAGCGTCTCGCGGACTGTCGTTAGGTATGCGTCTAGAAAACTGGCCTCCGGCTAGTTTAGCTGACGACCTATAAGTCTCAGGTTAGTACAGATTTAGGTTATAAGGATTAGGTCATGCGCCATCGTAAGAGTGGTCGTCAACTAAACCGCAACAGCAGTCATCGCCAAGCTATGTTCCGTAACATGGCTTGTTCAATAGTTCGTCATGAGATTATCAAGACAACTGTAGCTAAAGCGAAAGAACTGCGTCGCGTTGTTGAACCTCTAATAACACTTGCTAAAGTTGACAGCGTTGCAAATCGCCGTTTAGCTTTCGCTCGTACCCGCGACGCTGAAGTTGTAGGTAAGTTATTTACTGAATTGGGTCCACGCTTCCAGGAACGTCCTGGTGGTTACACTCGTATTCTTAAGTGCGGTCTACGTACCGGTGATAAAGCCCCAATGGCTTACATCGAGTTAGTAGGTCGTCCTGAAGCTGCTGAAGCTGTTGAAGTTGAAGCTGCTGAGTAATTAATTACTCACCGAAAAACCGAGCCTAGGCTCGGTTTTTTTTTATCTTTTTTTAACTTCGACTTTGTTTCAAACATCATATCTTTTTAGCTGCAATCCATATCCATTTATTGTACAACTTGGTAAATGTCTACTATTTATGCGTAATCTTCTATCTGATTATTTTCACAATCGCTCTCAGCTCGGTCAACGAGATGAACCTAATACTCATTTTCTTGATTCTCTGATCCGATATGTGTCGTACAACTCTGTTTAGTAAAATCGTATTATAGTGTTTGTATTAAGGACATATTAGCAACGTTAACCATGTCTAAGCTTAAGTCGATAATACCAAGTACAAGACGCTAAAGTTGTTCTTATGTTTGCAACAATGGCTACTCCATTTAAGCCAATGTTCACAGGTTTTGAGCTGCAAACGAACCTTCAACAGAGTTGGTCGAAACCACTTACTGTATGTGTAATATTTTATTGATGTAGGAATATGACTGACGGCGGGAATGCAATGCTGGATCTGTTACTTAACATCACGTTAAGGCTGCGTATTCGACTTGATTAACGTACTTTGAAGTTATACTCAATGACTAGGTTATATGATGCCATTATTGTTAACCGTGGCGTGTAGACATGCTACATAGGTCTTACCATAACTAACTATTATCTATTTGGCCTCAGCTTGGAATCATAAATGGTCATCAAATTCTCCTTTGTATTGCCAACTGTATTGCATTACTTGCAATAGGCTAGTAATGACGCACCGCTGTGCTTAGTTAAAAAAAATGACAAGTTTGATATGAAATAGGCCGAATATTGTCATTTTGCCTTACCTATCTCACTTATTAACCTGAATTGAGGTTATTTAGCATTATTGAGCTGATGCCAAAAATAGAAAATATGGATTAGTCTATAGGTTAAAGCCGTTGTGCTGTGGTTCAAAATCATTGAATCAAAACTGGAAACACAATAAATAGAAGGGTTTTATTGAAACCAGAGTTGTTCATAATTCGATAGGCTTTCATTATAGGTATGACTTACTGTGACTGGCATTGTTCAGTACGTCGAAAATAAGCAGACTTTTAATAGAGACACAACATTTTCAGTTAAGCAGTATTTTACCTTAAATGGATATAATGGTTTTTTGCACCGTCACACCATTGTTTCTTATCCTTGCTGAAAATCTTAATGTAAAACTGACAATAGGTTACAAACCTATGTTCAAAGTATCCTCTCCTTAATGAGTAGCTAAAATAATAGCAACTATCTGTCGATAACAATTGAAATTTCATTCATAAAAAAAGCCTCCGAAGAGGCTTTTTATTACAAATAGACTTTATTTTTCTTCAAGAGCTTTTTGATTATAGGTCGGTTTTTCATGCGTTTGACCCATAGCTTCAGCAACTTCAGGTGGCATGTAATTTTCATCATGCTTAGCGAGTACTTCAGTGGCCTCTAGTTTTCCTGACTCAACCAGTACACCCTGGGCAACGATACCTTGACCTTCTCTAAATAAGTCTGGTAATAAATCGTCGTATGTAACGGATACAGTCCCACCCGCTGAATCATGTACAGCAAATTCAACGTGTAAGCTGTCTGGATCGCGTTTCATCGATCCCATTGTTACCATGCCACCGATTCGGATACGTTGTCCAAGCTCTGGTTTTACACCCGTATCGTTTTTACCGTGGGTAATTTCATACGGTGTATAGAATAAATTCAAATTTGAATTTAGTGCGTACAATAGTAATGATGCAACAGCAGCAACGCCCGCAATCAATGCAACGGCAAGGGTTAATCTCTTTTTACGTCTTGGATTCACGGTTATTACCTCTTGTTTCTTTCAGGCGTTGTTCACGCGTTATCTTTTTAGCAATTTCGATCAGGACTTTACGTTTTTGTCTGATACTCAGGGTTATTAATGTGGCTAGACAGCCGAACGTTACACCATAGGATAGCCAAACATAAAATGCGTAACCGCCCATATCAAGAAAATCTTTAAATGAATCAAATTGCATTATTTTGCCTCCTCTGCGGTTGCTAAGTCTCTCACCCAAGGGCGCATGCCATTGCGAGCAAGGATCTCTGTTCTATAGCGGATCAAGGTTATCGCTCCAATCATCATCCCAAACCCGAAAATATTAATTAACAGTGGGTATAACATATCGGTCGACATCGTCGATTTTTCTGTGATTCTAATGGTTGATGGCTGATGTAAACTACTCCACCAATCAACGGAATATTTAATAATGGGTATATTAATTACGCCGACAATCGCCAGAATTCCAGAAGCTCTAGCCGCGAGGACTTTATCTTCAAATGATGCATACAGTGATATAACCCCAAGGTAGAGAAACAGTAATACCAGTTCAGAGGTTAAGCGTGCATCCCATACCCACCACGTTCCCCACATAGGTTTACCCCATGCAGCACCTGTTAGTAAGGCAATAAAGGTAATGACTGCACCAATAGGTGCGATAGCTGCCGCGGCCCAGTCTGCCGATTTTATTTGCCAAACTAAGCCAATAAATGAAGCTACTGCCATACCCATATATGCAGCCATTGACATCGATGCAGCAGGTACATGGATAAAGATGATTCGGTAACTGTCACCTTGTTGGTAATCTGTCGGGGCAAATAATAAACCCCAAATACTGCCTGTTCCAACGAGTAATATTGCTAGAATACTAAACCAAGGCAACAAAGTGCCTGACAGTTTATATGCCCGTTCAGGGTCTGCGTAAGAATGTAACCATTTCCACATTAGTTTGTGCTCACACGTAAAGAGGCGCCAATTGCGAAAGGTGCCAAGATTAAAGAACCGACCAACATTGCGGCAAGAATCGCAAGTTGACCATTATAAGCCATATTCAGTCCTGCAGCATCAATCGCACTAGTGGCAAAAATAAGTACAGGTATATATAAAGGTAGAATAAGTAAACTTAGCAGGACTCCTCCTTTGCGAAGTCCTACAGTCAGTGCAACACCTATCGCACCAAGTAACGACAATATCGGTGTACCTAATGCTAAAGTCGACATCAATGCACCGTAACTATTGTCTTCTAAATGCAACAGTACAGCGAGTAATGGTGCGACTAGAATTAATGGCACACCAGTAAGTATCCAATGTGCTAGAACTTTGGCAAGAACCATTAATGCTAACGGTTGTGGGCTCAGTAGCATTTGTTCTAAGCTGCCATCGTTGTAATCTGCTTTAAATAAACGTTCTAATGACAGCATAGATGCAAGTAAGGCTGCTACCCAGATAATACCAGGTGCTACTCTAGTCAACACTTGAGGTTCTGGTCCAATTCCTAAAGGAAAAAGAGTGACCACTAAAATAAAGAATAACAGCGGGTTAAAAATATCACCTCGATGTCTAATGGCAATTCTTAAATCACGTTGCAAAAGCGTCATGAATGCTGTGGTGTAACTGATTCCTCGTTTCATTCAAATACCTTATACAAAGCGATAGTCGAGAGTGATTTTACGTAGTATGGCATCACTAATAATGCTCATATCCTGATGTGTGGTTAATATTACACATCCACCCGATTCAGCATGTTGAATAAAAAGGTGCTCTAATTCTTCTACACCTTTTTTATCAATTGCGGTAAAAGGTTCGTCGAGGATCCATATTTTACAATTACTGTGTTGTAATCTTGCTAATGCAGTACGTCGATGTTGTCCCGCAGATAAATGACCTGCTAGTGCTTCTTCAAAACCGGTTAAATTGACTTTCGCCAGAATTTCAGTGGTATCGAAATTATCATAGCCACTAATTCTTAAATTGAAGTTAAGATTTTCTTCTGCTGTTAGCTCGCTTTTCACACCCGCTAAATGCCCGAGATAGAGTAAGTCGTGATTAAATTCGTCTCTACAGCGATTGATGTTTTCACCATTATATTCAACTTCACCGGCATAGGGACGTGACAAACCAGCAATAATACGTAAAAGACTGGTTTTACCGGCACCATTAGGACCTTCAACCTGGACAATATCCCCTGCATTGATATTAAAACTCAGTCCATCAAATAGAATGCGCTCTTCCCTAATACAGGTTAATTCGTTGGCACTTAATAGCACTTGTGATTGGTTTGATATGGTCACTTATCCCTCTTATTTTACTTGAGGATGAATTCGAAAAGATATTAACACAAACACTTTTATCGGTTTAGCTTTGTCACTGATTAAGTGCTAGCAATTTGATATGGTTCCAAAATTATGAATTTAGTTTGAACTTTTTCATCGATTACTAATATATTACCTGAACTACACAGATTGTCTCGATTTAGAGGCTAAGCTGAGATTGTTATCACAAAAAGATGAGTTTTTTTGCTAATTGTAGTAATCTATCGTTGCTAAAAATGAGTCTGCCTTCTAAATCAAAGGGCAGCGTTAAGCTTTGTATATTTGCAATTAGGAACGATGAATATGAAAAAATTGTTAGCAATGACTGCAGTAGCTGCCTTAACTTTGTCTGCAAATGTATTTGCTCAAGAAGGTGAAGCTATTTACAATAAAGCGTGTCAAGTATGTCACAGCATGGGTGTGGCCGGAGCGCCTAAAGTTCATGACGCTGCGGCATGGGAACCACGTCTAGCAAAAGGTTTAGATGCCTTAGTTGGTTCGGTTAAGTCTGGTTTAAACGCAATGCCACCAGGTGGTATGTGTACTGACTGTACCGATGAAGATTACAAAAACGCAATTCAGTTTATGTCTAAGTAGTTTTCAACTAAATCAAAAAACCGGCTTTTATAGCCGGTTTTTTTATGGGTTAATTTCAGTGATGCTAACTGAGAACATCACTAATATTACACCATGCTATTGCACTAAGGTATCCAGAGTTAGTGCAGCATTATCACCCACTTTAATGGCTTTAATGGTACCCTTTAGGTCTCCAGGTTGCGGTTTCACGCTGCCATTTTTTGACAGTACCGCAATTATTTCGACTTCTTGTACTGAGCTCAGTGTGACATCGCCACCCATTGAAGTACTATCATCTAATGTGATTGTTGCAGGTAAACTGCTAGCACTGATTTTAGTTGCCGCTAACGGTACTTTTGGACCTTGCGTTGCTCGTGCGAAAATAAACACAGTATCGCTATCGGCCACTTTGTCTGCTAATTCTGGAGCAATAGAAACTTCAATTGCGACTGTCTTCGCATTGCTCGTAACTGCTGGCTTTTGAGTTGAATCACCATTAGGCATTGCCGAACCTTCATTAAGGCGCATGTTTGCAGATTCAATTGCATTCATTAATGCTGTTCTATCAACATCATCTCGATCGCTGTCTAAGATCATCTGCCAAGCATTGATAGCTTTGTTGTAGTCAGCGGTAAAGAATGCATCCATGCCAACAAGAAGTAGTGTAGAGGGGTCTTGTGGGTCTAACGCTAAAGATTGATCAATCACAGCTTGAATCGCCGGCGACATCTGCTGATTTGCTTTATAGTATAGCGCAGTCGCTTTAGGCCCAAGGAGTTCAGCTTGCGTGCCGACGAGTTCCATTACCTTATCAAATGCGCCAATGGCTTTATCATATTGGTTGGCAGATATATAAGCATGACCAAGGCTGAACCAAGCTTGGCTATCGTCTGGCTGTGCCTGCACTTTTGCTTCCATCATTTGTACCCGTTGCGACATTATTTGCGCCGGATCCATGCCTTGATGAGGATTGCTTGCTTGAGGAGGATTGGCTAATTCGTTATAAGCACCTAAGTGTTGATATAGGTAACCGGAAACAGCCAATAAGCACAAGGTCATAAAAGCAGGCCATAATGCGTTTTTTGATTTAATTTCTACATCAAGGGAGTCATCACCTTTTTGTTGCATGTCCTGAAGTAGATTTATCTCTAATTCTTTCTTTAATGCTTCGAATTCGACTTGATCCAAAAGCTCGTCATGTAATTCTTTTTCAAGAATTGTTAACCGCTCAGCAAAAAGTTCAAGGTTAGTTTGTCTACGAACGCCAGACTCTTCGGCTTGTAACAGTTTTGTTTGGCGAAAGTGTGGCACCCAAATCATGATTAGGCCGATGAGTACGACAAGCGCAATAAAAATCCAAAATGTGGTCATTATGTCAATATTCACTTTTAGGTTAACAGAGAAAGCGGCATTTACCGCAGTGCTTGGAACTTCGATTATACGTAAAGATTATTAATTGAATAGTAATATAAGGAAGATATGAATCCAAATCCTGATAGTTGCGTACTGGTTCACAGATTGAATGGTTTGACTAACTAATAGCGAAACTTTATATCAGTAATACTGTCAGACAAGTTGCCAAAAAAATTCGTTTTGGTTGAATCGGTGTTCATAATGAGACTGGTGACCCAATTTTGTACGAAAATGGCAGACATATGTCATAGCAAGTTCTAAAATGCGTTAAAATTCGTTTAAGCTAATGTGCGTATATTAGTTTCATCGCATTAATTAGTACTGTCGTGATTTGTTTGTTTCAGATCCGCTAATTTTTTTAGACTAAGGAATACCCATGATTCCAGAACTTGGACATTTCTCGCTAATTCTCGGTTTGGCTTTTGCCTTACTGCTAGCTAGCGTGCCGTTATATGGTTCCGCACGTAAAGACCAGTATCTTGTTCGATATGCCTGGCCACTGACATACGGAATGTTTTTTTTCATCAGTCTCTCCGTTATAGCACTAGGGTACAGCTTTGCTGTTGATGATTTCTCTGTGGCTTATGTCGCCCATCACTCTAATTCTCAACTACCAATATTCTTTAAAATTGCGGCGGTATGGGGTGGTCATGAAGGTTCATTATTATTCTGGGTATTCGCGTTGTCTGTATGGACTGCATCAGTAGCACTATTTAGTAAGGGCTTAGAAGAAGTCTTTACCGCAAGGGTGTTATCTGTTTTAGCGATGATTGTTGTTGGCTTCAGTTTATTTATGATCCTTACATCAAGTCCATTTGAACGGATATTTCCTATTCCTCTAGAAGGGCGAGATTTAAATCCAATGTTGCAAGATGTTGGCTTAATCTTCCACCCACCAATGTTGTATCTAGGGTATGTGGGTTTTTCAGTCTGTTTTGCCTTTGCTATTGCAGCCCTCATGAGTGGCAGACTTGATTCTGCTTGGGCACGCTGGAGTCGTCCATGGACATTAGCGGCATGGATATTTCTAACTGGCGGTATTTCACTTGGTTCTTGGTGGGCTTACTACGAATTAGGTTGGGGCGGCTGGTGGTTCTGGGACCCAGTTGAAAATGCATCATTTATGCCTTGGTTAGTCGGTACTGCTTTAGTGCACTCATTAATTGTGACGGAAAAGCGTGGGGCATTCCGTAACTGGACTGTATTGCTGTCTATCTTTGCCTTCTCATTAAGTTTACTCGGCACCTTTATTGTACGTTCTGGTGTGCTTACGTCAGTGCATTCATTTGCAGCAGATCCAAGTCGTGGTTTGTTTATCTTGCTGTTGTTAGGTATTGCCATTGGTGGTTCGTTAACTCTGTTTGCTTTCCGAGCCAGTGAAATGAGCAGTCCAGCACGATTTGAGCTTAAATCAAAAGAAACCATGTTGCTAATCTGTAATGTGTTACTCACTGTTGCTGCAGGTACTGTGTTGCTGGGTACGCTTTATCCTTTATTGATAGATGCATTAGGCATGGGCAAGATTTCCGTCGGACCTCCATATTTTAATGCTGTATTTGTACCTATCGTATTAGTGCTATTTGGCTTTATGGGTATTGGTCCAATTATTCGCTGGAAGAAATCTAAAGCAGGCGAAATTAAAAAACAGTTACTTATTCCAGCTATTATTGCATTAGTTACCGGTGTCGCTGCTCCATTTATTGCTGGTGGCCAATTTAATGCTTGGGTGATGTGTGGTGTGGCTGCTACAGCATGGATCATGCTATCCACTTTTCGCGCTGCTTATAATATGGTGAGCGATAAAGAAGGTGGTATTAGTCTTAATCGAATTGGCCGTAGTCAATTGGGAATGCTCTTCGCTCACTTTGGTATTGCTGTGTCGGTAATGGGGGCTACTATTGTCTCTAACTATTCGATTGAAAAAAGCGTCCGTATGGGCCCTGGTATCAGCCAAGAACTAGCAGGTTACACATTTAAGTATTTAGAAACTAAAAATGTTGTTGGTCCTAATTATACGGCACAACAAGGCCAGATTGAGATTTACAAAGATGATGAATTTATCACTTTACTCAAACCTGACCGTCGTCAATACAATGTACGAACTATGGATATGACTGAAGCGGGTATTGATTGGGGATTATTCCGCGATTTATATGTCACTATGGGTGATCCCATTAGTTTAACCGAGTTTGCGGTGCGTCTTAATTACAAACCGTTTGTACGTTGGTTGTGGTTTGGATCAATCTTTATGATGATTGGTGGCTTCCTGGCAGCATCCGATAAGCGTTATCGTGTAAAGCAAGCTGCGACAGATGAAGCAGTAAAAGCAAAATTAGCGACTGCTTAATATACTCGGAGACATTATGAAGAAGTTTGTACTGTTTATACCTTTGGTTATATTTTTGGGTATGGGCGTGTTTTTATACAAAGGATTATTTCTCAATCCTAAGGTGCTTGATTCTGCATTAGAAGGAAAGCCAGTTCCGGCTTTCCAACTTGAGCGCTTAGAAGTGCCTAGTGAAGTGTTAACTGAGAAAGATCTTCCAGCAAAAGTGTCTATGTTGAACTTTTGGGCAACTTGGTGTCCAGCATGTAAGTATGAGCATCCTTATTTGATGATGCTGTCTAAACGTAACTTGTTACCTATATATGGTATCAACTATCGTGACGAGCGAGCATTAGCTGTTAAGGAGTTAACTACTCAAGGTGATCCATACACAGTGAACATCTTTGACAAAGATGGCCGCTTAGGTCTTGATCTTGGCGTATATGGAGCACCGGAAACTTTTATAGTCGACCATAACGGTATTATTCGTTATCGCTATGCCGGTCCTATAGATCAAACGGTATGGACACAAACCTTGTATCCAATGATCCAGCAATTACAAGCTGAAGCTAAAGTCGATGGAGCATCGTAATGAAATTCATATTTAAAATGATGGTGGCTTGTACGAGTTTACTTTTTACTCTGACGGTAATGGCCACACCTGTTGATACTTATGAATTTCAATCGGTAGATAATCAACAAAGAGCATTGTCACTAGCACACCAATTGCGTTGCCCACAGTGTCAGAATCAAAACTTAGTCGATTCAAACTCTCCGGTTGCGCAAGATTTACGTCTTGAAGTGTATACGATGGTCGATAGTGGTAAGTCAGATTCAGAGATTATTGAATTTATGACCAGCCGCTATGGCGATTTTGTTTTATACAATCCAAAGTTAGATTCGAAAACTTATATTCTATGGCTTGGTCCATTTGGGTTACTTGTTTTAGGTCTCTTTATTGGTTTTATCTTTGTGCGTAAGCAACGTATACAGGCATCTGAATCGACAACCTTGTCAACAGAGCAACAAGCTGAGTTAGATGCGTTATTAAATCGTAGCAAGACAACTAAGTAACCGATTGGAGTATTAACCTTGAAACAGTGGTTTGCATTTATCTTCACTAGCTTCTTTCTTATGGGCACTGCAAGTGTGGCTAACGCATACCCCGGCATGCAAGCTGCGGCTAAGCAAACCACTGAATCAACACTCGAGCGCATAAATATATTGCCGCAACCATTCCCGATTGCTCTAGTCGATTTTACTGATCTTGTTGGTCAGTCTGTTAACTTTGAACAATATAAGGGTAAAGTGGTTGTTGTTAATCTTTGGGCTACTTGGTGTCCACCGTGTGTAAGAGAACTTCCTGCACTCAATCGATTAAATCAAACTCTAAATGCACAACATTTTGCATTATTGCCCATTTCTATTGATGCTGAAGCTGTGACAATAGTGCAACCATTTTTGGAGTCTCTTGGATTAGGAGAATTTAATTCGTATTTCGATCCGCAACAACAACTACGTGATGTCTTCCCGCTTGATACGATACCAGCAACATTTATCTTAAATGAACAAGGTGAGCTGGTGGCTTATGTTCGTTCGTATGTCGATTGGGACGATTCAAATGTGGTGACTTTCCTTGAACAGTTCCGCCAGAACGCTAAAGAAGTACAATAAACCGTCATAAAGTCGCTTAAAATACGAAAAAGGATCGCTTTTGGTGAAAAGATCGCCAAGCGATCCTTTTTTATTAAAAAAGGCCTTGCGCAAAAACGTGAGCTGCCTATAATGCGCATCCACTGACACGGCAGACAGCGCAAGCGGTTACTGAGTCAGGTTGAATTAAGTGCTTCAAAA
>NZ_JBEOPM010000043.1:0-15776 GCF_040310165.1 Shewanella sp. AC91-MNA-CIBAN-0169
ACTTCACCACCATAAGTTTTAGACAAAACGGCAGAGATTGCTGCTGTTAAAGTTGTTTTACCATGGTCAACGTGACCAATGGTGCCCACGTTTACGTGAGGCTTAATACGTTCAAATTTAGCTTTTGCCACGATATATTCCTTTCTTTTCAGAAGTGCTCGATTAATTCGAGCAATATAACATTGATGCCGTAACCAATATTAGTTACGAGATTCTATAATCGCTTTTGCAATGTTTTGCGGTGCATCTGCGTACTTCAAAAACTCCATAGAGTATGAGGCACGACCCTGAGATGCAGAGCGCAAATCAGTCGCATAACCAAACATTTCAGATAGAGGCACTACTGCATGGACAAGTTTAACACCTGCGATGCCATCGTCCATACCTTCAATTATGCCACGACGGCGGTTTAAATCACCCACAACATCGCCCATATAATCTTCAGGTGTAGTTACTTCTACTTTCATACAAGGTTCGAGCAACACAGGGGTCGCTTCTAGCGCACCCTTTTTGAAGCCCATAGAACCTGCAATTTTGAACGCCATTTCGTTCGAGTCCACATCATGATATGAACCATCAAACAAACTGACTCTCACATCAAGTACAGGATAGCCGGCTAATACGCCATTCTTCATCTGTTCTTGAATACCTTTGTCAACGGCAGGAATGAATTCACGAGGAACTACACCACCTACAATCTCGTTAACAAATTCGTAGCCCGCACCCTCTTCGAGTGGTTCAATTCTTAACCAAACATGACCAAATTGGCCACGTCCGCCAGATTGACGTACGAATTTACCTTCCACTTCTACTTTAGAACGAATTGTTTCACGGTAAGCAACCTGAGGTTTACCTACGTTACACTCTACACCAAATTCGCGACGCATACGGTCAACGATAATGTCTAGATGCAATTCGCCCATACCAGATATTAGTGTTTGTGCCGACTCTTCATCAGTCTCAACTTTGAATGATGGATCTTCTGCTGCTAATTTTTGCAGCGCAATTCCCATTTTATCTTGGTCTGCTTTTGAACGTGGCTCAACGGCTATGGTAATTACGGGTTCAGGGAAATCCATGCGCTCAAGAATCACTCTGTGATTATTATCGCAAAGAGTATCACCGGTTGTTACATCTTTAAGACCGATAGCAGCTGCAATATCGCCAGCACGTACTTCTTTCAGTTCTGTTCGGTCATTTGCGTGCATTTGCACAATTCGACCTACTCGTTCACGTTTCTGCTTAACAGAATTATAAACACCAGCACCTGATTCAAGTACACCTGAATACACGCGGATAAAGGTCAGTGTACCAACAAATGGATCAGTCGCAATTTTAAATGCTAAAGCCGCAAAAGGGGCATTGTCATCTGGTGGGCGTTTTACTTCATTTTCGCTTTCATCGATACCTGTAATTGCAGGAACATCAATAGGCGCGGGTAAGAAGTCAACTACCGCATCGAGTACCGCTTGCACACCTTTGTTCTTAAATGCAGAACCACAAGTGGCTAACACGATCTCATTGTTAATTGTGCGCTGACGCAACGCTGTTTTGATCTCGACTTCTGACAACTCACCTTCTTCAAGGTATTTGTTCATCAGTTCATCTGAGGCTTCAGCTGCTGCTTCCACGAGATACTCATGCATTTCTGCAGCTTTTGCCGCTAGATTTGCAGGAATGTCTTCATAAGTGAAGGTCATACCCTGATCTGTTTCAGACCAGTTAATGGCTTTCATCTTAATTAAATCAATAACACCCTTGAAGTTTTCTTCTGTACCAATGTTCAATTGAATCGGCACACAAGTCGCGCCAAGGCGGTTACGAATTTGATTTATTACACGGTCAAAATCTGCACCTGCACGGTCCATCTTATTAACAAACACCAAACGCGGAACGTGGTATTTGTCAGCTTGACGCCATACTGTTTCAGATTGTGGTTCAACGCCTGACGAGCCGCAAAATACTACTACAGCGCCATCGAGTACGCGTAATGAACGCTCGACTTCAATAGTGAAGTCTACGTGACCTGGGGTATCGATGATATTAATTCGGTGTTCAGCGAATTGAGCCTCCATTCCGCGCCAAAATGTGGTTACAGCAGCTGAGGTGATAGTAATACCACGCTCTTGCTCTTGTACCATCCAATCTGTCGTGGCGGCGCCGTCATGCACCTCACCGATTTTATGAGACATACCGGTATAGAACAGAACACGTTCTGTTGTGGTAGTTTTACCTGCATCCACATGAGCTACAATACCGATATTACGATAACGCTCAATTGGGGTTGTACGAGCCACTATTTATACCCTCTCAGCTAAAGCTTTTGGCTTTAGCAATATCAACAATATGGAGCGGACCGAAGTCCGCTCCATCATATTACCAACGGTAATGGGCAAAGGCTTTGTTAGCTTCAGCCATGCGATGCACGTCTTCACGCTTCTTAACCGCAGTACCTTTGTTTTCAGACGCATCTAGCATTTCACCTGCTAGACGTAGAGCCATAGATTTTTCACCACGCTTGCGAGCAGCTTCAACTAACCAGCGCATCGCTAGTGCGTTACGACGCACTGGACGAACTTCACATGGTACTTGATAAGTAGAACCACCAACACGACGAGATTTAACTTCGACTGATGGGCGAACGTTATCAAGGGCTGCTTCAAGGATACTTAAATGATTTTCGCTTTTCTTTTCAGCGACAACATCTAGTGCCTTGTAGATAATTTTTTCTGCAGTCGACTTTTTGCCGTCCTGCATAATGACGTTGATGAACTTAGCCAACAACTCACTGTGAAACTTTGGATCTGGTAGGATTTTACGTTGTCCTACAACGCGACGTCTTGGCATATTAATTCTCCGTATGCTTCAGGTATTTCCAAAACTGGAATGTCAAATAAATACTAGCTTGGCCTTACTTAAACGGGATACGTTAAGACTTAGGACGCTTAGCACCGTACTTAGAACGGCCTTGGCGACGTGAAGTCACGCCAGCACAGTCTAATGCGCCACGAACAGTGTGGTAACGCACACCAGGTAAGTCTTTAACACGACCACCACGGATTAGGATTACACTGTGCTCTTGCAAGTTATGGCCTTCACCACCGATATACGAAGTTACTTCGAAACCGTTAGTTAGACGCACACGAGCTACTTTACGTAGTGCAGAGTTAGGTTTTTTAGGTGTTGTAGTGTACACACGAGTACAAACACCACGTTTTTGTGGACACGCATTCAACGCAGGCACATTAGTCTTTTCGACTTTTGGCGAGCGTGGCTTACGTACCAACTGGTTAACAGTTGCCATGTATAGCTCCGAAAGTTGATTTAAGCTCAACAATTAGGTGTGAAAAATCTATATCCCACAATGGTGGGACGCGGAATTTTAGAAAGGTAATGGCTGCCTGTCAAGAAATAGACAACTTTTCGTGCAAATTCCAATAAAAAAGGCGCCATTGGCGCCTTTTTTTAACAAAATACTAACTTAATCTTGGCTACCGGCCAGATTTAGTAGATCTGCTAGGTTCTTTTCAGCTTCGCTTGCGGTTACTGTAGTAGTTTCCACTTTGCCACGAGAGCTTAATACTTTAGCACGTTCTTCGTTACGGGTTTTGTGATAAGCATAACCTGTACCTGCTGGGATCAAACGACCTACGATTACGTTTTCTTTCAAACCACGTAATGGATCGCTCTTACCGCCAACGGCCGCTTCAGTTAACACACGAGTGGTTTCCTGGAACGATGCAGCAGAGATGAATGATTCAGTTGCCAAAGAAGCTTTGGTAATACCGAGTAATTCACGTTCAAACGTTGCAGGTGTTTTACCTTGAGCGATTAGCTCACGGTTAGCAATCTTCACGCGTGATACTTCTGCTTGCTCACCTTCTAAGAACTCAGTGTCGCCTGTTGAAGTGATTAGACACTTACGTAACATTTGACGAATGATAACTTCGATGTGCTTATCGTTGATCTTAACGCCCTGAAGACGGTAAACGTCCTGTACTTCGTTCACAATGTAGTTTGCTACGTTGTGGATACCACGAAGACGCAAGATGTCATGAGCCGCTTCTGGACCGTCTGCAATAACTTCACCACGTTCGACTTTTTCACCTTCGAACACGTTCAAGTTACGCCACTTAGGGATCATCTCTTCATAATGTTCACTACCATCTGCAGGAGTGATCACTAGACGACGTTTACCCTTAGTTTCCTTACCGAACGAGATCGTTCCAGAGATTTCTGCAAGAATTGCAGGCTCTTTTGGTTTACGCGCTTCGAATAGGTCAGCAACACGTGGTAGACCACCGGTGATGTCGCGAGTTTTAGACGATTCTTGTGGAATACGTGCTAATGGGTCACCAACGTTGATTTTCGCGTTATCATCTTTCGATACAATCGCGTTACCCGGTAAGAAGTATTGAGCAGGTACTTCAGTACCAGGGATCATTAAGTCATTACCATCGGCATCAACTAAGCGAATTGCTGGACGCAATTCTTTACCGGCTGAAGTACGCGCACCAACATCGAGCACAACGACAGAAGATAGACCCGTTAACTCATCTGTTTGACGCGTCATAGTGACACCGTCAATCATGTCAACGAACTTCACACTACCAGCAACTTCAGAAATAATTGGGTGAGTATGTGGATCCCAGTTAGCGATGATTTCGCCAGCTGCAACTTCACTCTCTTCCAATTTCTCTAACACTGTACCGTAAGGCACTTTATAACGCTCTTTCTCACGACCTAGCTCATCGATGATGGCTAACTCAGAAGAACGCGATACGATAACGAGCTTACCGTCGATGTTAGAAACATGCTTAGCATTGTGTAACTTCAGAGAACCGGCGTTCTTAACTTGAACGTTGTTTTCTGCAGAAGCTCGAGATGCCGCACCACCAATGTGGAAGGTACGCATGGTTAACTGTGTACCAGGCTCACCGATAGACTGTGCTGCAACAACACCAATAGCTTCACCGTGGTTAATAATATGACCACGCGCCAAGTCACGACCATAACACGCTGCACACACACCGAAGTCTGTGTCACAGGTAATTACAGAACGTACAATCACTTCATCAATACTGTGTTCTTCTAACGTATTACACCATGCTTCATCAAGAAGTGTGTTGCGTGGAGCAAGCACTTCATCAGTACCAGGCTTCATTACGTCAAGAGCAACCACACGACCTAGAACACGTTCCCGCAATGGCTCAACAACATCACCACCTTCAATAAGCGGTTTCATTGTAAGACCATGCTCAACACCACAGTCATCTTCGATAACCACTAAGTCTTGTGCAACGTCTACTAAACGACGGGTTAAGTAACCCGAGTTAGCTGTCTTCAATGCTGTATCGGCAAGACCTTTACGCGCACCGTGAGTAGAAATAAAGTACTGTAGTACGTTAAGACCTTCACGGAAGTTAGCCGTAATTGGGGTTTCGATGATTGAGCCATCTGGCTTAGCCATCAAACCACGCATACCCGCTAACTGACGGATCTGTGCAGCACTACCACGAGCGCCCGAGTCAGCCATCATATAGATGCTGTTAAACGAAGCTTGTTGCTCAGGTACGCCATCACGGTTAATCACTGTCTCAGTTGACAGGTTTTCCATCATCGCTTTTGAAACTTTTTCGTTCGCGCTTGCCCAGATATCGATGACTTTGTTGTAACGCTCACCGGCAGTAACAAGACCTGACTGGAACTGCTCTTGAATTTCAAGTACTTCAGCTTCAGCGTCTGCTACTAAGGTGTATTTCTCGTCTGGAATAACCATGTCATCGATACCAACAGAGGCACCAGAAATGGTTGCAAAACGGAAACCTGTATACATCAATTGGTCAGCAAAGATAACGGTATCTTTAAGACCTAGTTGACGATAACAAGTGTTCAACAGCTTAGAAATCTGTTTCTTACCCATGTTTTGGTTAACCAAATCATACGATAAGCCTTCAGGCAAAATTAATGATAAAAGAGCACGACCCACAGTCGTATCAATGATACGAGTTGCTTTCGTTCTTTCGCCATCTTCTGCGATGTTCGTTTCAGTAATACGCACTTTAACGCGAGCATGTAGTTCAGCAACACCAGTAGCGTAAGCTTTTTCTACTTCTGACACATCAGCGAATGCCATACCTTCACCGCGACCGTTAATGCATTCACGGCTGGTGTAGTACAAGCCTAATACAACGTCCTGAGACGGAGTAATTACTGGCTCACCGTTAGCTGGTGACAAAATGTTGTTGGTAGACATCATTAGCGCACGAGCTTCTAACTGAGCTTCAAGCGTTAATGGTACGTGAACCGCCATTTGGTCACCGTCGAAGTCGGCGTTGTATGCCGCACAAACTAACGGATGCAATTGAATTGCTTTACCTTCAATCAGTACAGGTTCAAATGCTTGAATACCCAGTCTGTGAAGTGTTGGTGCACGGTTAAGCATGACTGGATGTTCACGAATTACTTCGTCTAACACATCCCATACTTCAGCCTGTTCGCGTTCAACCATTTTCTTAGCAGCTTTAATAGTAGTCGCTAAACCACGCGCTTCTAATTTGCCGTAAATGAATGGTTTGAATAGCTCAAGCGCCATCTTCTTAGGAAGACCACACTGATGCAGACGTAAAGTAGGACCTACGGTAATTACCGAACGGCCTGAATAGTCAACACGCTTACCAAGTAAGTTCTGACGGAAACGACCTTGCTTACCCTTGATCATATCAGCAAGAGATTTAAGCGGACGCTTGTTAGAACCGGTAATAGCACGACCGCGACGACCGTTGTCTAATAGCGCATCAACTGACTCTTGTAACATACGTTTTTCGTTACGTACGATAATGTCAGGCGCAGCTAAATCTAACAGACGCTTTAAGCGGTTGTTACGGTTAATCACACGACGATAAAGATCGTTAAGATCAGATGTCGCGAAACGACCACCATCTAACGGCACTAATGGACGTAGATCAGGTGGAAGAACCGGTAATACTTTTAAGATCATCCACTCTGGCTTGTTGCCAGATGTGAAGAATGCTTCCATCAGCTTAAGGCGCTTAGTGACCTTCTTGCGACGGGTTTCAGAGTTAATTGAAGGCAACTCTTCACGCATTTGCTCGATCTGTTCAGCTAAGTTGATAGCACGTAGCAATTCAAGAACTGCTTCAGCACCCATCTTAGCTTCAAACTCGTCACCGTATTCTTCTAACGCATCAAGATACGTTTCTTCGGTTAGCATTTGGCCGCGTTCAAGCGTGGTCATGCCAGGCTCGATCACCACAAATGATTCGAAATACAGTACGCGTTCAATATCACGTAACGTCATATCTAGCATTAAGCCGATACGTGACGGAAGTGATTTTAAGAACCAAATGTGGGCAACTGGGCTAGCCAGATCAATGTGACCCATGCGCTCACGACGCACTTTAGTCTGGGTAACTTCTACGCCACACTTTTCACAAATAACACCACGATGCTTCAAACGCTTGTATTTACCACACAAACATTCGTAATCTTTAACTGGACCAAAGATACGCGCACAGAACAAACCTTCACGTTCAGGCTTGAATGTACGGTAGTTAATGGTTTCTGGCTTCTTTACTTCACCAAAAGACCAAGAACGGATTAGGTCTGGCGAGGCCAAACCAATTTTTATACCGTTAAATTCTTCAGTCTTACTTTGCTGTTTAAGAAACTTTAATAAGTCTTTCACGTTTCTCTCCTGAAGGAGTTAAACCAGGTGCTTTGCTGCTGCAAAGCACCCTTGGTTACCAAACATTGCTTAAGTGCGATGCTTACTCTTGGTCCAACTCGATATTAATACCAAGTGAACGAATTTCCTTCAACAATACGTTGAAAGACTCAGGCATGCCTGGTTGCATCTGATGGTTACCGTCGACGATGTTTTTATACATCTGAGTACGACCGTTAACGTCATCTGACTTAACTGTTAGCATTTCTTGTAGAGTATAAGCAGCACCATATGCTTCAAGTGCCCACACTTCCATCTCACCGAAACGCTGACCACCGAATTGAGCTTTACCGCCCAATGGTTGTTGAGTCACTAAGCTGTATGAACCCGTAGAACGAGCATGCATCTTGTCATCAACTAAGTGGTTCAATTTAAGCATATACATGTAACCAACAGTTACTTTACGCTCAAATTCGTTACCGGTACGGCCGTCACATAATGTCAACTGACCAGACTCAGGTAAGCCTGCAAGAGCAAGCATTTGCTTGATCTCTTTCTCTTTAGCACCGTCGAATGCTGGTGTAGCAATTGGAATACCACCTTTAAGGTTGGTAGCCAAGCGCACAACTTCATCATCAGTAAACGAATCGATATCAACGCGCTGAAGCACGTCATCACCTAATTCGTACACTTGCTTGATGTAACCACGAAGTTCGGCAATTTCACGCTGCTCTTCAAGCATAGCAGTAATCTTATTACCGATACCCTTAGCTGCTGCGCCCATGTGGACTTCAAGTACCTGACCGATGTTCATACGCGATGGTACGCCCAATGGGTTAAGTACGATGTCTACAGGGTTACCTTCTTCATCGTATGGCATGTCTTCAACAGGACAAATCTTCGAGATAACACCTTTGTTACCATGACGACCTGCCATCTTGTCACCAGGCTGGATAGTACGTTTAACTGCAAGGTAAACCTTAACAATCTTCAATACACCAGGAGCCAAGTCATCACCTTGGGTGATCTTACGACGCTTGATTTCAAATGTCTTATCAAAGTCAGCTTTTAGCTCTTCGTGCTGTTCAGCTAACTGCTCTAATTCAGTTTGTTTGGTTTCATCGTCGATAACTTGAATCAATACGTCTTTACGTGGTATCTCAGCTAACTTAGCTTCAGAATAACCCACAGACAGTAACAAGTTACGAGCACGGCCCAATACGCCTTCTTCAAGGATCTTGAACTCTTCGCCTAAGTCTTTACGAGCTTGGCGAACATGCATGTCTTCAATTTCAAGCGCACGTTTGTCTTTCTCAACGCCGTCACGGGTAAATACCTGTACGTCGATGATGGTGCCTTTAACTGAGTTAGGAACACGTAATGAGCTGTCCTTAACGTCAGAAGCTTTTTCACCAAAAATAGCTCGGAGTAGTTTCTCTTCAGGGGTTAACTGTGTTTCACCCTTAGGTGTCACTTTACCCACTAGAATGTCGCCACCCTTCACTTCTGCACCAATATAAACGATACCTGATTCATCTAGTTTAGATAAAGCAGACTCACCTACGTTTGGAATATCAGCAGTGATTTCTTCGCTACCCAATTTAGTATCACGAGCAATACAAGAAAGCTCTTGGATATGGATAGTAGTGAAACGGTCTTCTTGCGCTACGCGCTCAGAAATTAAGATCGAATCTTCGAAGTTATAACCGTTCCAAGGCATGAACGCGATACGCATGTTCTGACCAAGAGCCAAATCACCTAAATCGGTAGATGGACCATCAGCCAATACGTCACCACGAACCACAGGCTCACCAACAGAACAACAAGGACGTTGGTTAATACAAGTGTTTTGGTTTGAACGGGTATATTTAGTTAGGTTATAAATGTCGATACCGGCTTCACCTGCGTGTAGCTCATCTTCATTTACTTTAACTACGATACGGCTAGCATCAACATAATCAACCACACCGCCACGTTTAGCAGCTACAACCACACCAGAGTCAACAGCAAGAGTACGTTCAATACCCGTTCCGACTAACGGCTTATCAGCACGTAAAGTTGGTACTGCTTGACGTTGCATGTTTGCACCCATCAATGCGCGGTTAGCATCATCGTGTTCTAAGAACGGAATTAATGATGCTGCAACAGAAATAATCTGTTGTGGAGATACGTCCATATACTGAACATCAGCTGCACGCATAAAGGTAGATTCACCTTTGTGACGACAAGCAATTTGTTCTTCTGCCATACGGCCATCAGCATCAACTTCGATGTTAGCCTGAGCAATAACGTAACGACCTTCTTCGATTGCTGATAAGTATTCAACATCATCAGTAATCACACCATCAACCACTTTGCGGTAAGGTGTTTCTAAGAAGCCGTAAGAGTTAGTACGCGCAAAACTTGCTAACGAGTTGATTAGACCAATGTTTGGACCTTCAGGGGTCTCAATTGGACATAAACGACCGTAGTGAGTTGGATGTACGTCACGAACTTCGAAACCAGCACGCTCACGAGTCAAACCACCTGGGCCAAGCGCAGAAATACGACGCTTATGCGTTACTTCTGATAGCGGGTTGTTTTGATCCATAAACTGTGACAACTGTGAAGAACCAAAGAATTCTTTCACTGCCGCAGAAATTGGCTTAGCGTTAATTAAGTCTTGTGGCATAAGCTCGTTTAAATCGCCTAAAGATAGACGTTCACGAACAGCACGCTCAACACGGACTAAACCAACACGGAACTGGTTTTCAGCCATTTCACCAACGCTACGAATACGACGGTTACCTAAGTGGTCAATATCGTCGACTTCATCATAACCGTTACGGATTTCGATAATTTTCTTCATAACAGATACGATGTCTTCTTTAGACAACACACCGTTACCTTCGTCTTCAGCAATCTCAAGACGACGGTTGAACTTCATACGACCTACTTTAGATAAGTCATAACGTTCTTCACTAAAGAATAGGTTTTGAAATAAACCTTCAGCTGCATCTTTGGTTGGTGGCTCACCAGGACGCATCATACGATAGATTTCAACTAGCGCTTCTAAGCGGTTAGTTGTTGAATCAATTCGTAATGTGTCAGCAATGTAAGCACCGTGATCAAGATCATTGATAAATAATGTATCAATATTCTTAATACCAGCAAGTGATAGCTTAGCTAAATCTTCTAAGGTAATCTCGCTGTTTGCAGTCACTAACACTTCACCGGTATCTTCATCGATGTAGTCTTGAGCAGCATACTTACCAACAATATAATCTACTGGCACTTCTAGTTCAGTAGTGTTGGTTTTTTCAAGTTGCTTAATGTGACGTGCAGTAATGCGACGACCAGCTTCAACCAATAAAGCGCCTTCAGCATCTTTAATGTCATAGCCAGCAGTTTCACCACGTAGGCGGTCAGGCACAAGTGCCATGACTAATGATTCTTTTTTAATCTTAAACTCAATACGCTCGAAGAATAAATCGAGGATATCTTGAGTAGAATATTCAAGCGCACGTAAAATGATCGTTGCCGGTAATTTACGACGACGGTCGATACGAACGAATAGAGCATCTTTAGGATCAAATTCAAAGTCAAGCCATGAACCACGGTAAGGAATAATACGTGCGTTATACAGCACCTTACCAGAAGAGTGGGTTTTACCACGGTCATGATCAAAGAACACACCTGGAGAACGGTGTAACTGAGACACGATTACACGCTCAGTACCGTTAATAACGAAAGTACCGTTATTCGTCATCATAGGAATATCACCCATGTAGACTTCTTGCTCTTTAATGTCTTTAACAGTGCCAGCAGCAGCTTCACGGTCAAACAACACCATGCGTAATTTAACGCGTAGTGGTGCCGAATAAGTTACACCGCGGATCTGACATTCTTTCACATCAAAAACTGGCTCACCTAGCTTGTAGCTGACATATTGCAGCTCAGAATAGCCAGAAAAGCTCTTGATAGGAAAAACGCTACGGAATGCGGCTTCTAAGCCACGCTCACCCGTAGGGTCATGATCGGTGAACTTCTTAAAAGAGTCTAACTGGATAGACAATAAATAAGGGATGTCCAAAACTTTTGGACGCTTACCAAAGTCTTTGCGAATACGCTTCTTTTCAGAATAGGAGTAAACCATGGGTTTCCTCTGCTTACGAGATGTGACCAAGACTGAAATTAATATTAATTAAATCAGCACGTTTGCCTATCACCCTTGTTGACAAGAACCTAACCAGTAATCTCTGCTAGGGACTGTTAAAACTGGCGACAAAAGGTGAAAAAAATCGCCTGCGCATAAAGCGCAAAAAAGGCCAACGGTTAAAAAACCGTCAGCCTTCACCCAATCACTTGGGTGATGCAAGCTAAATTATAGCTTACTTAACTTCAACAGAAGCACCAGCGGCTTCTAGATCAGCTTTAAGAGTTGCAGCTTCTTCTTTAGACACAGCTTCTTTAACTGCGATTGGAGAAGATTCAGCCATAGTCTTAGCTTCTTTCAGGCCTAAACCTGTAGCGCTACGAAGAGCTTTAATAACAGCTACTTTGTTTTCGCCGAATGAAGTAAGTACTACGTCAAACTCTGTTTGCTCTTCAGCAACAACAGCATCGCCGCCGCCTGAAACTACTGCAGCAGCAGCAGAAACGCCGAATTTCTCTTCCATAGCTTCGATTAGTTCAACTACTTCCATTACAGACATTGCTGCAAAAGCTTCTAACATTTGGTCTTTAGTGATAGACATTAGAAATATTTCCTATTGTTCTGAATTCAATTTTATTAAGCTGCCAGCCTAAAATTAAGCGGCGTCTTGTTTTTGATCGCGAAGGGCGGCCAATGTACGAACGAACTTGCCAGCAGATGCTTCTTTCATAGTCATCATCAACTGAGCTAGTGCTTCTTCGTATGTTGGTAGTTTCGCTAAACGATCAATATCAGCTGCAGGGATAAACATCCCTTCGAAAGCTGCACCTTTAACTTCAAATTTTGCTTGACCCTTAGCGAAGTCTTTTAAAAGACGCGCTGCAGCACCTGGATGCTCGTTAGAGAAAGCTATTAAAGTTGGGCCAGTGAACGTTTCTGCTAGGCACTCAAAAGCTGTACCTTGAACTGCACGACGAGCAAGGGTGTTACGTACTACACGTACAAACACACCATTTTCGCGAGCAGCTTTACGCAGACCGGTCATAGCACCTACAGTTACGCCACGTGAATCGGCAACAACTGCAGAAAGTGCACCTTTGGCAGCTTCGTTGACTTCAGCAACAATTGCCTGTTTGTCTTCGAGTCTTAATGCCATTGGCTTTACTCCTGGATTCTACCTAGGGAATTTTCCCTAGTATTTACCAAATTAAACACTTATGTGTTTAATTACTTACGGTGCAGATTTTCCAGTAAAAAAATTTAGCTGGGGCCTGACACCGTCTACGCTGGAAATTAAGTTAATCTTACGATTAACACCTGCGGTCTTGGACGGAAACCGACTCTAATATGCAAAAATTTAAAAACTAATGCATAAAAGCGGCTTCAACCCACAAAGTGCGCGCATTATAGACTAATACGCGCGCTTTGTATATTACTTCGCTTCTTCCAGAGAACTCTGGTCGATAGCAACACCTGCACCCATAGTGGTAGAGATGCTAATCTTTTTCACGTAAATGCCTTTAGCAACTGCAGGCTTAGCCTTTTTCAGTGCTGACACTAACGATTCTAAGTTTTCTCTCAACTGCTCAGTTGTAAAAGTTACTTTACCGATAGTTGTATGAATAATACCGTTTTTGTCGTTTCTGTAACGAACTTGACCCGCTTTGGCATTCTTAACTGCTTCAGCAACGTTTGGCGTTACTGTACCAGTTTTAGGGTTAGGCATTAAACCACGTGGGCCTAAGATTTGACCTAACATACCAACAACGCGCATTGCATCTGGAGATGCGATAACAACGTCAAAGTTCATTTCGCCAGCTTTAACTTTTTCAGCTAAATCTTCCATACCCACTAGTTCAGCGCCAGCAGCGATAGCAGCTTCAGCGTTTGCACCTTGTGTGAATACAGCAACACGAACATCACGACCAGTACCATGTGGAAGTACAGTAGCACCACGCACGTTTTGATCTGATTTACGAGGATCGATACCTAGATTAACAGCTACGTCAACACTCTCAACAAATTTAGCAGTCGCTAATTCTTGTAAAAGTACTACGGCTTCGTTGATGTCATACAATTTTGTTGCATCAACTTTTTCGCGGATAACGCGAGCACGCTTAGTTAGCTTTGCCATTATATTAATCCTCTACTACCAAACCCATTGAACGTGCAGTACCTTCAATTGAGCGAGTCATCGCTTCAATATCAGCACCAGTCATATCAGCAGCTTTAGTT
Source organism: Shewanella sp. AC91-MNA-CIBAN-0169 (assembly GCF_040310165.1). Lineage (NCBI taxonomy): Bacteria > Pseudomonadati > Pseudomonadota > Gammaproteobacteria > Alteromonadales > Shewanellaceae > Shewanella > Shewanella sp. AC91-MNA-CIBAN-0169. Next base: position 14,058 of record NZ_JBEOPM010000043.1, read on the forward strand.
TCAGCAATTTCCTGAACTGCGCTACGCTTGATAGTACCTACTTTTTGAGTATTAGGACGGCCAGAACCTGATTTCAGACCAACTGCTTTAAGCAGTAAGAAAGATGCAGGTGGAGTCTTAGTTTCAAAAGTGAAAGAACGGTCATTATATACAGTGATAACAACAGGAATTGGCATACCTTTTTCGAACTTTTCAGTACGAGCGTTGAATGCTTTACAGAATTCCATGATGTTCACACCTTTTTGACCTAAAGCAGGTCCAACTGGTGGAGACGGGTTTGCAGCGCCAGCTGCTACTTGTAGCTTAATATAAGCTTCAATTTTCTTTGCCATGTCGACATTTCCTCAATTTGGGTTCAAACGCATGTTGGCGACATGCCAATACGCTCCCCTGAAAACAACGGGTGCGAATTATATAAAAATACGCACCCGCAAACAATGTTTATTTTGTAGTTATTTTAATCAGCTTTTTTCAACTTGATTAAAATCTAATTCTACTGGTGTTGAACGACCGAAAATCATCACCGAAACTTTAATACGGTTCTTTTCATAATCGACTTCTTCAATAGTACCGTTAAAGTCAGCAAATGGACCGTCACAAACACGGACAACTTCACCTGGCTCGTACATAATACGATGAGTTGGTGATTCAACAGTGTCTTGAAGACGTTGAAGAATAGCGTCAGCTTCCTTGTCAGAAATCGGTGCAGGGCGATCTGATGTACCACCAATAAAGCCCATTACACGTGGAATACTTTTGACTAAGTGCCAGCTATCGTCGTTCATTTCCATCTGGACTAATACATAACCAGGGAAAAACTTACGCTCACTCTTACGACGTTGACCTGCACGCATTTCAACAACTTCTTCGGTAGGAACTAAAATCTCACCGAAGTATTCTTCCATATTGTGCATTTTGATATGTTCAAGCAGTGTTTTAAGTACACGGCCTTCATAGCCCGAAAAGGCTTGGATCACATACCATCTTTTTTTCGCTTCTGTAACTTCAGTCATTTTCAGATGCCTATACGCCAGTAATTAAATTGACTACTCGTAACAATATAGCATCTAATCCCCAAAGGATTAATGCCATTACTGCAGTAGCTGCAAGTACTATAAAGGTAGTGTTTAGCGCCTCTTGGCGAGTTGGCCAAACGACTTTACGCACTTCAATATGGGCTTCTCTAGCAAAAGATTGTGCCTGCTTACCCTTGCTTGTCTGCAGTGCAATGATGCCTGCAATAGCGAAGGCAATAATTACCCCAGCAACACGAGCTACAACATTAGCGTCTGCATAAAATTGATTGCCTATAACAGCAGTAGCAATTAGCAATGCAGCTATGCCCCACTTAACGATATCCAAAGAATTACTCTGGTTTTCAGTATTTGTTGTCATCGGTTAATTCCGTTACTCACTACGACCTGGGCTTAGCTTGGTAAACAACATATTTACCAAATCCGCATTTCCGAACTTTCCCAGAAAATGCATAAGCACAGGGTCAAAAATCGGCCATAGATTGTATTCTTATTCAGCTTTATTCGCAACAATACAGGTAAAGTAAGAGCAATAAATCAATCAAAAATCGATTTTTGTTACTAACCTCACCCTAAAAATAAAAAAGGAAGCCTAAGCTTCCTTTTTTAGTGTTCACTAAACTCGCTATTACGCGATAATTTTAGCTACAACACCTGCACCAACTGTACGGCCACCTTCACGGAT
>NZ_JBEOPM010000044.1:0-15346 GCF_040310165.1 Shewanella sp. AC91-MNA-CIBAN-0169
CTAAGCATAATCTAAGCATAATCTAAGCATAATCTAAGCATAATCTAAGCATAATCTAAGCATAATCTAAGCATAATAAAATTAATTTATACCTGTTTTGTAAACCAGTAGAATGAATATTACTAGGCAATAAAAAACATTTTTTAATGCCATAACCCCGATGCATTAAACTAAAAGTATTAACCCGCTCAAGTACCACATAATACTCTTCTATTAACGTAAACGATGCTGCAATATCGGTGACATTTATGTTAACCGACTTGTGATGTCTCATTGAGTCATTTTTTTCGTTTGTTTGAACCAATGAATCTAAGATATAACGCACCCAAAAATGCAGACATAACCGATGCGACCAAGATGGATGTTTTTGCGTTATGGAGATGTTCAGGTTGCCCGTCAAACCCCAGTGTCGCAATAAATGTGGACATGGTGAAGCCTATCCCGGCTATCAGTGAAGCACCAATAATGTGTTGAATATTAACTCCCTTGGGTAATTTACCTATTTTGTAGTGCAGGCCCAACCAGCACGCGCCGGAAATGCCAATAAATTTACCGACTACAAGGCCAAAAATAATCCCTAATCCAACTGGGTATTGGAGGCTGTCGATAAACGAACTAAAACTAAACACTACGCCAGCATTAGTCAACGCAAACAGCGGTAAGATGAAGAGTGCTACAGGTAGATGCAGTACATCTTCCCAACGACGCAGGGGAGTGCCAGCATGTTCTGCTAAATCGCGCACTTCCAGTACCTGTTTATGGTCCTCCTGACTACCAAGAACGTCCACCTCTTCTATTTCTTGCTGAAGAGAGCTGATTGTTGTTTTAGCCTTATCAAGCGACTTTGCCGACGCCAACTTCGGCCGTGCTGGCACCGTCAATGCGATTGCAACGCCAGCAACAGTGGCATGAACACCAGACATGAGCATCATCCACCAGGTTGCAATACCGATGATAATATAGAAAATTGGCTGTCTTACGCCCGCGTAGTTAGCTACTGCCAAAAAAGTAATAAGTGAACATGCGCTAAACAGATAGATTACGGATATTTCCTGGGTATAAAATAGTGCAATAACGAGTATCGCCCCAACATCATCAACGATGGCGAGCCCAACTATGAAAGCCAAAAGACTGGCAGGTATGTATTTTCGCACTATGGTAAGTACACCTAGCGCAAACGCTGTGTCGGTTGCCATTGGGATACCCCAACCGATCTGTGAATCAAGTCCCCAATTGAACAAGGTATAGATCGTAGCCGGTAAAATCATTCCGCCTATGGCACAAATAATCAACATGCGCCGATTTTCCGGTTTAGCGAGGTCTCCGGCTAGCACCTCGCGTTTGATTTCAAGTCCAATCAATAAGAAAAATATCACCATTAAACCATCATTAATAATGTGTTTAAGAGAAGATCGTAACTCAACATCACCCAAAAATATTCCAATCGGGGTGTGCACAAGATCTAAGTAGGTAGAAGAATAGGCTGAATTTGCCCACCATAGGGCCAAGATTGTCGATAACAGAAGAAACAGACTGGAGGTAGTCTGCGCTCGAATAAAACCCGAAAATGGTTCGTGCATATATTCCAAACCACGCTGCAATATATTTTTAGATTCGTTTGCCATATTAATCACCTGTCATCATCTCGCCTAAGAAGTATGTTTATCTTCTGAGTAGAAAATATTTTTAGGCTTAAGGAGTTCGAAAATACTATAAATTGCGTTTGTTCGATTGTTTTATAACTACTTTATTGAACAAAAACGCTTTACGGAAAAAAACTGCATGACCCTGAACTCATAGAGCCTGCATACATGAAAATGCGTTATGGAGCCTTAGCTACATTGCTGTAAACGTAGGGGGCTGCGCCTATCAATGTTGTTAAGCAGTATATTGAGCAGCAAAATAGACCACATTAAACCGTGTTGCTGTTTTCGCCATGCTTATTGGCCATGACGGACGGGGCATGTTGTCGCGGAGATCAGCCATTATCATGTTAGTTGCTGAATGCGAAACTCATTACGCAAGTCTCCTGCCATTTTGAACGGCGCGAAAGCTAAAACTTGAACACTGTTTTTGATGTCTATCATTTTCACGTGAATTGTTGGGGAAAAGTAAAGGCGGGATATAAAACCGTGGTTCCCGCTCAAGTCTTAAGGTGGCATGAGTACAATGCCACCTTTGTTTAGCACTACAACAAGACTTTAGTGTCCTGTACCTGTTGGCGGAGTTTGAGACCATTCCTGCATAGCTTGGTCTCCTGGACGATCAACTTTCACTTTATCGCCCTCAGTTGAGGTTACCCAGCTTAATGGAATGTAATGGTGTTGACCGCCCTTGTCTTTTTTAAGCTTGAGGGTATCAGTGCCCTCCATATGATCTACAGTAGCAAATTGACCATCTTCGGAGCAGACAACAGGCATGTCAGGTTTAATTTGGTTGGTTTGAATCATAGTTTCCCCTCAGAGCTCAGTACAAGCCCTTCTATTTATAAATGAGCAATCAGTCATCTGACAAGCTTCAGAAAGCTAAATTGTCTTGGACTTTAACTGAAGTTATTGGTTACTTAATGTTCCCAATCGCACAGTAAAATCATACCCATAAAACTAAATGCAGTCTGTTCGGCAACGAACAGACTGCATTTTCAAGTCCTCTTTTACAATGTTTTCAATCAATAAGATTAGCCAAATCTTGGGTGACTGCGCCAATCAATCAAAACTGAACGCTACGAAAATATGAGTACGACAATCACATGTTCGTTGTTTAAGTCGGAGTTTGATCAGCGGCATTACCCTGCCCCTCAAGATCTGAAGTATCAATCTTCTTTGCCAGGACGATATAGAAAGCAGGCAACACATACATAGTTAACAAAGTACCGATACCGAGTCCTGTAGCAATGGTTATACCAATCGCAAAGCGCGACTCTGCTCCTGGGCCCGCTGCAATTAACAGCGGGATCATGGCGACGATAAGCGCCAGCGAAGTCATGATAATAGGGCGAAGTCGAATCGCTGCGGCTTCGATTACCGCGTCGCGCTTGTTGCGTCCCCTTTCCTGAAGTGTATTGGCAAATTCCACGATAAGAATACCGTTCTTCGCGACCACGCCAATCAATGTTATCAGACCAACCTGTGTGTAGATGTTCATCGACGCAAAACCAAGCATAATGAAGGCCATTGCCCCTGCAATTGACATCGGCACCGATATTAAAATGATAAGAGGATCACGCCAGCTCTCAAATTGCGCAGCAAGCACCAGATAGATAACGAGTAGCGATAAAAAGATAGTCACGATTAACGCACTGCCAGAATTTTCGAACTGTCTAGACTCGCCCTTAAAATCATAGCTGAACCCCCGAGGTAGGATATCGACCGCCTTGGTTTTCATGAAACTGATGGCATCGCCCATCGACACTGATGGCGCTGGAATGCCTTCGATCGTGACCGAATTCAGCTGATTGAATTGTGTTCTGGATGAGGGTTCTACATCATGCTCGAAGCTAACGACCGAGCCGAGCGGAACTAAATCGCCAGAGTCGGCGCGGATGAAATAATCGTTGAGCGCCGTTGCTGTTTGGCGCGCGTAGCGCTCAACCTGGGGAATAACCTCATACGAGCGCCCCTCCATGTTGAAACGACTAATAAACCCGCCGCCAAGCATACCGCCAAGCGCCTGACCAATTTCCTGCATCGACAAACCGAGATCGGCTACGCGTTCGCGGTCGACCTTTACTCGGGTGACGGGCTTATCGATATCGATCGATTTCTGCACGAATGTGAAGTTGCCACTCTGCATGGCAGCCCCTACGAATTCATCTGCTATTTGATCGAGTTGAGTAAAATCACTGCCCGAAGTTAGCACAAACTGAAAGGGTAGACCGCCACTCGAACCAGGCAAGGATGGAATTGGGAATAAAGCTGTTTTCAAACCAGTAATCCCTGCCACAGAAGCCTGCAGTTGAGGCATGATATCAAACTGCGATATATCTCGTTCGCTCCAAGGCTTCATTTTGAAACCGCCAAACACCGCATTGGGACTCGTCATACCAACCAGCATGAACGTCTCGTCGTAGCCTGGTACCTGCTCGAAGGCTGTCTGCATTTCTGTGCCATACTTCTGCAGGTATTCGAGTGTGGCTGTCTGCGGTCCTTTACCCTGAAACAAAATGATGCCACGGTCCTCAGTCGGTGCAAGCTCTTTCTGGCTTAGCATCATCATAAAAAAGATCGACACTAGTACGACTACCGCAAACATAATTACAGGTGAGACGGCCTTGACCATGATAGCCAGCGAGCGCTGATAAGTGTTGGCGAGTCGGTCGAACAAACTTTCAATTGCACTCTCGAAGCGGGTCGACTGTCCATGTGGTTTGAGAACCTTACTGGCCAGCATAGGCGATAACGTCAAGGCAATGATGCCTGAAATGACGACGGCACCAGCAAGCGTGAAAGCAAACTCGGTAAAAAGCGAACCAACCAGCCCACCCATGAAACCAATAGGCGCGTAGACTGCAACCAAGGTTATCGTCATGGCGATAACTGGATTGGCCATTTCTCGAGCACCGATCAACGCTGCTTCCTTCTTTGATTTACCATCAACGATATGCCGGTGTATGTTCTCGACTATGATAATAGCATCGTCGACAACCAAGCCTATTGCCAGCACAAGTGAGAGCAGCGTCAGCAAATTGAGCGAGAAACCCAGCACAAGCATGATGAAGGCTCCACCGATGAGCGAGAGCGGTACTGCTATTGAGGGAATGATTGCCGCTCGCAGAGATCCTAGGCATAGAAACACGATGACAAGAACGATACCCACAGCCTCGATAAGCGTCTTGATCACCTCATTAATTGAATCATCAATAAATGCTGATGCATCGTAGGGGAGTTCGACCTGCAGACCCGAGGGCAGCTGAGACTTTATATCCGGCAGGAGTTCCTTAACACGTTCAGCCACAGACAGTGGATTAGAACCCGGAGATAGATTAATGGCTACGTAGGTTGAGGGTTTACCCTTATACAGTGCTATGTTCTCGTAGGTCTGTGATCCGAGCTCTACCCTGGCGATATCCTTGAGACGAACGATACTATCTTCGGTCGATTTAATTATCAGATTCTCGAACTGTTTGGTGTTTGCAACGTCAGTATTCGTAGTGAGATTGATCTTGATGAATTCATCTTTGGTTTGCCCAACTGCTGAAATATAGTTGTTCTGACGCAGGGTTTGAGCAATATCTGTCGAGGTTAGATTAACCGCTGCAAGTCTTTGAGGATCGAGCCAGACTCTCAGCGCAAAGCGACGCCCCAGCAGTTCGGCCTTGGCTACACCGGATAGGGCTTGTAGTTTCGGCTGTACTTCTCGGGCAAGATAATCTGAGATCTGTGGGACTTTCATGGTATCGCTAAAGAAAGCGATGTACATGAGCGCACGACCTTCTCCCGTCGTCGAGTTGATAACAGGGTCCTGAGCCTCGTCAGGTAACTCGTTACGTTGACTGGCAACTTTAGATTGAATCTCCGCAAGTGCGTCATTAGCATCGTAGTTGAGTTCCATCTGTGCTTCGATGGTTGAAAAACCTTGTATGCTCGATGAGCTCAGAAAGTCTATGCCCTTTGCTTCGGCAATAGCCTGCTGCAAAGGTTGGGTAATGAATCCCTGGATCAATTCACTGCTGGCGCCTGGATATGCAGTAGTAACGGTGACTTTAGTGTTTTCCAATACAGGGTATTCGCGGATCTCCATCTCCATAATAGAGCGAATCCCAACCAGTAATATTAGTAGACTAACAACAATGGACAGCACTGGCCGTTGTATAAAAATGTCTGTAAAACGCATGTTTATTTAACTCCTGTACTGTCTGCAATCTTGTCATTTTGCTTTATTTTCACTCGCTGACCAGCCCTCAAGCGCAGCAAACCAGAGGCAATGATACGTTCACCGGGTTCTAACCCTTTGTTAATTTCAGTCATGCCATCCCGTGTAACGCCTGTTTCCAATGTCCGCTGCTCAGTGACCAGCTGGCCTTTTTCATTTTTAGTTAATGCATAGGCGAAATCGCCGTAGGTGTTGAAAGACAGTGCTATGTTTGGAATTGCAATGACCTGCCTTTCACCCTCTGCCATGGTTTTAATGGTAGCGAACATACCCGGTTTGAGGCTTTGTTGGGGGTTTAGAAGTTGGGCGCGCAGCTTAACGGTGCGTGTCTCTGGCGTGATAGAGCTATTAATTGCGGTAATTGTTCCTTTGAATACCTCTGAGCCAGTTGCCGCCACAGTGACTTCAACGAGATCACCAATATCAACGCTGGCCAGTTCCTGTTCAGACAGAGTATATTCGACCAGAATTGGATTAAGCATATTGATTTCAACGACAGGTGTACCCACAGATAAATATTCACCTATATCCGCTAGACGTAGCCCTACTATGCCGTCGAAGGGAGCCGTGAGTATTTTTTTACCAAACTGGGCCTCGGCTTCTTTTACTCGTGCTCTGGCTACATCTAGCGCAGCCTTTGTTTCATCTAAGGCGAACTGTGACACAGCCCGTTTGGAAATCAAGTCTGAGTTATGTTGAAATGCTTTCGAAGCAAGCTGTGCCTCAGCTAGACGTGTTGTAAGAGCGGCTTGCTCTATATCGCTGTTTAGGCGGATCAGGATATCGCCTTTTTTGACGGATTGACCCGATTTGAACAAAACTTTTGTCACTACACCGGGCAATTCATTGGCTATCATGACGCCGTTGATAGCTCTGATGCCACCGATTGATTGGATACTCGGTTGCCAAGATACTCTAGAGACCTCTGTAGTTTCAACGACGGTTGCGGGGCGTGGCTGAGAGAATTTGGCCTGCATTTGGTTAATTTGATAGAACTTGTAGCCGAAGATGCTGCCGATGACGACAAGGAGCAGAACGATAGCAATTGCGAAGCGTGAGAAAGTGCCCATCCAATCTGTATCCTTTTTAGTTAATATATAATAAGTGAATAACGTTAATAATCTGACCATTTAATTTCAAAAACTTGGTAGTTTGAAACGCTCAATCTACTTATTTGAAGCTCTCAACATCCACGATGTTTTTTCATGTATTCGCATTCGATCAGATACAAGAGATACCGTTGATTCGTCGTCTGATTGATGGGCCACTTTTAAAACATCGCGAGCAGTCTGTATAATTTTTTCGTGACCAACGAGTAATACTTCCATCATTTCCGTTGCATTGGGAACACCATCTACCTCATGGATTGAACTTAACTTGGAAAATTCTTTATAAGTGCCTGGCGCAGCAACATCGAGAGTTCGAACACGTTCGGCTATATCGTCTACAGCAATGGCCAATTCCATATACTGCTCTTCAAACATCAAGTGCAGCTCCCTAAACCTCACCCCAGTCACATTCCAGTGAAAGTTATGCGTCTGTAAATAAAGCGTATAAGTATCGGCTAATAACTTCTTTAACCCTTCAGCGATTTCGTTTCTATCTTTTTTATCAATGCCAATATTAATGTTGCTCATATTAAATTTCCTTTTAGTTTATTAATGGATATATTCATACTGATTTTTCTGCATGCTGAATTAAAAAATTTAAAATCCAGCTAGCACTTATTCCTTACATGTATTAATTTTTATATTGTATAGCGTAGGTGATTGATCGTTGTCCCAGTAATAAAGCTCAACGTCGTTCCTTAAACCAAGACGAAATGACATGGTCGAGTATTAATATTCTTTACTGAAATAAAAGCAGAGTAAGAAAAGTATTTTCCCGTAACACCAAGCAACACTTTACTCCATTACGGACTTAAGCTCTGTGCGATATCGAACCAACAATAATGGCTAGTGGATTAACATGAGGAATGGAGATATTGAATAAAGATTTATTAATCGCAATAAGAATAGATTCATCACCGTAACCTACTGCGAATAGACCTTAGCTGGGTGGTCGCTTAATCCTGTTGGCTTGGTCGTTCACTCATTTAATCAGGCTTAATTTTTTGCCAAAATGAAATGTAAAAAACAATATAAACCCCATCAAGTTAGCTTCGCACCGAAAGTATTATCTGTTGTCACTCATTAGCACTTTTATCAGTTATGACAAATAAACCGAAACATTAGGGGAATAAATCATCAACTTTTCAGTTGATGATTTATAAATATTTTGAATTTTTGTTTAAACATAACATTCAAAAATAGTTAGTTCTCTTCATCTAAAGTCATCAGCGACGTGTTACCACCAGATGCGGTAGTATCAATGCTAACGGCTTTTTCTGTTAATAAACGTTGAATGAGATTATCAAAATATTCTGAACTGATCATTGGTAAAATTGCCCCTTGACGTTCGGCTAATCTGTCACTGATATAATTTTTTCGGCCACAATGACTATCAACAACGACTCCTGATAACGCAGGATGCGCCAACAAAGTGGTTAAATGACATAAGCGGGTAATTTGAAAAACATTCTCATCTGCGCCTGTTGTAACGAACTTATCTCTAATGGCTAACGCTTGATCATAAAATAAATCAGAAACGACCGAGATAACGGTATTTCCGGTTGTCAAAGCCGTTACAATTGAGAGTATCCAAAAGTGAAAAGTCACATTTTCATCAGCAAAGCAGATGATATTACCGCGATTTTCCAAATAGAGTATATTAGACTCACCTGTTGGACCTGGAAGCGTTGTTGGCTTTTGCAGATGTTTTTCAACACACACTAATTGTGAATTAGCCGCTGTCAAAGTACTATTTAAGTCATCGGCTAAATCATCAACAATATCGATATCAGCCATTTCGGCTAACATTTGACTCACAAAAGAAATACGCTGATCTAACTGGGTCATGCGCCAGGTTTTTTCTGCTATATCCGCCCTATCCATCATTAATTCTGCTTCTGCTTTCGATCTCGAATCGCTCACTAAAGCATCAACTTGCGATGGTAATAAGTTAAATTTATCGGCATCGGGAGTGGCTTTCTCTTTCACTAGACGTGTTAAATAATATGGCCCACCCGCTTTTGGCCCTGTACCTGAAAGACCACGCCCCCCAAAAGGTTGCACCCCCACAATAGCGCCAATCATATTGCGATTTACATATACATTACCTGCACGCGATAGTGTCGCCAAATGAAAAGCTCGCTGTTCAATCCGCGTATGAATACCCATCGTTAAACCGAAACCGGTGCCATTAATATCATCAATGACTTTTTCTATTTCATCGCCTTTAAAACGAATAATATGGACACAGGGACCAAATACTTCATGCTTGAGCACACTAATATTGTCTATTTCATAAAGTCGCGGCGCAAAAAAGAAATGTTCGTTTTGTGCTATTTCATTTGTCTCATTAGATATCGCGCATTGGTACAATAATTGACCATGAGTTTTCATATAGTCACTGTGAGCATTGAGTGAATCTAGCGCTTTTTGATCAATGACGGGACCAACATCAGTGCTGAGTTTTTCTGGATTACCCACATGCAATTCTGCTAATGCGCCTTTAAGCATTGTAATAACAGTATCGGCAATATCTTCTTGCAAAAATAAGACCCTGAGCGCAGAACAACGCTGACCTGCAGACTGAAATCCTGAAGAAATAACATCATCAACCACTTGCTCAGGCAAAGCTGTGGAGTCAACTATCATACAGTTTTGACCGCCTGTTTCAGCAATAAAAGGGACTTTTGCGCCGTCTCTATCAGCCAATGTTTGCGAAATAATAGTTGCTGTTTTAATCGAACCCGTAAAAATAACCGTTTGAATATGTGCATTAGGAATAATAATACTGCCCACTTCACTGCCCTTGGCAATAACCGCTTGTACAACGCCATGAGGTAATCCAGCAGACGTCATTAGTTCAATAGCGCGCAATGCAATTAAACTTGTTTGCTCGGCTGGTTTGGCCAACACCGTATTACCCGTAGAAATGGCAGCTGTCACTTGCCCTATAAATATCGCTAACGGGAAGTTCCAAGGGCTGATACATAACACCACACCACGAGCTTCTAAACGATCATCTTCTGCAAGTACTATCGCTTGTTGTGCATAATATCGACAAAAATCAACAGCCTCTCTGACTTCATCAATACCATCTTGAGTCGTTTTTCCCGCTTCTTTGATGCATAAGGCAATGAGCTCGTCCCTATGATGTTCAAGAATATCGGCGATACTGCATAATAAGGCTGCGCGTTCAGATACAGGCTTTTGTGACCATGAGGCAAATGCAGTTTGAGCCGTATCGATCATCGCGAGCATGTCATCTTTGCTATGATGGCGCTGGAAACCAATGATTTCACTTTGCTTTGCTGGGTTTCTAATGGCTACAGCCCCCTCTGGCGTGTCACTTTCAGAAAACTGGTTATTTTCAACCCAATTATCTAGTGATGTTTTTAGCTGGGTTACCATATTTATGTCGGTTAAATCTAAGCCCTTGGAATTATCTCGACCAACACCATTTTCATCATGGTACAAGGCAATAGGTTTGATAATCTGGCCGTTATATTTGTCTGTTAAGCGATGCATTTTTTTAACCGGGTCTTCAAGTAAAGATTCGACCGGTTGAGACTCATCAATAATGGCATTAACAAAAGAAGAATTAGCGCCATTTTCTAACAAACGACGGACTAAATAGGCTAGTAGCTCTTTATGAGGACCAACCGGTGCATAGACCCGACATTGAACATTTTCACTGGCAACAACTTGATCATATAAAGAACCACCCATGCCATATAGACATTGAAATTCAAAACTTGCTTTGTCATTGCCCGCCAGTTCAAGAATAGTCGTCACTGTGTAAGCATTATGTGTCGCAAACTGTGGATAGAGAGTATCTCTATATTCTAATAATTTTTTTGCACAGGCGAGGTAAGAAACATCAGTGGAAGCCTTGCGAGTGAATACCGGAAAATGCTCATAGCCACCTTTTTGAGTGTTTTTAATCTGAGTATCCCAATAAGCACCTTTAACTAAACGCACCATCATTTTTCGGTCAACACGAATGGTTAGCTCATGTAACCAATCAATGATAAAAATAGCCCGTTTTTGATAAGCTTGCAGAGCCATCGAAAAGCCATTCCAACCCGCTAATTCGTCATCACTAAATACCGCCTCAATAACATCAAGGGACAAATCTAATCGCTCAGATTCTTCCGCATCAACCGTTAAACCAATATTGTATTTTTTAGCTTGCAAACAAAGCGCTTTAAGTTTGGGAACAGCTTCAGTCATTACTCGTTGTCTTTGCGCAAATTCGTAACGAGGGTGAATAGCAGAAAGCTTAACTGAGATACCAGGAACTCTACGAGGATCGTTCTTACCTGAGGCGAGTGAAACCGCGCCAATAGCATCTATGGCAACTTGATAAGCTTTAAAATATTTATCAGCATCACCCATGGTGCGCGCACCCTCACCTAGCATATCGTAAGAATATACGAAGCCTTGCCGATCTTGTTTGGTAGCATGCTCTGTTGCAGCTTGAATTGTTTCACCCATAACAAACTGCTCACCCATAATTTGCATGGCATAGTTCATTGCTTTACGAATGACAGGCTCACCTAAACGACCAATAATCTTTTTCAATAAATCAAAACTATCTTTTTCGCGTTCATCAGCATAATCAACCATAGTGCCGGTAACTAATAACCCCCACGATGAGGCATTAACAAACAGTGAATCACTGCTGCCCAAATGACTTCGCCACTCACCTTGAGAAATTTTGTCGCTAATGAGGGCATCTTGAGTGTGCTTATCTGGTACACGTAATAAGGCCTCAGCCAAACACATCAACACCACACCTTCTTCACTGGATAATGTGTATTCTGCGAGTAAGGCATCTACAGCACCGTTACCTGATTCGTCTCTACGTATTTTTAATGATATTTTACGTGCCTTTTCCCACGCTCTGCTGGCAGCTTCATCGTTAACGTCTGCTAACGGTAAAATATGCTCTACCGCAACACTTTCATCAATACGATAGAACTCGCGAATTTTCTGACGAATAGGAGAGTCCGTAATGTTCGAATTATTAAAAAGCATGTGCTTCACCTCAGCATGAATAAATTGTATTTTGCAATGACTGGAGACATTTGATATCTAAGAGATACCTAAGATTTGATAACTAACGAGTAAATTATACTGCTCTTTAGTTTTAGACTCTGTGCGTTAGCGTACTTTCTATAAAACACGGTTAACAGTGGTTCCAACTCTTAACATTAACTCATACTTTCAAAAACTTATCAGGTTATATGCCGTTGATAAACTATCGTTTGGTTTTGCAAATATCGCTGAGTTTAAGTGGAGTGTTACCTATGTTGAGGTAATACAACCCATAAATTCGGCCTAGATTTGTTGAAGGTTGCATTATCTGTATATGGCTTGATATGAATTGGCCGTTGTCACCAACTTTAACGTTATTTTGGTAGCTAAAATAACGCATAAAGTTAGTCATTAAAAAGGCTCTGCTTACCACAGGAGTGCATTCTGAAAAGTTTCTAGTACTAAATCACTCAGTATGACGTTATGTGATTTTTGTTTGTGAGACATTTATGCTACAAATCGTCAATTTGTTTCATGTTACGTGCCAGTAATCGCCCCTCGGCCTCTTGAACCGACAATATATTATCAAGAAATTCCGTCACCGAAGGTGCACAGCTGCATTTTTGCAGATACTCAAATAGTCCGACGATATTTTTATGATATTCAAGAGTGACAATTGCTATTTCATCCGTATCCATCTTCTCAAACGGATGCTCACCTTCAGTGTGAATAGAAATAGTGAATTTTTCGTAGTAATGCCGACTATACGTGTTGAGTGCACTGCTATTACCATTGTCTTCAAACTTTTTCATTACCTGCGCCATTTTTTTTTCGTGCTCTGAAATGTACTTAAGCAGCAAACCAACTCTTACACTATCGCTTTTTTGTGCACAATTGGCGGCAAAATAATGCAGTTCTTGGTGCATGTTTTTAGTCCATTGCATAACATCGTGAAGTGTTTCTATTTGCATATTATCCTCAAAATTAAAGCTTTTAGGTCACTCTGGGTGGAAAGTGAATCGCCTGCCTAGCATAAAAATAAAAAAATGGTAAAAAATATCACCATTTGTGGCGTAAATTGCAATCGCTTTTAACTCATTTAGTCTATGCAACATTATGTATTTACTACATAATTTAAAATTAGTAACCACGATTTAACTCATGATGTTGATAGTCATAATACGTGTATTTTACTTTTAACTCTGTTCGTTGCCGCACTGAACTTGACATAAAAATCCGTCTAATCAAGATATTCACAAACCTTACTGAAAAGAAGTATGACCAACATAGGGCAATTAGAATTATCGGCCCACCGTGGCGATATCATCAAAGAGGTCAACAGGCTCATTGAAAAATATCGTGCTATTTTTTAGATGGAACGTATCTGAAATAGATAAACGCTGGGCAGAAAAATACTTATAGAAAGACGTTGTGTTGCACTCTGATAATGGTGATCCCATGAAATACCTGACGATGCGAGCGAGGATGTACAATTTAGTGGGCGTGACCAAATGAAGTCGTCCAAGGATGAGTAATGATAATCCGTACTCAGAATCTACTGTTTAAAACGGTAAAATATCATCTGCGTTGGCCTAGTGATGGTTTTATATCGTTAGATGAAGCGCGTACATGAGTAAATGAATTTGTTTATGGGTACGACAACGAACATTGCCATAGCAGGATTAAGTTTGTGACACCAAATCAGAGACATGATGGTCTTGATGTTAGGATATTGGCGAAGCGAAAAGTGTGCTATCAGACAATAGAAATGAACATCTAGAGCAATGAACAAAAAGAACAGAAAGAACAGAAACTGTCAGCCATAGGCTGTGGAGTTAATTTAAGAGTAACACAAAGAAGCTGTTTAACCATTTAAGCGACAACTGTCATGAAAAAAACCGCTTAGATAAACCTGTACACCAGTATTCTACGACGCAGTACCAGTATGTTGATTCTAGGTGCCATCTATCATTATCGTTGAATCAAACCGCTAGCGAAGTTAGTTAGTTATTTATTTAGTTATTGTTTAATAGCCTTAAACCAGATGTAACGAGGATTTACTACATTCTTTTATATGGAGTGTCTTCATTGATCTGGTGTAATTTATTTTCAAGCTATTGAATAAATGATGTATCAACGATGGTATTCACCAGCCCTTTCTGGTTGATAAAAAATTTCATTAATGGTTATTTTTATTAACCCACCACCAGGCTTTGGCCATTCAATTTGATCTCCCTGAGCCAACCCAAGTAACGCGCTTCCAACTGGCGCCAGAATAGAGATTTTATCGCCACTCAAATCAAGATCTTTGGGATAAACAAGCGTCATTAAAAACTCATCTCGAGACGACTCGACAGTAAATTTAACCGTTGAGTTCATGGTGACAATTGTAGTGGGTATTTCTGTTGGATCCACGATTGTTGCTCGAGCGAGTTCCTCTTCAAGCTCACTTATACCTACCATTTTCTTTGTAGGTAAGGACTCGATGAGTTTAAATAGTCTCTGCGCATCAAGTGTTGAGATCGTTATTTCAGGTCTGTTATTCATTTTTTCCTCAAAAATTCTAATAATTCATGCTTTAAGTATTTTACCTAACGATCAAACTTTGAATAATAGAAGGTTTAATGAGGTAAAATAACATTATTAATGTAGTGATATTAATTTTAAAAATCACACACGCGATTGCAAATATTATCTCTAGTTTATTAAAATTAACTTAATATCTGAGTATCTGCGCCTAAAAACAGGTGACATACAAGCCACTACAAAGTGAATATCCACGACTATATTTACAACCAATAAATGTATTACTCTAAAGGTGAATTTATAAGACAAAAACACATAAAATTAACAAAAAACTAATAAGCTGTACAGTGCCTTAAAGGACGGGATTATTACAGCGAACATTAATTTCTTAATCTGATGTTTTTATTATATTCAAAGTTTAATGAATACTTATGATCAAGCCTATTTAGATATTAATGCATTAAACATGATCTCTTGAGCCTTATCTTGTATAGAATTGAGTAACAATTTCTCTGATTTTACCTGAATTTTTTGCCCATTAATTATTGTAAATTCATCCAAATAGTTAACTAACTGTTTAACAATACCAATATAATTTTCAGGTATCCTTATAGCCACTTTTTTGGGTCGCTTAGCTGTTTGTGCTCTAGTGCCACCTACTCCAACTTGATGTGACTTAATCTCACCATTATTTGCTGTCATTTCTAGACTCCTTCACTATCTTTTCCCCCTGTGTCAGGATAGTTGTCGCCTCAATTAATTTACAAATAAACAGGGAGCGGTAAGTTACAGCAAGTGAATTA
>NZ_JBEOPM010000045.1:0-15342 GCF_040310165.1 Shewanella sp. AC91-MNA-CIBAN-0169
TTTGTCGGTTTGGCATTTGGTCTTGAATCTAGAAGAGGGATAGCTTGCTTTTAATAAAGAGGAACCCGGGGTTCAGATCCCTATCTTTCGCCAAATAAAAAGGCCCGCTATAAATAGCGGGCCTTTTTATTGAATGTGGCGGAGGGATAGGGATTTGAACCCAAGCAATCAGCAACAAAATAAAACTAAAATTCATTATAATCAATTACTAATCAAAAAGTCACATCTCAGAAAGTGAACATTCGTGGTCGATATATGACATTTAAATATTTTATGCGTAGGTTGTCAAATAAAACTGGCAGCGGCATTTGCATTTTCGAAAACAACACAGAGAATCAGATTTAAAACAGACAAATCAGAGATCTACAACATAAATTTCAAAGAAAATTCAAAGAAATATCTTTGCACCTATCAAACTATTTGTTATATTTATTGAAATTATGTTTTCTACGAGCAAAAAATGGCAGTTAAATTTAGACGTTACTCATCAAATACACGAAAAGCGGCAAAATTATTGCTCAACTCAAATTTATTTACGGAGGCAGAAATTGCATCACTACTCTCTGTTCAGCTAATTAATATAAAAAATACAGTAGCCAATGAGGGGACTCAATCGAAATCGAATGACCGGGGAGTGCGATCATAATGACATTTACAGATCTAAGACTTTTTATCGAGCGCAGTCAGGCATCTAAATCATCAATAAATAAAGCTGTGGCATTCGTTGCTCCGCTAGAAGGCGCTAATATCAAAGATGTTCCAGCATTTATTGAGGAACTAAGAATAAAAATAAAAAGCGAATCATATGCTAATGTCTTAAACCCTATACTTAATAAAAATGTGTCAGAAAGAACTGCTGAAAATTATTTTGGCTGTTTTTTAAAATTTTACAATGGTCTTCCGCTAAAGGACGATATACCTAGCATCCCCTCGAAAAATAATAACAGTATTTCTAGAAGTAAAGATGTTGATATTTCTAATTTATTTTCAATGGCAGGGGAATTAAAAAAGCATGAGAGCAATCAAGTTCTTGATAAAGACATAAAAAAACAAATACAAATTATCATGTTAAAAAAACTAAGAGATATAGTTGATGATTGTATTTCTTCCTCAGAGAAGTGAGGTAGTAATGGTGTGACTGATCTTTCCCCTGTTTTATAGACACTTAGCTTGCCTGTGAATATCTGTTTTCATATTCATCTGGAGATACTGTAGATTCTATGAGTGGGGCTAGAATCACCTGCTATCAAAACCTTAACCTTCGCGAACTAGGTAAAGTAATTTTCAAAGAAAAAAGTACTCGTTAACTGGTACGATTTCAGGTGAAAATTGCTATTTCCCATTCTTAATAATTTTATCAAACAACTTAAAAACATCTGTATAAGGATTCCCAAAAGGAGTCCCAATAGCGATATGATCTTTTCCTAAAGCAATTGCTTTTAACTTTGCCTCAGCATATGCATTAGGTAAATCAGAATATACAATTTCTTTGCTACCCTTTTTTTTGTAATTTGGAATTAGCTTTCCCAAATCAGACTGTAATTGATGCCTATGAATGGGCGCTGTTTGATTTTTAAAATGAAGAATTGGCCATATTTCAAAACACGGGTTTGAATATGCAATATATACATTATTAGCTTCAGCTTTTTGAAAAGCTTCCGGAATTTTTGGATGTTCATCTTTATCAAAAACAGCCCAAACTTCGAACTTCTCATCCAAAGAGTCCATTGATAATTTGGCGATTTCATCAAGTTCCTTTTTTTTTGTTACTGCCGTTGATACTATTTTAAAAGGTGAACCTGCCGCTCCAATTGTGATTACAGTCACCAAACCATTACTATTTTCTCGAATAAAATCTTCAATAAACTTAGGTTCAGTATTAAGTCCTTCACAGAAAGCAAAAATTTTGAATCCAGGTTCAATCTTATCTTTCTTTCTGGCTAAAGAGCGAGAAGGCCTAAATCGTTTTGGACTTCCCATCGTCTATTTCATCCTCAAATAAATTGAATGTATTTAAAGTACTTAAGAATGGGATAGCCCCAAACCGTCCATCTAGGTAGCCCTTTCTTAGATTCGCGCGCTTATCGATTGCATAATCAGTAAGAGGGCGTAATTGTGTTCCGCCATCAATCCCCTTTTCAGATAACCAAACTTCATCTTTTCTAACTCCATCAAAATTAAGCAATTGTGTTTCATGAGTAGTAAAGAGTAATTGAGCTCCATTAGGGTTGCTTTTAGTACAGTTGAATAGCTCTACAACTTTCAGTGATAGCAGGGTATGTAAGCTTGACTCCAACTCATCCACTACAAAAACACCACCATTCTTTAAAACATTAAAGATAGATGATAATATTGAAATTAAAGCTCTCGTGCCTAGGCTTTCATCTGAAAAGTTAAATTTAACCTCTTTTTTATTCTGATCTTTTCTATAGACATTTACAACATATTCGAATTCATCAACATTACTCCCACTGACGCCTTCGCTACCAAGAACGGAGTTAATAGCGTTAAATACTTTTAGGAATTTATCTTTTTCTTCCTCATCTCTTTCTTCCTTGATAGATGAAAGTCTAACGGCACCAATGTCAACTTTTGATATAAAATTAGAAATTGCTTTTTCTAATGAATATTTATAAATAGACTTACCAACTGTTTGTTCTGATATGTCGGAACTAAACCTAAATTTTATAGACTCTTTTATATATTTATGAATACCTTCAGCCAATACATGATTCGATAATGCAGCAACAGACAAGAACAGGCTGGTTTCACTAGTTATCTTACTAATGCTTTTATTTTGGCCTTTAAAGCTTTTTCCAAAATAAAATTCATCTTCTTCTGGTGCTACATTTTTATCTCGATAATACAATACAGTTCTAGATACTCTTGTTTTATTAGCAAAAGCATACAACCACTCTTCTTGAATAACAGATTTCTTAATTGAAAAACCATAGTGGTAATGTGTACCTTCAAGTATGAAGTCTATATCAAAAATTGAAGGTTTCTCAGAATATGCACTATCAAGACGAAAAGGGGTAACGTTATCATTTCGCGTTTCCGCGCTATGAAGTATACCTCCGCATAGCAATCGAAGTGCTCCAATCATATTTGTCTTACCAGATGCATTTGCCCCATAAATGGCAACTATAGGTAAAACATGCTCCTTAATAGCATCTTTTTTAAACAAATTATGATGATCACAACTGTTGTCGGAGGAACAAGTGAACAAAATTTCTTGATAATCCTTGATGGATTTGAAATTTTCACAACCAAATCTTAATAACATAAATAAACCTATTCCGTCTTCTAAGTCGATATAGTCGCATTTATTACGAATAATGCAAGTTATAGGTTGCATTCTTCTAAATTTAGTTCATTTACATTTTTATGTAAAACAAAATATTTTTCAACTAGCTTGCCCTATGCAAGTATCACAAGCCCTGGGGCTGAAATAATTTGCTGTGAACCATAAAATATATAATTTTGGTCTTCGCTTTTTTGAAATGCTTTTGGGGTTAAGGGGTACTCCCCTTGCCCGTAGCTCCTATCAGACCTTTTGGAACAAAAGTGGGATAGGAGCGTACCGGGTTACGTTGTAGTCCCACATAATTGTGGGCTGTTTTTGCTTCGCACTCACTGAGTGCGAAGCGGTTTAAGTTGCACTTTTTACGTGAGAAGTTACGCAAAATTAACGTAAAAAATGGTGAAAATTCGATTTCTCAGCAAGCTTTTGTATGGATTTCGCCCGTAGGATTTGATAAGTGCGGCTGAGAAATGATGTCGCGGGTACGTTTCATCATTTCTCAGTCGATTTTTGCCGCTGTGAGAGCAAATTTTGGCGTATAAAGTCACTCAGGATTTACTGACGTTTGTCATTTTGCCATCCTACGGTGGCCAATTAAGATAATAAATCGCTCATATAAATCAGTTTCCTCAATCGTACGGGCGAAAATTGGCACAAAAAGTATAAAAAGATACCGCTAGTGACCGACTAAGCTGTATGTCGTGCCTAATACCGCATCGGCAAATGTTCCCCTTGACCCCTTTTCAGGCAAATACCTTATGTTGGTTGCGACAAGTTCAACTCGTAGTCGACTTTATCCACCACAGGTTTGAGTGTTTTTACATCATATTGCTTACCGTATCGTCCATAGGTGATGTTGTGATAAACGTGTCCAACAAGCTGTGCCACCATCGACTCTTCTATTTGCAGTTGCTTAAGCTCATCAATAAAGGTGTGACGGAATGAATAGGCTGTAGGTCGTTTACCTGCGATAAAGTTAAGTTGGTCGAGTAATTTGCCAAACTCTCGACAAAACTTATGTGACCAAACACCATCACTGCTGGGTTGATAATGAAATAACGGGTTGCTTGTTAACTGACTGGTTTTTGATGTTCGGTTAGTCATGGTTTGAACGAAATCAACAAAACCAAGCTCAATGAGCTTTTGATGCAGCGGAACGGTTCGCTTTGACTGTGCGGTCTTGAGTTGTTGGCTCATGCCTTCATTGGTGACGTGAATGACGTTGATACCATCGATAGTGGTTATATCATTGCTGTGTAGCTGACAGGCTTCTGAAGGCCGTAAACCGTGATAGAGCATCAATAGCGTTATCCATTTAAAGTCAGCTTGTTTATCGATAAAGTCTTGTGATTGCAGTACGTGTTTAAGTTGCTCTGGTTGCCAGCGCTGACGCGCTAAATCATGTCCAGCCTGGTTACTTGGCTTGGACAGTTTCACCTCATCAAACGGGTTAGCGCTGGTGTAGCGCATCAATTTGCACCATTTAAAGAACTGCGACACCGCTGCTAGGTAGTCTTTGTTACTTTTGTGGCTTCTGCCCTCTTCAAGTAAACAATCCTTGTATTCCATCGCCTCAGCGCTGGTAATGTCGAATACATCATCTAGGTGGGTTCGCTCAATAAAGTGGCCTATACGTTGATTTAGCTGCTTTACCGTTAACACTGAGACAGACTGCTTTTGTTTAGACGCAATAAACTTAATTAACGCATCCAACAATGTGACGTTAGCGACTGAATTTGTTTGTTTTTTACTACTCGAATTATTTGAGAATGCCAAGTTTGTTAGTGAGGGATAATTGTCATATGTCGCACTATTATGGGCTAATTGCGTTGGCCGAGTGGGAATCAACTGGATAATTTCCCGCACTGGTTTGGCCTTATCATCAAGCGTTTCGGTTACCCCAACAAAGCCTGCTCGGGCATCATTAATCAATTGATTAACGTGTTCCTTAAACGCATCAGGCTGTGATTGTGGGGTTAAGTTGCTGATTAATGGCCGTAAGATACCCGCAACGACAAGGTTACGGCCTATCGCAATTGAGCGCTGTTTAGTGAGTAAAGATACTTTGATGTCGGCAGCAAAGCCTTTATCACGCAGATAAGCAGGCAACACCATGCGGGTGTAATAGGTACAATTTGTGGCTCTGAATAGGTACATATGTCTCAGTCATCCGTTTTGGGTCTGAGAATATGATTTTTCAAATGCTAGAAAGCAAAAAAGCCATTGATTATCAATGGCTTTTTCACTTTAGAATGTGGCGGAGGGATAGGGATTTGAACCCTAGAACGGGATAAACCGTTGCCGGTTTTCAAGACCGGTGCATTCGACCACTCTGCCATCCCTCCGAACGGGCTGAATAATATAAGTAACTCGTTTGCTTGTAAACCATAAAGTTAAAAAAAACACCTGAGTGCATAGCATTTAATCAGCATGCTCATATTTTTGTCATCATTGAGACTTTTTTAATCAACACAAAACTCGTTGGCGACTCTTTTATGGACTTGAATCACTTCAACAACATCCAGGTAAGCTAGAAGAGTTGAATCTGCTAAGGCTTTTGTGGTGCTTTATGCTAATATCATCTCATTATTTTTCGTTGTCGCAGCTAAATTACCACTATATGAATTCAACGCTACTGCCTAGTGCCAAACTCGCTCCTCAATATCATTTACCTGATGCATCGACTTCAGTTTCTTTTCCAAGTCATATACTGCTTGGTCAAGAACGAGTGGTTGAAACATTCAAATTAATGAGCAAAACAAATTCGCAACATTTATTTCTTGCTGATTTTTTAGGGGTAGATAGATCACTATTTATTGATGCGTTGGTAACTCAAGCTAACACGCCTTCAAGTCATTACCTTGTTGCGACTAAAAAACAGCAAGAAGATGCAGAGATTCAGTTTAAGTGGCAACAAACACTCCCTCCTGAACATGTCGGCATTATCGCTAAACAAGAATCATTGTCTTGCTATTTACAAGGGACTATTCGCCGTGCTGATTTGCTCGGTAGAATGCTTAAAACGGATAAATCCAGTGTTTATAAACCTGGTGCACTAGCCAAAAATCATTTCGTGTTTATTTGCTTAGCATCATTATGGCAGCGCGAGAGTTTGTGGGATTTGTTGATGCAAATTATCCACGATGGCTTTTATCGTATTAATAATGAGTTAACTCCTATTCCACTGAATTGTAAAATTGTACTTGTGGGCTCTGGTTTATCGTATAGCCAGCTTAGAGTTGAAGACCGAAATTTTAATCGCCATTTTCCATTGCTGGCTGAAATGAGTAATGAAGTTGATCTAACACAGCATCCTGAATCGTCTTATGTGCAATGGTTGAACGTGCTTGCCCAAGCAGAATCTGTTGAATTAGAACCATCAAGTTTGTTACCGTTATTTTGGTATAGCTCTCGTTTGGTTGAACATCAACAACGCTTAAGTTTAAGTATGTTGGAGTTTAGGCAACTATTAGGTCAAGCAAAAGTATATTCAGGTCAAGCTACATTGAATGCTGCAGCTATAGCTAAAGCACTGGAAAAATTAAAATTCCGTCACAATAGCTCTGAAATATATTCTGCTCAAAGTTTTGATGATAATTTTATAAATCTGCCAACTAAAGGCGCTATGGTAGGTCAGATTAATGCCCTTACGGTTATTGATACTGGCGATTATACCTATGGTGAGCCTGCCCGTATTACCTCATCAGTGCATTATGGTGATGGCGAAGTGGCAGATATTGAACGAAAATCAGAGTTGGGTGGCAATATTCATGCAAAAGGCATGATGATCCTATCTGCTTGCTTGTACCGTATTTTTGGTCGTGACGCGCCTCTTCATTTGAATGCAAATATTGTATTTGAACAGTCTTACCAAGAAATTGATGGTGATAGCGCTTCACTAGCTGAGTATTGCTGTTTAATGTCTGCGATAGCTGAACAACCGATTATCCAAAGTTTAGCGGTTACAGGCGCATTAGATCAGTTTGGCAATGTACAAGCGATTGGTGGTGTGAATGAGAAAATTGAAGGTTTCTTTAATTTATGTCAACGCCGCGGTTTAACGGGTGAACAAGGTGTTATTATGCCTAAGGCCAATGTATTACAGCTAAATCTTGAACCTGCTGTGATTGAAGCCATTGATAAAGGATTATTTCATATCCATGCAATTGAGCATATGGATCAAGCAGTTGAACTGCTGATGCAAATGCCTGCTGGAGTCGCGAATGAAGATAACGACTTTGCACCAGACACGCTTTACGGATTAGTACAACAACGTTTAGATAAATTAGCCGGACAAGATGATGACGACGTGGAACTGAACTTTTTTGCTAAATTGTTAGCTAGATTGCACATTATTTAGTGATCGGAGTTGTTTAGCTTACACGTGTTCGCTATCTTGTTAGTATTATCAGTCAATTAAGTGGTATCGATTTAAATGGAAAAAGCTAATAGTTTCACTAAAGAGCAACTTGTCGCATGTGGTCATGGCAATCTTTTAGGCCCAAATAGACCGCGCTTACCTGTCGACAATATGTTGATGATTGACCGTATCATTACCATAAATGAAGATGGTGGTGCATTTGGTAAAGGTGAAATAATTGCCGAACTCGATATCACACCCGATCTATGGTTTTTTGATTGCCACTTTATCAGTGACCCAGTAATGCCTGGTTGTTTAGGTTTGGATGCTATGTGGCAACTTGTTGGTTTCTTCCTAGGCTGGGAAGGCGCTGAAGGTAAAGGTCGAGCATTAGGCGTGGGTGAAGTGAAATTTACCGGCCAAGTATTACCTGATGCAAAGAAAGTGACTTACAAGCTTAATATTAAACGCAAAATTCACCGAAAATTGGTTATGGGTATAGCTGATGCCACGATGGAAGTTGATGGTCGTCAAATCTACTCAGCAACTGATTTAAAAGTAGGTATTTTCAGCGATACATCGACGTTCTAGTTAACGCCACTTTACTTCGAAATACGTTTAAAATGTAGCTTAATGCCCTCCGATATACTTCGCGAGGGCATTTTATTAAGTGTTACTTATTAAGTACTACTTGTTAAATAGGCCATTAAGACGACCGTCAATACCTTCACGCCATCCGCCTAACCATTGAGACCGTGAATCCAGATTCGAATGGGGACAAACCTCCTTAGAACGCCCTCCTACTCCGGCTTGAAATCCTTTTGAAAATGCTCTGTCTAAACGATCTCTTTTCTGTCTTTTCATGCATGAGTCCTCTTCAGTAACAGGCTTCTTTTTGACATGATAAAGCTGAAGCCTTGCATATAGAAATAGATCGTTTTTTAACCAAAATCAACCAAAAAAACCATCATTTTAATGATCTTTTATTAAGGTATTGAGAATTAGGTTAAAAAAAATCGAGGAATATTTCCTCGATTTTTTTATGGTTCTAGACTACCCCCTGTTTGAGGGGCTATATGACAATGATTACACTGAGTCTTTGATGACAGTTAAGCCTATTTTTTTACTCTGCGACGCAACCATAATAATGGCAGAGTGAATAACCAAGCAAAACTGGCTGCACCTTGACGTACGTAAGCCACTTCTTCAACTGTGTCTGAAGTCGTACATGCTTCACCAGAGGTTGGTTTCAAAATAACCATTCGCGGCAAATATGCTGTTACTGGAGCACCGTTCCCATCTAATTCAAATAGCGGTAGATTATTTTCACCGACAAGCACATTACCAGTAGTTGCATCGGTTTGATATTGTGGCTTACGAATAAACGCAGTCCCTACAATAGTGCCGTCTTCATTGATGCTATTGGCTTCTACAACTTGAATATCGGTGTTATAAGTTAATATTTCACCAGTACCATCTTGAATACTCACTTGATGACGAGCCCACTCTCCATCAGTATTCTGTACATAGCCTTTAGAACCACAGGTAAGGAGATCGTTTAAATTAGAAAATTCGCTAGTACTATTTTCAAATAAGAAACCCACTTTTGGACGAGGCTTTTCTTTGTCGTAAGTTGATTCAACATAACCGACAACTTGTCCTTTATTGTTGATATCTTTAGGTTTGCTACTTAAATCTGACAATGTGGTTTGGAAGTCATTCGGCGTAACAATCCCTTGTTCTGGATTGTTAGTGTCTAATGTGAAGAATTTATCACGTAAATAACCACCAATATATTTACGATAACTGCCGACTAAAATACCATTATCATTAATATCATATGCGATAGAGCTTGTGACTTCATTCTCCATATCTACCCAATTATATTGATATTCACCATTGGCATTCTTTTTCCAGTAAGCAGCATCAAAATATAATTTATCGGTGTCGCCATTACGATAAACATGTGAGCGGCCAGCAACATCATCATCGCTGTTAACACCTAATGCTTGGGCGGTGTAAATTAGCGTTGAGTCCGTTGCAGGGGTTAAGCCTAACGGTAATTCAGTACGCTCAGGTACACCGGCATCGTCTATGTTATTTAAATCCCATACTAAAGCGCGTGTTTGATAAATAATATAACGACGGCTGTTAGTGTCTGGATACTGAGAATCTTGAACACAAATAGCGAGCGGCGTAGGATTATCTGCATCAGTGTCTTCTGCGCTTGTAATACAGGTATCTACACGGTCAACACTTGATGAAGCCAATGCGGTACTACCATAACCAACAACAAGATTATTTTCATTTACATCGGCTGCAACAGACGAACCACCTAACTCAACGGTAGCTGCACTAGTGTCAGCATCTTGTTCACGAACATAGGTTGTGTAAGGAGGTAGTAATGAAAACTCAACATCATCTTTTACTGCAATGGCACGAAGTTCAAAATCACGATAATACCAAAGCTCTTGTGTTGTGCTTGTACCTTCATAAGCCAAGGTCTTTTGTTCACCAGTATAAGAACCTACTTTGGTGCCATTACTGTTAAGACCATAGAAGAAGGTATCAATTGAATTAACAACCAGTTCACCATCACTGTCTACGTCAGTAGGATTAGTCGTACCAGCTAGGCTATAAAATGAAGGCTTCCAAGCGCCTTCAGCGGCATTTGCACTGGTAGTGACAGTGAAGTTATTTGCCTCTATTGGTGTTAATACTGAATAGGTAATCTCTTCTGCATCAGAAATACCATCTTCAACATCAATGATGCCGCCTTCAATGTCTTCGGTACTAAGTTTCTTTTTACCTTTTGAAATACCGACAACTTCATCTTGACTGTTCACCGCCATGGCATAGCCATTACGTGTACCGTCAATAGTGCCATTTAGGTCGAAATCTTCAATATTAACAATTTCATATACTGGCGCAGCTTGAACTGTTCCAATCACACTTAATACACCTATCGCAACAAGGGATAAGGCTTTATCAAACTTTAACTTCATGTAACTATTCCTGTTTTATTATGCTTTACTTCAGTGACTCAAGCTCTTCCCATCGCTCGAAGCAAACTTCTAAATTCTGTTCTTTTTCTGCCAACAACTGCAGTGTTTTATTGACCAAATCCTGCGGTTGATTATAAAAATCAGCACCCGCTATGGTTTGCTGCAATTGGGCAATAGCTTGCTCGAGCTGTTCCATTTGGCTCGGAAGCGTATCTAATTCTTTTTGCAATTTGTAAGACAGTTTTTTGACTGCTTTCTCAGGGATACTGACAGGCTTTGTTTCAACCACTGCGGTAGGTTGGACAACATTAGTTGCAACAGGTTCCTCAGAATAAAACTTTGCACCTTGAGCAACAGCATCCTGGTAACCACCAACATACTCAGCCCATTGTCCATTGCCCGCAAACCACCAACTGCTGGTAACGGTATTGTCGATAAATGCTCTATCGTGGCTCACGATAAGTAATGTACCAGCAAAATCAGCAAGCAGTGACTCTAACAATTCTAACGTCTCAATATCAAGATCGTTTGTTGGTTCATCGAGAATAATTAAATTGGCAGGGCGTAATAATAATCTCGCCAATAACAAACGGTTCTTCTCGCCACCAGAAAGTGCTTTTACCGGAGTACGAGCACGCATTGGCGAGAATAAGAAATCTTGTAGATAACTAAGAATATGGCGATCTTGGCCATTAATTGTGACGGTACTTTTACCCTCACCAACGTTTTCTTCTACTGTTTTTTCTGGATCAAGCGCTTCACGATACTGGTCAAAATAGGCAACGTCTAACTTAGTACCGACTTTAATTTCGCCAGATTGAGGCTGCAGCTTTTCAATTAACAGTTTGATTAGCGTTGATTTACCGCAACCATTTGGGCCAATTAACGCGATACGGTCACCACGTATGACAGTAGTACTGAAATCTTTAACTAAATTTTTATCAGGCAAATTATAGTTAACATTTTTAATATCAAATACTAACTTACCAGAGCGTTCGTTATCAGATACCGACATTTTGGCGTTACCTTGACGGTTTAAGCGTTCACTACGTTCGGTACGTAGTGCTTTTAACGCTCGAACACGACCTTCATTTCGAGTACGTCGCGCTTTAACACCTTGACGGATCCAGGTTTCTTCGTCGGCAAGTTTTTTATCAAAATGAGCATTTTTCTCAGCTTCAACTCGTAACCATTCTTGCTTACCATCTAAATAAACTTGATAGTTACCTGGAAATGAGACCACGACACCACGATCTAAATCGACGATACGCGTTGCCATTCTTTGAATAAAACCGCGGTCATGGCTTACAAATACGATAGCGCCTTTAAAGCTTAATAAAAATTGCTCTAACCATTCAATGGTATCGATATCTAAATGGTTGGTAGGTTCGTCAAGCAGTAATAAATCAGGATTAACAACAAGGGCACGAGCTAACGCCACTTTACGCTGCCAACCACCAGACAATTCATTTAATGGCTTATCCGGATCTAGGCCTAACAACTGACAGTTTTGGATAATGCGTGAATCTAATTGCCAGCCGTCATTGTGATCTAACACTTCCTGAAGACGTTGCATTTGATTCAGCATACGGTCCATCTGCTCAGGATTAGCATCTGCAACATCGTGTGATAATTGATGATACTGTTCTAACGCTTCACCAATTTCTTTCAAACCCGCTGCTATATAAGAGTAAACCGATCCGGTTTCTGCTTTAGGAGGGTCTTGCTGTAAACGACTGACGTTAACGTCATTTGCAATATTAAACTCACCATCATCAAGTAATACATCACCTGATAATACTTTCATTAAACTTGATTTACCGGCGCCATTACGCCCAACAATACACACGCGCTCACCAGGTTCAATGGTAAAATCTGCATTTAGCAGCAAAGGAATGTAACCGTAGGCTAACGAGCCATTATTAATGCGTACCAGACTCAATCTAAACTCCTAAAAATTCTTGTAATTGTGCGGCATCGAAAGGCCAGAATAACTCACGTTCGCCCTGTACAAATACAGGAATGCTCATGCCATAACGCTCTGCAAGTGATGCGTTATCACAAATATCGATGTGCTGATAATGTATTGCGGTTTGATCAACCAATTTTTGAGCTATTTCACACAGATGACAACCCTCGGTGTGAAATAGCACATAAGCGACTGAACTATTTTTTAGCATGAGTCAGTAGCCAAACATTATGGATATGTGGATTACGTTTATAATCCAGCGGTAAACATAAATGGTCGATATTAGTCACGTCGATACCTGCTTGGTTCAACGCCTCGATATCCATTTTAAATTTACGTTTGTTGTTTGAGAAAATAAGCTCGCCATTTGGAGAAAGTAGCTTAATCAAGCCACCTAACATCTCTGCATGATCGCGTTGCACATCCCAACTGTCTTCCATACGTTTTGAATTTGAAAACGTCGGTGGGTCAATAAAAATGAGTTCATATTTCTGATGGCTATTATCTTTTATCCACTGCAAACAGTCTGCCTGAATAAAATCGTATTTAGCGCCAGACAAACCATTTAAGGCAAAGTTTTCTTTGGCCCAATTAATGTAGGTATTAGACATGTCGATGGTGGTAACTGATTTAGCTCCACCGATCGCAGCATGTACTGATGCAGACCCAGTGTAAGCGAATAAATTAAGGACATTTTTGCCTTTTGATTTATCGCCAACCAGTTTACGTGTAACTCGATGATCAAGGAACAAACCCGTATCGAGATAACCGGTTAAGTTAAGTTTAAATTTAGCACCATATTCTTCAGTGATAACTTCAACTTTACGTTCGTCAATTTTTTGATATTGGTTAGCACCCTTCTGACGTTCACGAGTTTTCAAGGTGATACGATCAGGATGAATCCCTAACGCCCCAGGCAAGGCTAATAGCACATCACTAATACGGCGTTTAGTCACCGCTTCAGGAATAGTTGCTGGAGCTGAATATTCTTGAATAACAACATAATCCACGTATCTATCAATGGCGACGTTGTATTCAGGTAAATCAGCATCATATAAACGATAACTGTCTATGCGCTCTTTTTTAGCCCATTTTTCAAACTGTTTAACATTCTTTTTAATACGATTCGCAAATGCTGGCGCAATGTCGATAATATCAACACCTTCAGGCAATTCAGGCACGTCGCGGCGGGTACTGTTGGCGTGTAAGGTATAAATGTTAAAAGCACATTCTAATGCGCCGTTGAACATTTTCATCTGCTTGTCAGCTTTTAGTTTAAGCGATGATATAAGTTCAACATCACTGCACAACATAGCTATTTTCCAGCCACCAAACTCTTTTTTAAACTTATCACCGAGTTGGTAATAAAGTTGTAAAAGCTCAGTAACATTACCCAAACGCTCACCGTAAGGCGGGTTAGAAATCAAAAAACCTTCGCTTACAGGAGGTGTTACATCGAGTGCATCTGACACGCTAAATTCAATTAATTCAGCTACACCAGCATTCTCAGCATTGCGCTTAGCGATAGAAATCAGGTGAGGTTCGATGTCTGAACCGTAAAACTTAAGCTTACAACGAGTTTTGCCCAATGTTGCACGCGCTTGAGCTTCGTCAAAAATAACCTGCCACATTGCTTTATTGTGACTTTGCCAATTTTCGAAACCAAATTTCTCACGTTTTAGTCCAGGCGCAATATCAGCAGCCATTAATGCCGCTTCTATTAATACCGTGCCACTGCCACAAAATGGGTCAAGCACAGTAATAGGATTAGCTTGCCAACCACTGCGAACCAACATATTGGCAGCGAGGTTTTCTTTTAATGGTGCTTCACCCGTAGTTGAACGGTATCCGCGTTGGTGTAAAGAAGCGCCTGAGAAATTCATTGAAATAGTCAGTTGACCATTACGATAATGGGCATCAATTTTAAAATCTGGATTGACACGTTCTACATCGGGACGAGGAGTACCATCATCACGAAAACGGTCAACTACAGCATCTTTAATTTTCAGCGCACCAAATTGAGTGTTATTAATGAAACCACCCGTGCCGTGAAAATCAATACTGAAGGTTTTTTTATGGGAAAAATGCGATGGCCAATCAATGCAGTATGCTGCGTTATAAAGTTGCTCTGCAGAATCACAAGCTCCTTTATAGATGACTAATACGATACGGCTCGCTAAACGAGTCCATAATGTAATGCGATAAGCCAGCTCTAATGAAGCAGAAAAATATACTCCAGCAACACTTTCTTTAACGTCGGTTGCTCCGAACTCTTTAAGTTCAGAAGCAAGGCTATATTCGAAACCCTTTGGGGCTGCAGCAAAAAAATTAAACATGTATTAGTCAGTCATCGGTTACGCAAAATTCAGTGCAGCATTATACCTGCTCAAACACATAACCCCAACGACTTATCGAAATGGACGGTTAAAATCCCTTATTTTTGGGTTAATTTGGCAATATCGTACGATAAAGCAGTGACTCGCTTATTTTACCAGCAAACAAATAGCTATCGCCTAGATTTTACTTGCAAATATAAACGGGGATCGCTATAGTTCGCCCCGCTTTGAAGCAGACCGTTAAACACGCTAACAAGCCAGTTTAATAAGATGAATTAAAGCAGTGTCAAACGGACGCGGGATGGAGCAGTTGGTAGCTCGTCGGGCTCATAACCCGAAGGTCGTAGGTTCAAGTCCTACTCCCGCAA
>NZ_JBEOPM010000046.1:0-12080 GCF_040310165.1 Shewanella sp. AC91-MNA-CIBAN-0169
GGTGATTAGCGCAGCCCGGTAGCGCATCTCGTTTGGGACGAGAGGGTCAGAGGTTCGAATCCTCTATCACCGACCAATTTAACTAAAAGGCTACTCAAATGAGTGGCCTTTTTGTTTTTCTTGATTGGTCATTACATTCGTACTATTGCCTTATTAAGTGAACAATGCTGATCGCATTATCTATCTGCATCCTCTATCCACATTATTGATTCACACTATCTATTTGCATTAACGGCGTTAATAGGAACTACATGCGATGTTTAATGACGTTTGTATGTTTTTTGCTAACCATACGTTATAGCCCTTCTGTTATAGCTGGAGGATTGATACCGTTTATTACTGCTGCGACTATAGGTATAAATAACCTGATGTGTACGGCATCGATGTGCCATGATTGAAGTGGGAGGAGACCATCACATCAGGTTAAATAGGCTTTACGCTGATATTCAGGTTGCCAGAGTCGTGCCATGGTATGGCTAAATCTTATCGAGCAAGCTTGGTCGTAAATTAATTGCAGTAGACTGGTATCGTTCTTAAATATGAACGAGTTCACCAGAACAGCTGTATAGCGCTAGCACTGTGTTATAGCTGTTGGGTTAACCCACTAATACCCTAGTGAGTTTATCGCCTGTAAGTAGCTCTACAGAGATAAAAAAACCACTCAGAGGAGTGGTTAGTATTAGTAGATCAACTCTTTGATATCACTTAGAGCTTCACATTGACCGGCGGTACAATAAAGCCTTGATAAGCATCGACTCTGAGTTCAGTAAATCGTGTTAATTGGTTTGCTTCTTGGATGCCTGTGACAATCACTTGAATATCTAACCCTTTAGCGACATTCACTAAAGCACGACATAATTCGCTGTTGTGTTGATTCTCTTCAATATAGGCAAATGATTGGTCTAGTTTGACATAATTTGGACGTAGACTTTGTAAGTAAGCCATTGAACCGAATTGGCGACCAAAATGATCGATACCAAACTGAGCTCCTGAATCTCGAATGACTTTACAGAGATTTTCACAAGATTCTAAATCGCTATATACACTTGCTTCTGGGATTTCAAAGCAAATCCGTTCGGTGTATTTATTGGATCGTAGGAACTGTTTTAGCCAAAGATGAAAATCAGCATCGCTTATACTTTGATAAGTAAGATTGATGGCGACGCGTTCATAATTGCGTTCGAGTAAACGATGTTCATTGACTGTTTCTATTAAACAACGATCGAACATTGTGCCTAATGAGAGTAATTCTATATAGGGAACAAACTGACCAGCATGGAGGATGGTGTCGCCTATTTGCAGTTGGCAATATAGTTCGCGCTGACAAATTTCATCTTTGGCACATAGCTGAATCGACTGCCAACGGAATTGGAATTTTTTGTTCTTTATGGCATGACTTAAATTATTGCGCCACTCTTCACGGGTAAACAGCTGCTTTTGAGTGTTCTCAAACCAATGGAACACTTTGTCGTCTTTAATGGACTGTTGGAGTGCGTTATCTGCTTGAGCCAACATGTCTGATACTGTCATTTGTCCTAGACGTTCAGCAACACCAATATAAAACTGTTCATTTGGTTTACAGCCAGCTTTAGATATTTCTTTATTAACAGTACGTATTAGGCTTTGCAAATACTTAGCCAGCTGGTCATGTTCACAGTCCTCAACAAGGAAGGCAAATTCATATGCTGCAATGCGGGCTATAACAGAAGAAGAAATTTGATCTTGGTGGTGTTGTAGTTTCTCAGCCAGAATGCGAATGGTCTCATCGCGAACTTGGAAACCGTATTTGCTATGTACTTCTTCTAGCCAATCCATTTTGACTAAGTAAAGTGCTCCGGTACTGGGTTCGCTTAACCAACCATTAACTCTACTGACCATATATTGTCTATTTGGCAGCCCTGAGACTTGATCGATAAGATTTTTCTTTCTTAATGCTGAGACTTCTTCGTCAAGAGAATTAAATACTTGCTTTAATTGGGCTGACATACTGTTAAATGCATTGACGAGCTCTTTTAACTCCCTTGTTTTTGGCGTTGGCATATCTGGGCCAAATTGCTGTGCCGCTATTTGTTTAGCGTGTAAAGAAAGGGTGTTTAAGGGTTTTAAAATCCAGCTTAATCCCACTCGCGCAAATATAATGGCGATGAGAAATAAGATTGAAAATAGAATAATAATGTCGGAAATAATCCGCCATAACTCCTGATAGCCAAATCCTGGGTGAGCTGTAATTTCTAGTGTGGCAAGTTGTAACCAACCAGAGGTAATCGTGGTTTGTTTTTTAATGGTTTTAAACAGGTTAAGATCGATAAACCATTGAGGGATATTATCGACTTTAACAGAGTTGTTCCACACTTGTTGCTTACCATCAACCAACCACGTTAGTTTGATTTGTTGATAATAGCCGCCCTCAAAAATGACATTGACTAATGTTTCAGCTCCGGCATCATCACCGGCTTCTAAAACAGGGGTCAGCATTAATCCTAATGAATTACTGGCATTGTTGAGATCAGATTCCATTTGTTTGGATAAGAATCCTTGGGTTTCTGAAAATTGTACATAGGCTACGCTTGCAATTGTTAACAAGAACAGCCCGAAAAGTAACGCATAGATCTGCCTGAACAGGGTCATGTTGTCACTACTCCATGTTGAGTTTGGGTTGGCGTAAGCGTTCTACACCTAATCTAAGTTTAAGGTCAGTCCATTTTTCAAGGCGTGATGATGAGCCAGCTAACACACCTCGACCTTTTTCTTTGTTTAGCCATAATTGTTTACCGTTAAAACTGTAAACAGGCAGGAGATCTTTTCGTTTCGTTGCCAATTTTATGGTTTTATCCAAATTGTCGAGCACTAACGGAATCGAATTAGGCTTTTCATAGTATGCTAACACCATATGATATTGATTCAGCGATGTCGCTTTTACCATGGTGATTCGGAGTTTATCTTCAGGAATACCCAGTTGAAGAAGCGTGAAATACTTTGCGATTGAGAAGTCTTCGCAATCCCCTCCGTTAGCCCCGATAAACTCCATTGGCGATGCCCAATAATTGGATTCACCCCATAGCGTTTGATCATCAATGAATCGAAATAAATTAAAAAATTGATTCACTTTTTCTAATTTATCAATATCAGCAAGTTGTTGTGAATCACTGACGATTTTGAACCAAGCATTTGCTCGTAATCCTGCGCGATCGCCATAACGTTTCGACAATGCTGAAACGGTTTGCTGCTGATTCAATTCTTGAGTTGGTGCAGCATATAAACATGAAACTAAAAGGGCCGATGCCATAATAAAAAAATGACAGACCCTTTTATGCAACGCTGTAGTTACTTTGCTGTCTTCACGACTCAAAGAATCAATGCCTTGTATGTCCGTTAGTCATTTTGCTCATCGACAGTGTAAATATTCCATCTCATTTCTGGAATGGTGTCATCGGCTGTGACTTCAGCTATCACACGACGATTACGCTCTTCTGCTTCTGGCGTGCCACTGTTATCAATTGGGTTATCAAAACTATACCCTGTAGCGTTAAGACGGCTTGGATCGATACCAAAGGTGTTTTCTAACACTTCGATAACCGCTTTTGCACGTTTTTGAGATAACGCTAAATTAAGTTCATAGCTTCCACGTTTACTGGTATGGCCTTCTATTTTTACCTTAGTGGTAGGGTAGGTTTTCATGATATTAGCGACGCGTTCAATTTGGTTATAATACTGCTGTTCGATAACCACTGAATTATTACTAAATAGTATTTTTAAGTCTTGGCGTTCATTGATATCTTTGATGCTACCACAACCATAGTTGTCGACAGCAGCACCAATGATGGTGCCAGCACAACGTTCTCGGGCCATTATCACACCATCACGATCACTGTCGGCAAGATCAAAATTTTGTGGTGTAGAAGCATTAGACTCGACAATATCGTTGATCGAACAACCTGTTGTTGTAATCAATGCGAGTAAAATCATCAAATATTTCATTATTTAACACCTCCCTCATATTCACGCTCACCACGCCATTCTCCCGGGCGTGTTACTCGAAGTGAGTCAAGTAGATCGCCTGTCGCATTCAATACTCGGTAACGAGCAGCAATTTCGTCATACTCGGTTTGCAAGTAATCCTTACGAGCTTCAAATAGTTCATTTTCGGTATCGAGTAAATCGAGCAGAGTTCGTTGGCCCAAGTTAAATTGTTGCACATAAGCCACTTGAGTCTGTTTTGACGCCACAACATGTTCACGGATGAACTGTTTTTGTGGGGCTAACATTTCATAAGCATTCCAAGCTAACGAAACACCCTCAACAACTTGGCGATAAGCGCGTTGTTGGATTTCTTTTGCTTCGTTGACTTTATAGGCTGTTTCTCTGTCTTTTGAGACGTCTTTACCACCGGAGAAAAGGTTATATTTAACCCGAACCATAGCAACTAAATCATTGTTATAGCCGTTAACATTTTGGCTACTAATTGCGCTGTAGCCATCTTCGCCGTCAGTATCATTATTCCAGTTACCATTAAGTTCTAGGCTTAATTGTGGGAAATAGCTGGCTTTGGCTGAGCTACGTTCTTTTTTAGCGGCGTTAATATCGCTTTCCGCTGATTTTAATACTGGGTGTTTTGATTTTGCTGCCATGAGCCCTTTATCTAAGCTTTTTGGTAGCATATCGGCATCAGGCACTGGCAGAATTAGGTCATCGGGTTTTGCTTCAACAATTCTGATATAGGCTGCACGAGCATCTTCTAAATTGTTTTTAGCCGAAATTACATTGGCGTTTGCACGGGCAAGACGACCGGTGATTTGCGATAAATCTGCTATCGATCCTAAACCTGAATCTGTGCGTTGTTTTATTTGATCGTAAATCTCTTTATGACTCGCGAGATTTTTCTCCGAGAGTAATAGTACTTGTTCGCTACGGATGTAGTTCAAATAGACCTTTGCAACATCCAATGCCATATCTTCAGCAGCAGCAAATAATGCCCACTGATCCGCGCTAGCTTCATACGAATAACGATCGACTTCGCTACTGGTATAGAAACCATCAAACAGCATTTGTTTGATACTAAAACCGGCTTCGCCACGTTCTAAATCAATCATACCGTCATTATCAACATCACCTTGGCCTACTTTACGACGAGTTGAAGGGCTATCGGTTTGCTCCCAGCCATAGCCCGCAGAAAGATCTACGGTTGGCATATAGCCTGCTACGGCTTGATTAACTTGCTCTTCACGCGCTTTAAAACGATTAAAAGCAATGCGTAAATCTGGGTTTGTGTCTAGCGTATGTGCAACAGCTTGCTCAAGAGTCTGGCTTGAGGCTGTTGGCGCTATCAACATTGATAAAGCAAGAGCAACAGCACTTAGCTTTATTTGTTGATTTATAATAGTTGTCATAAAAAACCCTCCCGGTTCTTCTTAGCGCTCTCTAAGGGCGGTATCTTTCGCTCTTAAAATTGGATTTAAAATGTACTCAAGTATGGATTTTTTTCCCGTGATGACATCTACTGAAGTGAGCATCCCTGGAATTATTGGCATCTCTGTGCCATCGTCTTTCATTAAACTGGACTCTTGTGTTCGCACTTTTACAATATAGAAACTATTGCCTTCTTCATCCTGTGACGTATCGGCGCTAATGTGTTCAACGGTTCCTTTTAGCCCGCCATAACGAGTAAAGTCATATGCGGTGACTTTTACGATAGCGGGTAATCCCGGATGTAAAAAAGCAATATCTTTAGGAGTGATTTTGGTTTCTATCAGCAGTTTATCTTCTGATGGAACAATTTCCATAATCTCTTCACCTGGCTGTACAACGCCACCTAAGGTATTAAAGTTAATTTTTTTAATGGTGCCTATAACAGGCGAAGCTATGACGGCTTTACTGACCTTATCAAATGCGCCTTTTTGTGCCTGATTCATACGTGATAATTTGGTTTGCATTTCATTGAGCTGTGCACGTAAATCAGTGGCATAAACAAATACAGCTTCTCGGCGCTTTAAGATTGCTTCATCCATAGACGCTTTCACTTTTGGACGTAAAAGCCTAACCGATTGTAATTCACCTTGAATATCATTCACTGTGCGCTCAAGTTTGAGCAGCTCAACTTCCGGAACAATGCCTTTCCGAGCAAGTGGTCGAGTCAATTCAAGCTCGCGAGATACTAATTGATAACTCGTCGTAAGGGTACTAATTCTAGAGGCCAACTCTTCTATTTCTTGCTGACGTTGTTGGATCTGACGTACAAGAATTTCTAATTGGTTGCTTAAATTATCCAACCGAATTGAATATTCTTCTTGTTGACGCCTAACCAGTTCTGGCTCTTCGTCAATAATGGTCTGCGGAAATACCAAATTTTGCTTGGTTATTTTGACCTGTTGGCGCCAGTCTGAAGACATATCTGAAATAATAATACTGTCTAATTCGGTGCGCATGCGAATAATATTAGTTTGTAATCCGAACACTTCTTGTTCTTGTTGGTCAAAATCGGAGCGGAATCGGGTGTCATCAATCCGGGCTAAAGGTTGTCCTTTAGTGACCATACTCCCTTCTTGGACATAGATTTCCTGCAAAATTCCGCCATCTAGACTTTGGATAATTTGAATCTGTGACGACGGAATAACTTTACCCGTTCCTGATGTCACCTGATCTAATTCTGAGAAGTAAGCCCAAATAAAAAAACACACCATCATTGCGGACAGTGACCATATGATAAGACGATGTCCTGACGGGGCGTCAGTCATCATGGCACCATAAACGTCATCAACCATTTCTAAGTCGGCTACGGTAAGATGCTTACTCATGAGTTTTGGGCTCCAGCAATTGTCCCTGCATTAAGTTTCGCAAGGACTTCATCTTTAGGACCATCAGCCACTACATGTCCACGTTCTAACACAATAATGCGATCGACTAGATTTAATAAATGCATTTTATGGGTAATGAGTAATAATGTTCTGTCGCGACTAACCAATTGCATTGAGCGAATAAACTGTTTTTCTGCTCTAGCATCCAGGCTTGCTGTTGGTTCATCCATTAATAATATCGAGGGATCATTCAATGTTGCTCTGGCTAAAGCGACGGTTTGTCGTTGGCCACGACTGAGTGACAAGCCTCCTTCACCAACTTGTTGATCTAATCCTTCAGACTCTAAGTTAGTAAACATACTGACACCAGAAAGCTGGATAGCTCTTATTAATTGATGTTCAGTCACTTGCCTAGAACCGAATAAAATATTGTCGCGAATAGTCCCATGAAACAAGGTGACGTCTTGAGGTAAATAGCCAAAGTTACGTCTTAGGTCGCTAGGGTGAATCTGTCCTGCATCTAATCCATCATAGCGCAGGCTGCCTTGAGTTGGTTTGTACAATCCGAGTAGTAATTTGGCTAGGGTGCTTTTACCTGAGCCGTTACGACCGATAATGGCGATGCGCTCACCAGGATTAATCTGTATTGATAAAGGGTGTAGGCTTGGTTTTTCGGAGCCAGGGAAGCTAAAACTGATATTATCCGCTTCAATTTTTCCCATAAATCGTTCTTTACTGGCTAGGTTTCCTTTGTCTTCAAACTCATCTTCTTGTTCCATTATTGCGTCTAATTGGCGCAGTGAACTGATGGTATGATTACCTCGGGTAATTAACCCTGCTAATTGAGCCATCGGAGATATAGCTCTGCTAGATAGCATGACCGCGGCAATGATCCCACCCATGGAAATTTCGTTTTCTGCTAGTCGATACACACCTAATATCACGACTAATACCACGGTTAATTGCACCATAAAATTAGCTATATGGCTGACATAATTAGACAGTTTTTTGGTTTTGAGCTGCCAATTGGCTGTATGGCCAATCATTTGTTGCCAGCTTTTTTGTACTAACCCTTCTGCACCATTGGCTTTAATTGACTCTAACGCGGTTAAACTTTCAATTAAATGGCCATGCTTTAAACTGGCAAAGCGGTTACTTTCTTCAATTGCTTGCTTCAGTTTAGGTTGTAGATAAAAGGTGACTGCGATAATGATCAAGCTGCCAATAACCGGAATAATAGCTAAATCGCCAGCAACAATATAAATGATGATCACGAACAGTAATGCAAACGGTAGATCAACCAACGCAGTAATCGTTGCAGAGGTCAAAAACTCCCGAATACTGTCAAACTCACCTAATTGTCTTGCCATTCCTCCTACGCTTGGTGAACGCTTAGATAGTGGAATACCAATGGCTTTTGCAAATAGTTTTGAAGAAACAATAATGTCGACTTTTTTACCCGCTATATCAATTAAATAGCTGCGTAATTGGCGCATTATAAAGTCGAATATATAAGCAATACTTGCCCCAATGGCTAAAACCCATAGTGATTCAAATGCGAGATTGGGTACCACTTTGTCATAGACATTCATAATAAATAGTGGTGAAACCAAGGCAAAAAGGTTGACCAATACTGAGGCTATTAGAGCATCTCGGTAAATAGGAGCAGAGTCTTTAATACTTTGCAGTAGCCAATGTGTTTTGCTGTCATGCAGGTGAACATCAAAACTTTTGTCACCACGGTAATCTTGTTTAACTAAAAATAAGTAACCTACATATAAGGTTTCTAAACCTTCAATCGTCAGAGTATCTTCGCCGCCCGTTTCAGGTAATTGTATAACGGCTTTGTCTTGCTCTAGATCGATCTCTCTTAGAATACAGGCCTTTTTATCTTTCAATAATAAGATACAAGGTAATAATATTTCAGAGATTTGATTCAAATCTTTACGTGATAATTTAGCTGATAGCCCAGCCCTTGCCGCGGCTTGAGGAATTAAATCGGGCGTAATGACTGCACCAGACAAAGGAAGACCTGCCGCAAGGGAATCTATTGAGCAAGGGCTTCCAAAATGTTCAGTTAATAAAACCAAACAATCGAGTAACGGATCGACCGTTACCCGCTGGGAAGCAGAGATCGTCCACTGCTCACTTTTGTTAGACGCAGTTATAGGCACCTAATCATTGTCCTTAATGTGTATTGTTAGAATAATCAAATATGCGCCACATAATACTATGTGACGCAGTCAATTTGTTGTTATTAAGGAATAATATTTCCATTATGTTGATCAAATAGATCAGCATGACTGGTTCCTGGCGATGGAGCAGGGTTGACGGTTGCAGTATCTACAATGAGTGCACCATCATTAAGTAAACCATTAATGATCACTCCGTCTGTGGTGCTACCGTATTCTTGCGACAGGTCTACACCATCCAGAACAATAACTTGGTCAATACTACCATTATGGTCGGCATCGATAGAAATTGTCGTGCTGCCATTACTGAACGAGAAATCTAAGTAGTTATCTAAATCGCCGTTCTGTTCATTCTGCAATAAATCACTGATATGAAGGGAGTCATTATTGACTTCGAAGTCTTTAATCGTATCGGTACCAGTATCGCCCTTAGACCATACAAAGGTATCGTTACCCAAGCCACCAATCAGAGTGTCATTACCTAGGCCGCCAATAAGAACGTCATTACCTTCACCACCATAGATAACATCGTTGCCACCTTGGCCAAACAGAATATCGTCACCAATACCGCCATCAAGAATGTCGTTACCATCATTTTGGTTGTTGATATTAAACTCATTTACATGGTCACGAATGTAATCATGCACTGCTCTTACATCAACATCACCAACGTTTTGGCCCGTTTTATCTGCAACATAGGTTTGTAAAGCGACATACCCTTGCTCTGATGAACCGCTAAATCGAACTAAGTCACCAAAGATAATGTCGTTACCTTGATTACCAATTGTATTATCATCACCTTGAGATTGTAATGTCTCAGATCCTGTGATGATGCTTGATAAATCAGATACATCAATCGACGCACGAACATTGCCGTCTGTATCGTATAGCTTCAAGTTGGCTTCATTAACCGTAGTGCTACCGTTAGCGCTT
The DNA here is from genome assembly GCF_040310165.1 of Shewanella sp. AC91-MNA-CIBAN-0169. Taxonomy (NCBI): domain Bacteria; kingdom Pseudomonadati; phylum Pseudomonadota; class Gammaproteobacteria; order Alteromonadales; family Shewanellaceae; genus Shewanella; species Shewanella sp. AC91-MNA-CIBAN-0169. Next base: position 9,917 of record NZ_JBEOPM010000046.1, read on the forward strand.
GCTAAGCTGATTGCTTCAACTTCCGAAACTGCAGCGAGTAAGTTAAATGCATGTAGCGCCTGTGCGGTTGTATTTGTTCCATTGTCTGTAAAGCTTTTAACACTATTATCAGTGTTAAAGCTTAATTGGCCAATTTTAGCGCCTGTGTATGGTGAATACACTGCACCGCTAGCATTGACAACGACTTGACCATCTATGCTGATGACTTGGCCTTTAGAATAGTTATTAGAGGTCAACAAACTACTTAAGGTTTGATAGCTACTGGTCGTAACATCATAACTCATTAATACTGTTGAAGTATTAGTATCAATTGTTTGCGCATTTGGTGAACCATCAGTAATGAAGTAAGAAATATTATTTCCAACATTATTTAACACTGTGCTGCTAGTAAACCAATTTATTGCAGACTCAAAACCAGCTTCATAGTTAGTAGAACCACTCGCGCTCATTTTTGCTAATTCAGTAAGCAGTGTTTGGACCGCATTTGAGTCGTCCATATTTACTGAAACAGAGTAATTTGAGCCTGATGCAAAGTTAGTCAGTAACACATTTACAATACCGCTATGAGAGCTTGTTGCGCTATTTGCTAGAGACTCAAATACCGCTTCCAATTGCGTTTTAGCTTCAGCAATAACACCGGACATACTGCCTGAAGTATCAAAAATAAAGGCTATATTGTAATTTTCTCCAGCAACAATCTGTAAACCTTGTTGATCACTGACAATAATATCGTTATTTACGGTTCCTTTAATCACATCATTGCCAGGATTACCAGTGTACTTCTCATAAACAGTGCCTGAATCAGACTCTCCAACAATGTTAATCGTCACTGTCGCTGTGTCGGTCGCGCCATATTGATCTGTTACTGTATAAGTAAAGGTATCCGTTGCAAGTTGCCCTGCAGTCAGTGCTTCAAATGAATCGTTTGTGTCATAAGAATAAGTACCATCACTGTGAATAGTTAGCAGTGCGCCGCTTGGTAATATAACTACCTGACCATCTGTAACTATTGAACCATTTACACCTGTTAGAGCAAATGTATGCCCTTGGGCATCTATAGCAAAGTAATTAGGGTCATTAGAGTCATTGTTAAGTAGACCTTGATTTGCGTTAGAAATGGTCAATACACCATCTTCCGACACTAAGTAGGTTCCCATAATAGCAGGACCAGATGCGGCAACATTTGTCAGGAAATAATCAGATGAGTCAGTTAATGCTGCACCACCATTTGCTTCACTAATGGTTTTAGTTGCTTCAAATACCAGTTGGTCGAAGACAATATTACCGGTATCAATACTGAAAGTACCTGCGTCACCTGAAGTCGTCTTAAACGTTTCACTTGCAACTAATTGACCATTGTAATAAGCCTTCCAAACACCTTGTTCACCATTATTTTCATTAGAGAACATGTTTGAAACACTAAATGTCGCCTTATTAACTAAACCATTAAAGTCAATCACAATTGATTCAGATGTCGCGGTAGCTGAATCATATTCGATTTGTCCGGCAATTTGGTCTGAAGTTCGTGGTGAGCCTGCGACACCGAGTTTGTTAGTACCAGATTCAATGTTAACTACACCCATTGAGCCATCAGCTGTACGAGCTGATATTTTCATTAAGCTCTGGCCGTTTGATTGAGGAATTGTCCAAGCGTTAGTTGCACCTGAAGTCACACTAAATGATGTACCAGGAAGGTCATCATTAGCATTAACATTGTTAAGATCAAAAGTAACAATTGCGGTATCAGTTAAACTGCCATCACTTGTTTTAACCGTTAAATTAATTTGGCTGCCATTGTCGTAGTCAATTTTAGTTGTGTCATTAACTGAAATTACGCCAGTTTGAGCATTAATGATAAATGCACCATCTTCACTTATTAGACTATTTGATCCATTAGCAAGCACAAAAGAATAAGACAACGTGTCACCGTCTATATCAGTATCATTTCCGGTATTCGCTTCGTTAACGTTATATACATTAGTGCCATTTGCAATGGAGTCATTGATAGTGGAGGTGTAATCGTCAATGACTGGAGCATCGTTCACCGGCGTGACCGTTAAGCTCAAGGTCGAGGTGTCTGTAGATACGCCATCGGTTAAGGTGTACGTGACAACCGGCACCGCGCCATTGTAATTGCTGGCAGGGGTAAAGGTGTAAACGCCAT
>NZ_JBEOPM010000047.1:0-5631 GCF_040310165.1 Shewanella sp. AC91-MNA-CIBAN-0169
TATCCACGCTCAGTGCTCTATATACCTAGCCGTTATCCACTTAAATATAAACAGTAATGCTTATCCGAATAGCATTAGTTAATAAAGTGGCCATTTTAGAAGATGGTTTGGTTTATCATTTACCACAATCAGTATTTGCCCAATTACGTTCTGAACATCGCAGCTTTGATCAATTTTTTGCTCGTGCTTTTGCTAAACGCTTACGCAATGAAACTAAATTTACCGCTAAAGACTTGACCACGACTAGCCGTATTACTTCAATTATGTCATCTCAGCCCATTATCATCGACGCTCATGCCAGTGTTATGGATGCGGCTAAATTAATGCGTGAACACCGGGTCTCATCGGTGCTCGTTATCGATAATCAAAAATTAACCGGTATTTTGACCGATCGAGATTTACGTAATCGAATTATCGCTGAAGGCTTAGATGTCAATACGCTGGTGAGTCAAGCCATGACCATCAATCCCGTGACAACTCATGCCAACGCGTTAGTATTCGAAGCAATGTTGGCGATGAGTGAACATAATATTCACCACTTACCTGTGGTTGATGGAAGCCGTGCGTTAGGGATGATCACTAGTACTGATATTTTGCGTTCGCAAAGCTCACAACCTCTACTGCTTATTGGCGAAATAGGCCGGCAAGCAAATATAGAGAAACTTATTCAAGTGAGTAAGCAAATCCCGCTACTATTACAAAATTTAATCAGTGCCGATGCTAGAGCTGAAGAGATAGGTAGAGTATTAACCTCGGTAACTGATGCATTAACGCGTCGGCTGATTGAATTGAATCAACAGATTTTAGGTCAGGCACCAATGGCGTTTTGTTGGTTGGCTTTTGGTTCCCAAGGCAGGCAAGATCAGGTTGCTTGTTCTGACCAAGATAATGGCTTATTGCTGGCACATGAACCCGATGAATTTGCTGGTGCTTATTTTGAAGCATTAACAAAAGCGGTATGTAAGGGCTTAGATGAATGTGGTTATATTTATTGCCCTGGTGACATTATGGCGCAAAATCCCAAATGGCGCTTGTCACTGGTGAAGTGGAAAGGGCTTTTCTCTAGATGGGTAAACACGCCGGAACCAAAAGCTTTAATGCATGCCAGTATATTTTTCGACATGCGCCCAGTGTTTGGGCCATTGAGTTTATTCAGTGAACTGCAAGATGATGTTTTAGCCGCTACACAAAATAACGATATTTTCCTTGCCGGAATGGCGGGGAACTCGTTAACTGAATCACCGCCATTGGGCTTTTTTAGGAAGTTTGTCCTTGAGCGTGATGGAAGTGAAGTGAAAGGTATGGATTTAAAGCATAAGGGCAGTGCATTAATTAATGACATTGCCAGAGTGTATGCGTTAAGTGCAGGTATCAAAGAGGTTAATACTGCTAAGCGGATCAGAGCGTTAATGGACGCTAATATTATTAATCGTAAAGATGCACTTAATTTGGCGGACGCCCATGAGTTCATTGCGCACATGCGTCTAGCTAATCAAGGTTACCAAGCCACCAATAATTTACCAGTGAACAATTATCTTAAACCACAACATCTTTCTTCATTAATGCGTCATCAGCTTCGTGATGCATTTAAAGTGGTGCACGATGCCCAAGCAGGTATAAAGCTTAAGTTCATGAGGAGTTTCTAGTGGTCAATTTTTGGTGGGTAAAAACGGTGTTGTGGCGTAAAAAGATGACCACTTTACCGTCTCCATTAAATACATATTTAGAAGCAATCACGCCGGCATTAACAACACTATTTCTAGATGCTCCATTGATGGCGATTGATCTTGAAATGACTGGCTTAGATCCAATCCATGATCAAGTCATCAGTATCGGTTTGGTACCAATTATCAACGGTGTCATTCCGCTTGAAAAAGCACAACATATGATGATATCCATTAGTGGCAGTGTGGGTCATAGCGCGACGGTTCACGGTATTGTCGATAATCAATTGCATATGGCGTTAACGTTAGCCGAGGCAATTGATTGGTTTTTATCACAAACAAAGGGCTATATTTTAGTGGCGCACCATGCACCATTAGACATACAGTTTATTCAGCAGCAGTTGATACGCTGTTTTGGTCAATCAATTCCGTTGGTATTTATCGATACGTTGGCCATAGAAAAAAAACGTTGTTTAATGCAACAATCGGTATTGAAAGAAGGCTCGTTACGCTTAAATGCAAGCCGTGAACGTTACCGTTTACCCGTTTATTCTGCTCACAATGCGCTTATTGATGCATTATCTTGTGCAGAGTTATTGTTGGCTCAAGTGGCAGCGATGGGAGATATTAAAAAGTTGTCGGTTAAAGACTTAATTAATGTATTTCGCTAGAAAAGAAAAGCCAGTCATCGAGACTGGCTTTTCTATTAAACGCACAATACTGCTTATTCTGCGTTTTTAGCTTTATTGAAAAAATAATCAACCGCAGGTTTAATCAATTCAAGTGCGGTTTTATCGCAAGGCGGTAATGCTGCATCACTGGTGTTAATTGGCGTGGTGCGTTCGCCCCATTTTAGCAGTAAGGCAGCCGAGGTTAATCCAGCACCAAACGCGCAAGATAGAATCGTTTGATTGGCTTCAATTCTACCTTGAGATAACGCATCACAAATCGCAATCGGGATAGTGGCAGCCGATGTATTGCCATAATCAGCGATATTGACGAAAGCTTTTTCTTTTGGAATTTTCATTCGGCTTACTAAAGTATCAATAATACGTTCGTTTGCCTGATGCGGAATAACAAAGTCGACATCATCGATGTTGATACCACATTTGTCTAATACCTTATTACTTAAACTTCCCATGCCATGAATCGCACGTTTAAACACATCTTGACCATTGATATGAATGTAAAAATCCAATGAGTCATTGTCAAATCTATCCATCTGGGTGCCAAAGTTAGACTTTAAAATATCGCGACCTTCAGGATCGTTATTTAATTCATAACCTAATACGCCACCAGGTTGGTCACTGGCTTCTAGCACAACAGCACCAGCACCATCACCAAATAACACAGCGGTTTCACGTCGAGACCAATCAAGGTAAAAAGATAAACGTTCAGCGCCAATAATGAGAATTTTCTTACTTTGGCCGCTTTTTATCATTGAGCTAGCTAAGCCAACGCCATACAAAAATCCACTGCAAGCAGCGTTAATATCAAATGCACCGCAGGTAGCGCCAATATTGGCCTGTACCGTAGACGCAATATTTGGGATCAAGGTATCAGGGCTGGCGGTGGCTAGAATAATTAAATCTAATTCACTGCCATCAATCCCTGCAGCGGCAAGTGCATGCTTAGCTGCAACCGACGCCATTTCAGAAGTATTGACGTGACTGATGTTACGCTTACTAATACCAGTACGTGTTTTAATCCATTCATCCGTCGTTTCCATGAATGTGGCTAAATCTTCATTGGTCAATGTTGCGGGCGGAACTGACTTCCCCCAACCGGTAATGTGTGCATACTGCATAAGAAGTTCTCTCAATACGTTTCAATAGTTAATTGAATTTATATACAAAAACAACAGCTTAAAATTAATCTGTTGATATTAAATGCTTAAATGGTCATGACTAAGATTTGTTATTATGACTTAATCTTTTGTTCTACCAGTTTCGTGATTGAAGCCGAAGCATGCAAGATATGCTCACGCAGCAAAGTAGTGGCTTTTGCGATGTCACGTTTTTTACATAATTCGAGTAACACTCGATGTTCTCTTTCGGCGATAGGGATCCCGCCAGTAAATAACAACTGCAGACGAATATAGCGATCGCAATTGGTGTTTAAACCGTTAACCACTTCCATTGTATGAGGTCGATTAGCCGCTTGGTATAAACGAGTATGGAATCGAGTATTAAGCTCACTCCAACTTGCTACTGATTCTTTCAGTTTAAATGCCAATTCAAGTTTAACCAGTACGGCTTCAGCTTCGGCAATATCATTGTCAGATAGGTTAGGGATGGCCTTAGCCAACAAATCCGATTCGATCATAGCGCGCAATTCAAATAATTCAGTGACTTGCTCAACAGATAACAATGTTGCCGTCGCGCCTTTATGCGGTTCGAAATTAATTAAGCCTTCAGCTTCTAACTGAACTAACGCTTCACGAACGGGAATGCGACTTACATTTAACTGTTCTGCAATAGCAGACTGCCTGAGCGGTTCTCCTCCTTGTATATCACCAGAAAGGATCCGTTCTCTGAGCGCCTCTACAACAAGTTGCGTACGCGTTTTATGAATAATAGGAGGTATATTGCTCATGTATTCTATAATAATCACTAATTTCTTCGAGCAAGGGTAACGCTTAGCCGCCGCTTTATAAAGTGAAACCTATACAATTATGCAGATTAAGCTCATAAAATGGCGGTAAATAAACAAATTAATAAAAATATTCAGATTATCTGGCCCCAAATTCATCTCAATGGGATAATCGACACAAGAAAGAGTTTAAGGAGTGTTAGGTTGAATAAAGCAGTATTTCTCGATCGTGATGGTGTGATCAATAAAGACAATGGTTACGTTCATACAGTGGACGACTTTGAATATATCGACGGTGTATTTGAAGCGTGCCTTGCATTAAAGCAAATGGGTTACCTATTAATAGTGGTGACCAATCAATCCGGCATTGCTCGTGGCATGTACAGTGAAGATGATTTTCATCATTTAACGGAATGGATGGATTGGAACTTTGCCGATAAAGGTGTCGAACTTGATGGTATCTACTATTGCCCGCATCATCCACAAAAAGGCCTAGGTGGATATAAGCAAGATTGCGATTGCAGAAAGCCAAAACCCGGCATGATGCTCGATGCTGCAGAATTCTTGAAAATCGATATGAGCCAGTCTGTAATGGTGGGTGATAAAGCTGATGATATGCGCGCAGCAAAAGCGGCTGGCATTAACACTGCCATTTTGGTTCGTTCAGGTAAAGTAGTAGACGAAGCCGGAGTTGAACTTGCCAGTGCAGTGGTTGACAGTATCGCTGACGTTCCGAGTCTGCTAAGTCAATTACTCACAAAATAATAGAATCGCCAATTCAAAGCTATCATTTCAACTGTTCATATATAAGCTTTCACCGACTTCTATATGAACAGAGATTTTCAGTGTAACAATTACTTAGTTTTAGACTTTCTCTTCCTTTATATACTAGTCAGCATATTTTTGTTGCTAACAAACCCCTAATCCAAATAAAGATATGTCATCCATTAACGCCAAATCGTTCGTGCTACTAAAAGTTGCTACGAAGTTAACATGAAATTAACGCCGTTTCAGTTATGTTTTGGTCTCAACAAGCTAAATTAGCCACTTAAACCACGCTGAGCCGCATAATAAGCCTTATATAGGTAGATAAAATAAATTTGCTGTTCGTTGTAGCGAGCCATTTATGGTTATAAAGTCAGCAAAAACTTCAATAAATATGGCTTTAAGTTCAAATAGTATGCAGTTGGGTTGTAATAGTCATAAAAACCGTAGAAAGCTCTTGCGCTATAAAAAGTTTTCCCTATAATACACCCCACTGACACGGAACGCAGCGTCTAACGCTAGTTACCAGGTCCGCTCTTTAACAATTTATCAAGTAATCTGTGTGGACATTCACAGGTATTGAGTTATTCGAAATTGTCTTCTGTTCTTC
>NZ_JBEOPM010000048.1:0-4625 GCF_040310165.1 Shewanella sp. AC91-MNA-CIBAN-0169
GTGCATATATCTAGGTTACGCGCCGAGATTGAAACCGACCCTAAACAGCCTCGTCGTGTTATTACTGTGCGCGGTGTTGGCTACTTGTTTGCACGGTCGCAGGTGTGATGCAGTTATGATTAACAGCCGTCTGTACCTACAAATCTGCTTCATCGTTTTTTCAAGCTTATTGGGATTCGCTCTGGTCGCCACGATTGCTTGGACGATCATTGGTCAAGATCAGTATGACGAGCAGCTATTTGTCAAAACCGCTGCCCTTAGTGAACTTCTTGTGCCCAGTGCCACCGAACCAGACGATGTGCAGCAAGCAGCCATCGATAAAATTGGCAACTACCTCGATATTGATCTATCCCTCTACAGCAGCGAAAAGCTGTTGATTGCGTCAGTCGGTACAGTAACGCCATTGGATGACGTACCGTTGGCCGAGGGCGCGTGGCGAGAAACAGAAGGTGGCACGCGGTGGGCAACTAAATTAACAGACGGCCGCCAGCTCGTTATCAACGTTAACCGGATCGCATTGCCCGGTGAATCCGCCGTGTTTGTGATATTTCTGATCATTTCCGCGCTTGGTATCGCAGCAATCATGTACCCGTTCATTCGAAATTTGACGGGAAGAATAGAGCGGCTTCAACTCGCTGTCAGACAAATAGGCTTCGGCGATCTCAGCGCTCGTGTCGAGCCAGAAGGCAGCGACGAGGTCGCCGCCCTTGCTGGTAGCTTTAACTCTACCGCCGAACGCATCGAAGCATTGGTCAATGCTCAAAAGCTGCTACTCGCCAACGCATCTCACGAACTGCGCACACCTCTCACACGCATTCGTCTTGGTATTGAAATGATCAAAACCGTAGAAGATGAACCCCGACAATTAGCATTGGCACAAGATGTCGAAGAACTACGAGTATTGATCGACGAGCTAGTTTTGATGACCCGCATCGATGCCGGTGTCGTACAACAGGATTTTGAGGTGTTCGACTTAATGGGTGTCGTCGCAGAAGAGTGCGCTCGTTACTCAAATTGCGATGTTCAGGGGTCGCCTGTGAGCATGTTCGGGGATGCACGAATGATCCAGCACCTTACCCGAAACTTGGTAGATAACGCGTTTAAGTACGGCGGCGCACCTGTTGCGGTAGACGTTCAAGTTAATACTGAGTATGTAAATCTGATCGTCAGCGATGGCGGCGACGGTATCCCAGAAGCAGATCAAGCAAGCATGTTTGAGCCTTTTCAACGTGGCCGCGGCAAACAGAATATCTCCGGTAGTGGTCTGGGGTTGTCGTTGGTGCAGAAGATCACTGATGCCCACCGAGGCACAATAGACCTGTCCTCTGGCTCGTCATCAACGGTTACGATTAGATTGCCGCTTGATCTAAGGACGTAATCGACCATCTGCGATGGTTACTACGTTATCAAGATTTTTCTTGTGTAATACCCGTTTAGGTTGTTATAAATAAAGGATAACAAGAGAAAGAAATACAATGACTAGCGCAGTTATTGAACATATTGAACCAGAAGAAAAACAAGGCTTTTTATCTAAGCTATTTAACAAAATAACCGCCCCTGTTCGGGATTGGCTCAACGATATTACAGACCAGTATGAAGACGCTAAAATACGTGTTGAAACTGGCGTAACGCCTAATAGAGAATTTAGCAGCGCGGAACTAGACGAACAACGCTTTAAGCACATTGTAAAAAATGTTTATATGCGTGATGTTGTCGAAAGTAGTCCAGAAGGTTTACGCGCCTCTATTGAGCAATTCCATAAAGACAATGGCGGCGGCTTTGATGTTGAAGAGGTCGCAAGATACGCAGAAACAATCCCCTAAATAAGCGCGAGGCCATGACCCCCTATTTTTGAAAAATTCAGAAACGCAAGCTGATATTGACTATAGAAATGACGTAGTAGAGCGAGAAACTAGGCATACTAACCAAGTTAATAAATGGGATGAATTAAACGATACTGTAGGCGGCGATTTATTCGATAATGACGCAAAAATATCTATAATGCGAAAACATGATAATGATGATGGAGGAAGCTGGGAAGATTTCAGAGAAAAAGTTATCAATGACATAAAGAGATTAGATGATAGCTCATTAGAAACACACAATTTAGATATATAAAAAAAGCCCCTTAATTGGGGCTTTAATCTTATTCGCTGTTAGTGTGATTTTCACTTACCGGTTCGCTCCCCAGGCGAATGACAATACAATTAAAATAACCTCTTAGGAGAAATTAAGAGGTTGGAAAAATCACACTATATTAAAAATCATGTTTCCTACACCATTAAAAAACCCCACTGCAATACCAGCTCGTTTGATGCCGCTAACGATCATTGCTTTTTCTCCCATAACATCCGTCGAAGCACGCCATCTTTAATCCAAAATTGATGTACCAATGCCGCGCCGATATGGCCAATAATCAGCCCTGCGAAGGTGTGCATCGCTTGGGCATGAATGAAACGTTTAAGGTCAAAATTGTCGTGGCCAAAAAAGGAAAATGTATCTTGTAGATCGATCACCCCAAGAACGACCACCGGCACGTCATGGGCTACCGCTGTCATGAGGCCAGTAACAGGTACAACGATCATCAAAATGTAAAGTGTGGAATGGATGACCTTCGCAGCGATCACTTGTGGCCGTGATAATGTCGCTGGTAACTCTGGCGGCGGGTGTGATGTGCGCCATAGATAGCGAAGGCCGCAAAGCGAGGCGACTAAAAAGCCCCCTAGCGCGTGATACGAAAGCGCCGCCGACAATGCCTCACCTTCGTAATTATCTAGCGACCAGCCGTAAAACAACATGGCGACCACCAAAGCCGCCACAATCCAGTGCAGCCATTTAGCAACCGAGGTGTACGCCGTTGCCCGCGCTGTATGTTCACCTTTTAGCATTGTCGCCGCCTATCATCGTTGGGGCGCTCACCAAGATCGCATTATCATACGGTTGGAGAAGCCGCACGACCACATCAAAATGCAGCACACCGAATATCGCAAACATGTAGAAACCACTCAAACCGCTCGCTGGATCGAGCAGCACCCACGGTTCATTAACAATGCGGTCGATACCGATTAGGTATGCACCAAGAAAACCCACTTGTATGTACAAACTCAATACCCGCGAAAAAAGCGACGAACGATTGGTGCGCATAAGATAGATATAGGCCAATGACACACTGGCGATGTAAAAGTGCAAGTAGCTCACATAAGGGATAAACCAATGTGCCTCAGTGTAGTCCATCTCTTCCAAAATCATGGTCTTGAATGCTACCGCGATAACGCCGGTGAAGAAAAAACACATCATGAAATACAGTGACAAAATGACGTAGCGATATCGCTGACGAAGTGGCGAATCGAATGTGCCATTGGCCATCATTAGACGATAGGTACGCCTGAAAATGAAAATGGCGAGTATCGTCATCAGTGGTAGATACACATAGGCTTCAAAGAAGCCGGTCGAGCGTACCGCGAGCAAAAACGGTGCGATTATCTCGCCCAATGCATTGGTATAAGTTACGGTTTCAGCAGTCATGGCAGTTCACCTCTCTCGTTAATATTGGTTGGTTAAAACTGGTAACTGAACATGAGGCCACCTATGGCTTGAGCGTCACTACCGCGCTGTGTAATTAGCGAAGAATCGGCAACCTCATCGCCGAGCATGTCGTAGCCAGCAAAGCCAATCAGGGTGATTCGATCATTGAGCGGTAAGACCACCGAGCCATGCAGTCCATAGGAAACCAATCCCGCATCAGCTTGATACGTGGAAAGTCCTGAGCGCGAGGCTTGCACTGTGGTGATACCAAAATAGGTCTGATTGTAGTTTTTATCGCCATAAACGACTTCTGGCCCTACCGCAAAAAAGGCGGGTTTCGAGAACATCTGGAATTGTCCGGTAAATTTGATCTCAGCTTCTGCAATCAAACCCTCATGACCGCCGGACAGCCCTTGGCGTACTTCCAGTTTTGATCGAATCCGACTAGCTTCATATTCGATATATGCACCAACCTCAGCCGAACCGTCAATATCACCCAGCCCCAGCAGATCATTTACGTCATCACCAGATATACGCAATGGATTATCACCATCCTCATCGCGGCCAAAATCGTATTTAACAATCCCGCCAGCCTTCCAGTTATCTGTTGCCACAAAGTTATAGCCGACACCGCCTAACAGTGATGCAAAAAATCGATCCCCGTAAGTCACGCGCACATCGGGGAGAATGTTCAGTTGGTTTTCGTCATCCCCGACATAGGTAGGGGCGCTGACGACTCCAAGCGTGGTCGAAATACTCCACTGGTCTTCGGTCTTAGATTCTTCTGCGAAAGCAATCTGTGTGCTGAATAAGAGTACCCCAAGGCTTAGTAAAGTAATGCGTTTTGCAATCATGATCTTTCTCACTTAATAGTGTTTGTGTGGCCGCACATCGCGGTATTGGCAGTTGCCCCACTTGTCTATAGTCATAAAAACACGACTGCATTGCTCTGATTTTTCTGCGACGTAAAGTAATGTAAAGCTAGAGAGTTTTAAAAAATGTGGCATAATATGGGCATGCCTGTGACCAAAACGACTGACAACATTTTGCTAATCGACGACGATGAACGTCTCGCAGCAATGATCAAAGAGTATCTTGAG
>NZ_JBEOPM010000049.1:0-4270 GCF_040310165.1 Shewanella sp. AC91-MNA-CIBAN-0169
ACTTCACCACCATAAGTTTTAGACAAAACGGCAGAGATTGCTGCTGTTAAAGTTGTTTTACCATGGTCAACGTGACCGATGGTGCCCACGTTTACATGGGGCTTTTTACGTTCAAATTTAGCTTTTGCCATGGTATTGCCTCAGTCCAATTATCTTGGTGATGAAAACACATATAGTAAAAATCCGATGCATAAAAATGACATCGAATCGATTGTTTAGGGTTAGGAAGTTTATTCATGACATGGGATGTTGATAGGCAGATTCGTACTGCCGACCTCACCCTCATCAAGGGTGCGCTCTACCAACTGAGCCATATCAGCGAACAAATTTGGAGCGGATGGCGGGAATCGAACCCGCGTTATCAGCTTGGAAGGCTGGAGTAATACCATTATACGACATCCGCGCAACCTATTTTAGGCTACCTAACTACCTAGAAAGTGGTGGAGGGAGAAGGATTCGAACCTTCGAAGGCTGAGCCGTCAGATTTACAGTCTGATCCCTTTGGCCACTCGGGAACCCCTCCAGAAAAATGGTGCCGGCACCAAGAGTCGAACTCGGGACCTACTGATTACAAGTCAGTTGCTCTACCAACTGAGCTATGCCGGCGTGTCATTTCGGGTTCGGATATTAGGTAAATGTGCCTCGGAGTGCAATAGGAAAATGATAAAAAACCAAAAAAAAGTTTCAAATGACGTTTTTTTACACTCGTTTCACTTAGAAAGTGTGATTTATAGGCAAATGTAATGGGCGATGAAGACAAATGAGGAGCAAACTATTGTCGCCATTTATTCGATAGTGTAATGTGCCTGACCAACCTAGAGGAATGGTTATGAATCCAATTAACTCAATACAAGATGCACTCTACTTTGCTTTTCAGCGCGAGCATTGGGCTGAATTACGTAAATCAGTGCCGCTCACATTGAGTCAGGCTGAATTAGAAAACCTGCGTGGTATGAATGAAAAGCTGTCTTTAGACGAAGTCACTGACATTTACCTTCCTCTCAGCCGTTTACTGAATTTATTTGTCGGCTCAAAACAACAGCGTGGACTTGTTCTTGATAAGTTTCTGGAGCAAAAAGCTTCCCCTGGTCCTTATATCATTAGTATCGCAGGAAGTGTCGCCGTTGGTAAGAGTACCACAGCGCGTATTTTACAAACGTTATTGCAACGTTGGCCTGAGCATCCTAAAGTTGATTTAGTCACCACTGATGGTTTTTTATATCCCTTGGCAGACCTAAAACGTAAAGGGTTGCTCCAACGCAAAGGTTTTCCTGAAAGTTACGACATGAAAATGTTGGTAGAATTCATTTCGGCAGTTAAAGCGGGACAGAAAGAGATTCTTGCACCGCTTTATTCACATGTTACATACGATAGATGTCACGACGAGCATCAAGCCATCTGTCAGCCTGATATTTTAATTTTAGAAGGGCTAAATGTGCTGCAAACGGGTTTAGATACCCCAATAGACACAAGAAGGCCATTTGTATCAGATTTTGTTGATTTTTCAATTTACGTCGATGCTGATGAGTCGTTGTTAAAAGATTGGTATAAACAGCGGTTTTTGCAATTTAGAACTGGTGCATTTAGTGATCCAAACTCATTTTTTCATCACTATTCATCTTTAACCGATGATGAGGCGAATGTGATTGCTGCTAATATTTGGGATACCATTAATGGCCCAAATTTATCATTAAACATTCAACCAACACGAGAGCGGGCCCACCTCATTTTGCAAAAAGGCCCCAACCATTTAATGGACCGAGTTTTACTTAGAAAATAATAACATATGAGCCTATTCCTAGGCTCACTTCTGGCATCTACATTACTGCTCTAAGGCTAATTTCACCGCCAAGATAACGTGTAAGCCCTTGCTCGTTTTCAAGCAACAAAGCCCCTTGTTCATCAATACCTCGACAAGTACCGTTAACTGAATTAGGTGCCATTAGCAGTGATACTTCACGGCCAATAAATAAATCAAATTCATTCCAACGTTTTAAGAATGCACCCAACCCTTTCTGCTCAAACAGCTGTAAATCAGCCTTAAGGGTTTGATGTAATTTAATTAATAGCTCCGTTTTATCTGGCATATTCACCAAACTAGACAGATCGTTCCATGGCTGGTCTATTAGCTCCCCCTGCTCTACAGACATACTCATATTGATACCAAAACCAATGACTAATTCTGTTTTATTAGCGGATGAATTACAAACCTCAACTAAAATTCCAGCCAATTTTTTATGATCAAGGTAGATATCATTTGGCCATTTAAGCCCTAACCCCTCAATCCCAAAGTCAGCTAGAGATTTAACAATGGAACAACCAACAACTAAACTTAAACCACTGGCATGACTAATATCATTATTTAAACGCCAAAACATTGAAGCATAAATATGATGAGCATAAGGAGACAACCACTGACGCCCTCTTCGACCTCGACCAGCGGATTGATATTCAGCAATGCAAATATCCCCTGATTTTAATTCAGAGGCATGCCCAAGCATAAAAGCATTAGTGCTGGTCGTTTCATCAAAATAAAAACAACGGCCATCAATTCCATTAACAAGATGAGACTCATTTACCAACGACACTGGATTTGCTAATTTGTAGCCTCTTCCTTTCACACTATAAATTTCGATACCATAATCTTTTAATGCATCTATATGCTGATTAATTGCCGCGCGAGTAAGCGATAAAGATTGCGCAATTACCTCACCAGAAACAAAACGTTCATGATGTAAACACGCTAAAATTTGGCGTTTACGTGACCAATGCTCATTCATTTTATTTCAATCTCCCCAACAGAGCCAATAATCCTAGGCTCAGGTTGTAATGTAACCGCAAATTTATCAAAAACCATCTGAATAATGTGTTTCGCTAATTGGCATACTTCATTACCAGTTGCATAACCTAGGTTAACTAACACCAAAGCTTGATCTTGATGGACTGCTGCACCACCGATATTAACGCCCTTCAAGCCAGCATGTTCTATTAGCCAACCTGCAGCAAGTTTGTAATGGTTATCAACCTGTCGGTAACCCACTAAGGATCCATAACGACTTTTAAGTGAGTCATAGTCGTCTGTTGATACAACTGGGTTCTTAAAAAAACTTCCTACATTACCCAATATTTTAGGATCAGGCAGCTTAGATTGACGAACCATACAAACACAATCAAATATTTGTTGCGCCGATACATCTATAGCGTCTAAGTGTTGAAGAGGTCCATAACTTATCACCGGCACCCACTTTTTAGCCAGTTTTAGGGTCACCTCAGTAATAACAACTAAGTTTTTAAATTGTTGTTTAAAAATGGATTCACGATAACCAAAGTGACATTGTTCGTTATTATAATGTACCAAGTTACCAGTATCGAGTTGTAAAAATTCAATCTTGTGACAATAACGATTAAACTCAACACCATAAGCACCGATATTTTGTATTGGCGCTGCGCCTACAGTTCCAGGGATCAGAGCCATATTTTCTAAACCATAAATATGTTTAGTTAAGCAATATTTAACTAATTGATGCCAATTTTCACCGGCTTGAACCGTGAGATAATAAAAATCATCATCTTCATTAATCGTAATGCCCTTGGTGCTAACTTTAACCACAGTTCCCTGAAAATTGTCAGTAAATACGACGTTACTGCCTCCTCCGAGAATAAGCATGTTCTTCTGTTGTTGATACAACTCAAAACTTATCTTTATTAACTCCTCTTTGCTAGTCACTTCAACTAAAGAGTCGCAATACTGATTAAGGCCAAATGTGTTTAATGAAGTAAGCAAAATAGGCATAGATAGAAAGGCATCGTATTCAGAAATATATAGTTATTGTAGCAGGGAATAGCTAACAAATTAGCATGATCACGCTAAAAACATATCAATCTAAAAGCACTATGCATTAACTATAATGGATAACTTTAGTACTAATTGTAGCTGGGATGTAAGTTGAATGTTAATTTTGGAAAAAAGCCCGCTATATAATAGCGGGCTGTTTCGCGACTCTCTCAAATCAATTAGGCGTCTGGAAATGACCTACTCTTTTATCCCCGAAGGGGACGCATAGGCATATTGGCCACACTGCTTAAGGCTTATTTCTGAGGACTTGTTTTGCCAATAACAAACTCTACACTATAAATTGCAGACGTAAAAAAGCCCGCTACATGATAGCGGGCTGTTTCACGACTCTTTCGAATCAATTAGGCGCCTGGAAATGACCTACTCTTTTATCCCCGAAGGGGACGCATGGGCATATTCGACAAACTGCTGTCA
>NZ_JBEOPM010000050.1:0-3784 GCF_040310165.1 Shewanella sp. AC91-MNA-CIBAN-0169
CACAATACAGAACCGTTATCGCAAAATGCCTTCGAATCACATTACTTAATGTTGGGGCTGGGTTACGAATATCGTAGCGGTAGGCACGGTTGGTTAGCTGAATATCATCGTTATGATGGCATGGTGAGTTGGGATAAAAACTTCTCAGAAGCCTCTAATGAAGCGGTGTTAGGTTATCGCTATTACTTCAATAACAGCGCCATCGAATTCACTATGGTTGAGAACTTTTTAAACATGGATAACAGTGCTGATATAGCTTATGTACTAGGTTATCGGCATAAATTTTAGACTCTAGGCCGCTTCGCAGATAGTGCGCTGCGCTTCTAGGGACAGCTGCGCTGTTAAGCTTAGATCCTAGGTTCTAGCCATCTAGGCCTTTGCTTTTATAGCATCTAGCTGCGAAGGGCTCTAGTTACCTAGGTGTTTTATTCTGCTAAACAACCTAACACTCTATTTCTGCCACGGCCTTTGGCTAAGTACTATTATTTATCTGCCGCTTCAACTAAATTTTTATTAGGCACATCATACATCGGCACTACCGTTGCCCCCTGCGCTTACAGTAACAAATTCAAATATTAGTGAATTTATATGAGCTATTTTCAATGACACTGTACTGTGAACAATTTGCTGAGCTAAATAAGTTCCGCCAATTAAATCGGTGTTTGGTAGCACTCAGATAAACTCTTCAACACCATAACGCACGATTAAGTCATAAGGACGATTAACCGTGTCTTGTATCTTCTGCGCAGCGATGCGTAAGCACGTATCGCCTTCAGTGTGGCCTTGGGTATCATTAAAGTGCTTAAAGAAATCGATATCCAATAAAATAATAGTCAATGGCTGATTTTCCCGCGCACATTGTAGCCAGCTTATAGGCAGCACTTGAGCAAGATTATTAGATTTAGAGTGTAAAGTCGGGGTTTACGCCATTGCTACAGTAATGAAAAATTTGGGATTAAAAGCGATTAGGCCAAAGAAAAAGCATTACTATCCTAACACTGGTGACGAACATGTTTACGCACCCAATTTGCTTAAACGGCAGTTTAACCCTACGACTTATAACACTCATTGGGTGGGTGACATTACCTACATAAAATCACATCAAGGATGGAGTTATTTAGCCTGTGTACTTGATTTAGGAACGAAAGAAATCGTTGGGTATACCTTATCAAGCCAACCCAATACCGCGTTAGCGACAGCGGCATTAAATAACGCGATACAACGTCAAAGACCCAATACACAGGCATTGATGTTTCACTCCGACCAGAGTTGCCAGTACTCAGCTAACGTGTTCAGAGAAAAGCTAAAGCATTTAGGTATTGAACAAAGTATGAGTCGTAGAGGAAATTGTTGGGATAATGCCGTGATGGAACGATTCTTTAGGAGTTTAAAGACTGAAAGATTGAACCATTTAGCCTTTGTCAATCACAGTTCTGTAGTCAGTGTGGTTGAGTAATATATCCAGTTCTACAATTACAAACGCAGACATTCAACAATAGATTATAAGACGCCACATCAAAAATATAATGAGTTAAAAAAAGCGGCTTAAAATCTCTCCAGAAATACTTGACCATTATAATTAGAGATAGTTGTATGGGTTGAGCTCATTGGCATGACAGGTCATCACCAAACTGTACAAGTTGGCACTTGCCTTTACTTCAGCTACCGATGTTGAGAACAGCCTGACTTACACCTAAGAATTGCTGTCAACATAGTCTTGCTTGAACGAATGAGTTTCGTTTAAATGCCTCTTACTGTTAATCCCATTCCCAGTAGCATTTCTATCAGGTATAGTTCTTTATAGCGTCAACTGCTTGTATTGCTTAAATATGTGGGAACCTGGTTTTTTATGTGAGAACTTCAACCTGCGAGCAGCTGGCTCTCATATCTATCCTTAGTGTGCTGGTTGTTCTGATAATATAAGCGCTGTATAGTATGCTAACTTATTTTATAGCGCATATGCAGAACTGAATAGAATGATAAAACAGCACCCAAAGGGATTTACGTTAATTGAGCTGGTAATCGTAATTATCATACTTGGAATATTGGCCGTAGCCGCAATATCCAAATTTATCAATTTACAGGGGGATGCCAGAAACTCAGCCATGAGCGGCCAATTTTCCGCCTTTAAAGGTGCTGTTTCTATTTATCATGCTGGTTGGAATGTAGCTGGTAATACGAGGGCAATAGAAAAACTCGCCGGTTTTGGTGAAGGTAATGTGGCATCAAGCCCTGAAGGTTATCCATACTCGACATCAGGAATTGCCACTAGTACATATGAGGCCTGCAGTGAGCTTTGGCATGGCATCACAACGACAGACTTTACTATTGGTTATGTTGAAGATACAGACTTAATGACGTCAGATATCGATATTGCTTATACATATAGTAGTGATCACTGTATCTACCGTGACCTATACTTTATTCAACGCGGTGAAACAACAAAAGTGATGAACTATTACTTTAATACAGGCAAAATCGAAATTATCGATGCATTTTATAATTGAGATAGGTCACATCTGCAATCTTTACCTGCTCTACAAATTGGCTGATACTTTTGAATTATAAGGCACACCATAATGATTAATGTGACCCTGTATTACTTTTCCGCCAGCACCCTTTTTCTCAATATTTTTCATAAAGTCGCTTACGAAACTCAAGTTTAATTCGCTTGAGGTGGGAGATTTATCTTCTTGTAATGGCCTAATGAAACTGTACATCTTTATGGCTTAAAATAAGCAAAATCTTAAAACTATTTACCATGATTAGAAAAACGAAAATCACTGTCCGCATCCTTCAAAAATTAGAAGATGCCAAGCTCATTGCCGAACAGGGTTAGACTAACAAGCAAATTGAAGACTTGTCAGTTGTGGGTAAATCGGTGGTGTCTAGATGGAAAATACAGTACCAAGCTGAATTAGTCGGTAAAATCCCAGAAAATACCAAACACTAACTGAAAACCAACGAAGAATAGAGCTTATAGAAGTCAAACTAAAACAGACCATGATAGATAATGATATCTTAATAAATGCTGTTGCTTTCTTCATTCGAGACAGTCAAAATTTAACAATCCTGTACATTCTTACTGAGCCAAGCGCATATTCCAAACTAATTTTGGGGCGTGCGACATGAGGTCATATGAAGCCCTATTCACCGCTTTTGAGTGAACCATCTGTATCACCAGATGTGTAGGTATAGGAGGTTGGAACAAGCAAAGGCTGCATTATAACGATGTAGATACAGACTTGTGTCTGGTCACGAAAGTGAGCCTACTTCCGACTGGTCTCCCGTTGCAAGATAATTTGAAGAACTTTATTCAAGGAGACAAACACTGATTAGCGACTCATATTTTCCCCAGTTGCTAGTAGCCAATGCGGTTTATCGGCGTAGTGAAGCGACCGAAAAACTTAGTGCCCACAACCTAATATTAAAAATAATTACAAGGTTAATGGCTTAACTGACACTGTAGAGAATTAATTGAACTTACTGAAATTAAAATATTTTAATGATTAGCGATGGTGCTAACAGAACTTGCTAACACAGAAAAGTTGCCCTATAACAATCACATCAACAGCGTTCTCGACCTGGTATTTACCTAATAAAGGTCACACCTCACGTGTTCGGGCTTGTTCAACTCTTGGGGTAAGGCGCGGCTTCTCCTTATTTGTATGGATACGGACAAAAACCTATATTTTAGGTAATTCAATGGGTAATCCCCCCTAAAAATAGTAGATTTCAAAAGTAGAATTTTCTCGTAATATATACGCAGGGAGATTCTGCATGA
>NZ_JBEOPM010000051.1:0-3180 GCF_040310165.1 Shewanella sp. AC91-MNA-CIBAN-0169
GTGTAAACCAGAACCCAATATCGATAGCTTGTTACCCTGGAATTTTAAACAGTAGCTGTGGTTCGCTTGACGGTTACTCTTCAGCAGCTCTTATTCATCCTCTTTATTAACGACTGATCATTACATCAGGAGTTAAAATAGTTAGACGTTCACATGAAGATTGGGTTGCCTTGATACAACAGTAATCCGCTGGTGGCTTGACTATTACCGCTTTTTGTCGCCTGCATAAGTTCAGTATAAGCTGATTTCCCGCCCGCAAAGCAGACATTGCTAAAATGATCACTCCAAAGAGCGCACCATTTGTTAAGGCGATTCTGACCTCGACGACGGCGATAATAAACTTTGCAAGCGTCTTCATGACCAACCTTGGGAGACAGGGCGTTGGCTGAAACGAGTAATACAGGGTCACATTAATTATTATGGTGTGCCTTTTTAAATGCTCATTCCTACCGCGACCGATCACTGGTTTAATCCCATTTGATCGCATCTGTGCTACCTTGATAAACGGAGCAAACCAGAACCTGATATCGATAGCTTGTTACGATGGAATGTTAACCAATCGGCGGGGTTCGCTAGACGGTTATGAAACAAAACGTAAACGCAATTTAACAAATGACACCCAAATTAATAACAAAGCGTTTGGGCGAACCCTTAATCTCGGTTATATTACGGGTAAAACAGGGAGTCATAAATCGTATTCGGACGACGTCAAGGAAGATACATGAGTGATCAGCCAATAGGCTGACATCTTATTCTTTTCGTATTCCACGAAGGTTTGGCCACTCTGTATTTAATCGGTGTTATTCCTATTTTTATAAACTTAACATGAACTTTTTGATGGGGCTTTCCCTTTCACTGTTCAGCTCGATCATATTAAGGAAGAGATATGAGAACGACAAAATGGATGTTAACCTCGTCATTCACCTCAATACTATTATTAGGATGTGGTGGAGGCAGCGGCGATGATGCAGGAACCGCTAACTCGGGTGATCCATCAAACAATCCAATCAATACACAACTCACGCTCAATACCGTTGTGACGAATAAATGTAATGTTCAATCGCCCAAGGCGGGTGTAGAAGTTCTTTTTCATAATGCACAAGGCGACGTTATTGCCGAGCATGTGACTGACTCAAATGGTCTGTTAACCACTGAATGGCCGAGTGATGCTAAACATATCACTACGGTAGCGCTGAATTATTTTACCCGCAATTATGGTTTTAGAACGTTGAGTATTGATACCATTATGGATACGAAAGGGGGAGATTTAGGTGTCATTCATTTCACAAATTTGAGCTATGCACCTGATTGTGATTGCAAAGATGTCACATTTTTTGTTCAAAATTTGATTGAGTCCTCCCCTGATAGCAAACTTAATATCGGCGGTGGACAGGGATATCTAACACCATATACGGCAGATTACTCTCTTGAATGGTGTGATGTGCAAGGACCCATTGATATTCAGTTAACGGCGGCTGATAATCAATCGAGTCAAGCTGGACAAATTGACTTAACCAATCTGGATGAATATACCTTAAATCTCGATGATTTTAATCATGTAGGGGTCATGGTTAACGATCCGGTAAATAGCAGTGACGATGATATACATGCTTATTCTTCAGGTAGCTGGGATAGCTATAACTACGCCAATGAGCCTATCTTTATTTATCCGACTATTGCAGAGCATTATTACGTGTCATCTAATATTACTAAACAAATTAAAGTTTACGACACGGTGGGTTATTCTGCCAATTCGGCCATTCGTAAGCTGGATCAACAAGGTAATGCTTCAAGTGAAATAGTATTGGATGTTAATAACGCGTTTTCTAAAGAGGCGTATTCATTATATGAAACAATACGTAGCCAACAAGCCCCTTATCAATATGATTTTTCTAATGCCAGTGATGACATTGCCTTTAGTGAAATACTCCTAGGTGGGAGAAACGGTGATGGTGGTGTAGTGTGGAGGTTGCATGGTGGGATCAGGGGAACCATACCTAACTTCAGTTTCACCCCCTCGCTGGAAGCGAGTATTAACGTATTAGGTGATCGGTATATCCGATTTTTGGCGACAAGTTATGGTGATAAAAAAACGTTGGATGAATGGAGAAGGTTAGCGGTTGAACAAAGTCGAATGGCCGATCCTGATCTCAGTCCGTTATCAAAAGGAAGTGATGTAATGAATTTAGGCTTCTATAACGTTGAATATACTTATTAACGTCAATGTGCCTAAGCATTAAACCATTTATTGGGTGTGGGCATTATAATTGAGCGCTATGCGAGGGGATTGATGTCACAGTGAGTAATGTGTCTCACTCCGTCCAACTGGGTTTTGATATCCACTCAGCCTGACGATCAGTCGTAGCAAAAGGGCTATTGCTGTGACTGATCGCTAGCATTTTTCTACGAAGCCAAATGGCTTTTCTGTCATCGAGAATGGGATTGTTCAGAGTATAAAACTGAGCCGATCTGACTCATTATGAGGCCTTCAACATGACATGTCTCATCCTACAACCTCAGATAGTTGTGTCTCAATGGCTGACTTTTTGGCCATTTTTAGTTTCAAGGGGAATAGGATGAAGTGAGAAATTCATTTTAAATCAGTAAAGTAGACCAGAACCATTGCGGCCAATACTACTGAAAACGTCTCCTCACTTGACCGGTCGTGGTAGTAATGCTCATTCCTACCGCGACCATAACGAGGTTGGTTTGCGCCAATGTATTCGGAATCTTCATTAGGTGCTTTACCACCTACGCCACGATGAGTTCCGCGCTAGATTGTCCTCAAAAAGACCAAAGTATACTTTCGGTGCTGTTTTTTATGTCAGGTCTTCAATCTAGTGGTCTGACCGTTCTGTCTTCTTCTCTATAATCTGCAAACTCGGGTTAAACTCTTATTTCAAATGCTTGCTTGGTCGCTATTATCGACCACGCTATTCGTACCGACTTATTCGCTAATGCAACGACGGCTACATTAAATGGCTTCCTTGCTCTGAGCTCAAGTATCCATTCTCCAAATACGGCCACCGCTCATCGCTCGAGCAACATGAATAAACAACGTTCTTAAAGCCTTATTTCCACGCTTACTTATCCCAAGCAAGGTTTGTAATGGTCTAATGAAACTGTAGAGATTTATAGCTTAAAATAAGCAAAATCTTAAAGGTATTTATCATGATTAGA
>NZ_JBEOPM010000052.1:0-3113 GCF_040310165.1 Shewanella sp. AC91-MNA-CIBAN-0169
GTTAATGCGAAAGCATTAACACTTGAGTTCTCAAAACACTGTTTAAGTGTCTTGAATATTCTAAAAACTAAGGCGAGTCCACTTCCTGGTCGGAGGTGAGACAAGTAAAAACCAGCTGGTCATGATATGGCCCAGATGTTCACGCAAGTGAAACTCATTTGGGTTGTATGGTTAAGTGACCAAGCGTATACGGTGGATGCCTTGGCAGTCAGAGGCGATGAAGGACGTAATAACTTGCGAAAAGCGTTGGCGAGCTAGTAATAAGCATTTGAGCTAACGATATCCGAATGGGGAAACCCAGCAGCATAAGCTGTTATCACTACATGAATACATAGTGTAGTGAGGCAAACCCGGGGAACTGAAACATCTAAGTACCCGGAGGAAAAGAAATCAACCGAGATTCCCCTAGTAGCGGCGAGCGAACGGGGATTAGCCCTTAAGTCTATGGGGTGTTAGTGGAATGTGTTGGAAAGCACAGCGGCACAGGGTGATAGCCCCGTACATGAAAACTAACCATAGATGAAAACGAGTAAGGCGGGACACGTGACATCCTGTTTGAATATGGGGGGACCATCCTCCAAGGCTAAATACTCCTGACTGACCGATAGTGAACCAGTACCGTGAGGGAAAGGCGAAAAGAACCCCTGTGAGGGGAGTGAAATAGAACCTGAAACCGTATACGTACAAGCAGTGGGAGCGGTTCTTGAGACCGTGACTGCGTACCTTTTGTATAATGGGTCAGCGACTTACATTTTGTAGCGAGGTTAAGCGAATAGCGGAGCCGTAGGGAAACCGAGTGTTAACTGCGCGTTTAGTTGCAAGGTGTAGACCCGAAACCGAGTGATCTAGCCATGGGCAGGTTGAAGGTTGAGTAACATCAACTGGAGGACCGAACCGACTTATGTTGAAAAATGAGCGGATGACTTGTGGCTGGGGGTGAAAGGCCAATCAAACTCGGAGATATCTGGTTCTCCTCGAAAGCTATTTAGGTAGCGCCTCGAGCGAATACCATTGGGGGTAGAGCACTGTTAAGGCTAGGGGGTCATCCCGACTTACCAACCCTTTGCAAACTCCGAATACCAATGAGTACTACTCGGGAGACAGACAGCGGGTGCTAACGTCCGTTGTCAAAAGGGAAACAACCCAGACCGTCAGCTAAGGTCCCAAAGTGTATGTTAAGTGGGAAACGATGTGGGAAGGCTTAGACAGCTAGGATGTTGGCTTAGAAGCAGCCATCATTTAAAGAAAGCGTAATAGCTCACTAGTCGAGTCGGCCTGCGCGGAAGATTTAACGGGGCTAAACATACCACCGAAGCTACGGGTGCATTTCTTAGGAAGTGCGCGGTAGAGGAGCGTTCTGTAAGCGGTTGAAGGTGAAGGGGTAACCCACACTGGACGTATCAGAAGTGCGAATGCTGACATGAGTAACGATAAAGGGAGTGAAAAACTCCCTCGCCGGAAGACCAAGGGTTCCTGTCCAACGTTAATCGGGGCAGGGTGAGTCGACCCCTAAGGTGAGGCCGAAAGGCGTAATCGATGGGAAACAGATTAATATTTCTGTACTTCCGCTAACTGCGATGGAGAGACGGAGAAGGCTAGGCTAGCGCGGCGTTGGTAGTCCGCGTTTAAGGTGGTAGGTTGATTTCTTAGGCAAATCCGGGAAATCGTACTTTAATGTACAGGCTGAGAGCTGATGACGAGTCACTAAGGTGATGAAGTAGTTGATGCCATGCTTCCAGGAAAATCTTCTAAGCTTCAGGTTAGCGGGAATCGTACCCCAAACCGACACAGGTGGTCGGGTAGAGAATACCAAGGCGCTTGAGAGAACTCGGCTGAAGGAACTAGGCAAAATGGTACCGTAACTTCGGGAGAAGGTACGCTCTTGTTGGTGATGAGACTTGCTCTCTAAGCTGACGGGAGTCGCAGATACCAGGTGGCTGCAACTGTTTATCAAAAACACAGCACTGTGCAAAATCGCAAGATGACGTATACGGTGTGACGCCTGCCCGGTGCCGGAAGGTTAATTGATTGGGTTATCTTCGGAGAAGCTCATGATCGAAGCCCCGGTAAACGGCGGCCGTAACTATAACGGTCCTAAGGTAGCGAAATTCCTTGTCGGGTAAGTTCCGACCTGCACGAATGGCGTAATGATGGCCACGCTGTCTCCAGCCGAGACTCAGTGAAGTTGAAATTGCGGTGAAGATGCCGTATACCCGCGGCTAGACGGAAAGACCCCGTGAACCTTTACTATAGCTTGGCACTGAACATTGAACCTACATGTGTAGGATAGGTGGGAGACTTTGAAGCTTGGACGCTAGTCTGAGTGGAGTCAATCTTGAAATACCACCCTTGTAGTTTTGATGTTCTAACTCTGGCCCCTTATCGGGGTTGAGGACAGTGCCTGGTGGGTAGTTTGACTGGGGCGGTCTCCTCCCAAAGAGTAACGGAGGAGCACGAAGGTTGGCTAAGTACGGTCGGACATCGTACGGTTAGTGCAATGGCATAAGCCAGCTTAACTGCGAGACATACACGTCGAGCAGGTACGAAAGTAGGTCATAGTGATCCGGTGGTTCTGAATGGAAGGGCCATCGCTCAACGGATAAAAGGTACTCCGGGGATAACAGGCTGATACCGCCCAAGAGTTCATATCGACGGCGGTGTTTGGCACCTCGATGTCGGCTCATCACATCCTGGGGCTGAAGTCGGTCCCAAGGGTATGGCTGTTCGCCATTTAAAGTGGTACGCGAGCTGGGTTCAGAACGTCGTGAGACAGTTCGGTCCCTATCTGCCGTGGGCGTTGGATGATTGAAGGGAGCTGCTCCTAGTACGAGAGGACCGGAGTGGACGAACCGCTGGTGTTCGGGTTGTCATGCCAATGGCATTGCCCGGTAGCTACGTTCGGAATCGATAACCGCTGAAAGCATCTAAGCGGGAAGCGAGCCCTAAGATGAGTCATCCCTAGAGCTTTAAGCTCTCTAAAGGGCCGTAGGAGACTACTACGTTGATAGGCAAGGTGTGTAAGCGTTGTGAGGCGTTGAGCTAACTTGTACTAATGACCCGTGAGGCTTAACCATACAACCCAGATGGGTTTTACTGATACGACTTAGTATTAG
>NZ_JBEOPM010000053.1:0-3103 GCF_040310165.1 Shewanella sp. AC91-MNA-CIBAN-0169
TAATTCACTTGCTGTAACTTACCGCTCCCTGTTTATTTGTAAATTAATTGAGGCGACAACTATCCTGACACAGGGGGCTTTATATCTCCATCGGAAGATGTAATCGGATTGTCCATCCATCGGACACTAAAAACACTGCCGTCGGGATAGTTGTCCAAGTCCTTTTTAAACCATACTTGTTCAGGAAAGCTCCTAAATAGCTCTATCTGCCAAGCTGATTTTTGATTTTTTAATCTATTAGCTAACAGCGTATTAAGTTGCGGAGATGGATCTTCTTTAGCTACTTTCCACGCTCTATTTATTAATACAATTCTATTTACAATATCGTTAAGCTTCATATTTAATCAACTTTAATAATGATATTTTATAATAACTTACAACTAATGAGTCACTAGATTGAATCTTATATTGCGTTATCCATCAAGATGTATTTTTACAGGAATGCTAAAGGATTTTGAACTTAGGTAAGATTTTGAAGCGAAGAATTCTAACAACAAATAATGTTGTATGACTTTCAGTGACTGGATATTGAGTTTAGCAAGCTCATGGATTTGTGTTTCGAAGTGTAGCTTCATTGATTTCCTCATTCCCTGTCTTTTCCTTAATATCCATATTACGCAATAACAATGCCAAATTGATTGCCACTGTTTAACTATCAGTTTCAATATTTAAACGCTTCATCCAATTTGTTAGCGTTTGATGATCTTTTAACCCAAGCATTATTGTTGCTTTCTTTTTGACATATCCTGAAGCCTTTAACGCTGCTTTAACATATTTTTTTTGAATGTCATCAGTGATTTGCACTATATCGACTATATCATTAATTGTCATTGAAAGATCGTCAGATATATTGTTTTTTTGCCTCTTAATTAAACTTTTAAAGATATCTTCATCATTGATAATTGTTGTATCTGACCACAAAAACGCTCTGTTTAATGTGCTCCATAGCTCACGAATATTACCTGGCCATGATTGGGTGCAAATTAAATTAATTCCCTTTTCGGAAATTTGTTTACTTTTGTAGCTTGGGTGCTTTGAACTCGATTGATTGATTTGATCTACAAGCTGAGTGACTATACTGGGTATATCTTCAATGCGGTTGCGTAAAGCAGGCATTTCAATGATACCGACAGCTAATCGATAAAAAAGATCTTCTCTAAATTTACCTTGAGATACTAACAAGGATAAATCTTGGTGTGTTGCTGCAATAATACGAACATCAACGAAGATACTTTTGGTATCTCCTAGTCGAGTTATTTCACCTTGTTGCAGGGCTCGAAGTAATTTAACTTGCACACTGAGCGGCAACTCACCTACTTCGTCTAAAAAAAGAGTTCCGCCATCTGCTTGTTCAAATAAGCCTGGGTGATCTTTTTCAGCACCAGTAAACGCTCCTTTTTTGTGGCCAAATAATGTCGAGTCGACAATATTTTCTGCTAATGCACCACAGTTAATAATTCGAATAGGCTTGCTAGATCGAAGGCTACCGAGATGTATAGCATTGGCCATTAACTCCTTACCGGTACCTGTTTCACCCAAGATCAAAGCCGGCACTTCTGAAGCGGAAATTTTCTGCGCTTTGGATACGGTTATTTTCATTGCGCTTGAATGGTTGGTTAAATTATTAAACGCGCGATGAAAGTTAGGTTCAGATGTTGCTTTGAAGGCAATACTTTTAGATGCTGATTGAACATAGGCTTGGGCAAAATCCAGCGGTATTTTGACTAGAATAAGTTCATTACTGGGCGTTGCTTGTAAGAAATGCGTGTTGGACTTACCTTTGCCAATAAGCACTGAAAGTGTTGTCATTGCTGGCGTACCAGAGGTTAAGTTTATCGATAGTGTGTCAGCTTCATCGCTTAGCTTAGAAATCCATTTATCGGTGACTTTTGCGATAGATAGGTAATCAATCGGACTATCGATATGAGCTTTGTGTACTTGAATATCTTGATCAGGACGATTAGCAATTGCCATACGTTTTTTAAGAAAACGTTCGAAATGAGACCATTTGTCTTCGTCTTTGTTCGACAAGATTACAATTTTATCAAAGGGTTGTTCAGATTTAGCTGCAATTGTACTGATTGCAGCATTTGTATCATTAAGCATGTTGTCTAGGTCTTTAGTGCCTAGCCAAGTAAGAAGAGTATGCATCCATGGGTACTCATATTAAGAATCAGTAAATAAGATTACATTAAATAATTATTATTACCATGAACTGTTTTTAATTACTCCTCAACATACTCAATAATATCGTCTACTTTACAACTAAAATACTGACATAGTGAATCGATCGCTTTTGTCGTTGTTGAGTACTGATAGCTCGGATTCATCATCTTAGATAACGCCGTTCTATTCACCCCAGCCGAATCAGCGACCTCCTGCAAAGTGATTTTCCTTCGTTCTTTAAATTCTTTTTCTGCTATTAACTCTTTGATTTTAAACCTAATCACTTTATTTAACCTCTAAATGAGCCAAAACAACACAAAATGTTCCTTGCAAGAACAATCAACAGATGCTTTAATGTTCCCACAAAGAACAAATAAAGCATTGCAAGAACATAATGAGGTTTATATGAAACAAACATTACTTAATGCGAAAGAACTTTCTCAAAGAATAAAGTTTAGTGCGGCATATATCAACCACACATTGAAAGATAATGTGTTCTTTGAAGGAGTTCATTACATTAAGCCTTTTGGTGGGCGAAAAGTTTTTTACATTTGGGAAGAAATTGAACGAGAGCTTTTTAGGAAAACAGAACCAAATAGATTAGTTGTCCCAATGGCAAGAGGAGGTGTTTGCCATGGGTAATATAAGAGCTCGTGAAGGAAAACTATTTTTCGATTTCACTTATGAGGGGATCCGCTGTAGAGAGCAAACAGTTCTGATTGATAACCGTTTAAATAGATCAAAAATGACGAGTATTTTAAATACAATCGAAGCAGAGATCCGTTTAAATCGATTTGTGTTTAAGTCTTACTTCCCTTCAAGTTCACGATGTTGTCAATTCTCGGAATTTGACCTAAAGGTGGGTAATCTCCCCATTTTTAGCTGAGATCAAAAGTAGAGACTTAGGCCACTAGTGCCAGTTTTTGCTTTGGTGGGA
>NZ_JBEOPM010000054.1:0-2608 GCF_040310165.1 Shewanella sp. AC91-MNA-CIBAN-0169
AATGGGACACATTTGATACGTTATACTCTGTATCGAGTGAATACTCATTAGTGTCTGTAGGCTAAACACCAGTGCTAATTACCTATAATGAAGAACAAAACCCTAAGGATTCGAACCCCTGTTACCGCCGACTCTTTATAAATCAAAGTGGGCGATGTCCTAAGCTCTATTTCTAGACGAATGGGACACATTTGATATGTTATACTCTGTATCGAGTGAATACTCATTGGTGTCTGTAGGCTAAACACCAGTGCTAGTTACCTATAATGAAGAACAAAACCTTAAGGATTCGAACCCCTGTTACCGCCGACTCTTTATAAACCAAAGTGGGCGATGTCCTAAGCGCTATTTCTAGACTAATGGGACACATTTGATACGTTATACTCTGTATCGAGTGAATACTCATTGGTGTCTGTAGGCTAAACATCAATGCTAATTATCTACTTAAAGACTGTTAAGTAAGTGGTGGAGCTACACGGGATCGAACCGTGGACCTCTTCACTGCCAGCGAAGCGCTCTCCCAGCTGAGCTATAACCCCTCTTACTTAATGCTTTTGGATATGCTACTAGAAAAAACTAACATCATGTCTCAACTGCGAGGCGCATTCTATGCAGCATACCCAAAAGTGTCAACTCGTTTTTTAGGAATTTATTCTATCTGCTACAAATTCAATCGCTTTGGATATTCTTTGTGCAGATCTTTCTTTTCCGATTAAGAACAAGGTTAAATCTAATGCAGGAGACTGTCCTGCGCCAGTAACCGCAACGCGTAAAGGCATACCTACTTTACCCATGCCGACATCAAGTTCTGTCGCTGTCGCTTCAATAACGTTGTGAATATTCTCTACGCTCCAATCATTTAGTTCAGATAACTTTTGATTGAACAATGTTAAAGGCTCTAGTGCCACGCCACGTAAATGCTTCTTAGCTTGGGCTTCATCAAAATCAGCAAAGTCTTCATAGAAGTAACGACTTGAAGCAGCTAATTCTTTTAATGTTTTCGCTCGTTCTGATAATGCTGTAACAATTTCAGTTAACGCTGGACCATTGCTAGTATCAATTTTCTGATCATCCATATGCCATTGTAAATGTGATGCGACATAAACAGGATCGAGAGACTTGATATAATGTTGGTTTAACCAAATAAGCTTATCAGTATTAAAAGCTGAAGCAGCTTTATTGATATCATTTAACTTAAACAGCGTTTTCAACTCTTCCATTGAAAATATTTCTTGATCGCCATGAGACCAACCTAAGCGAACAAGATAGTTTAATAGTGCTTCTGGTAGATACCCGTCATCACGGTATTGCATAACGCCCACAGCACCATGACGTTTAGATAGCTTGGCGCCATCGTCACCTAGAATCATCGACACATGTGCATATTCAGGGATCGGTGCGCCTAATGCTTTAAGTATGTTGATTTGGCGTGGCGTATTATTGATATGATCTTCACCGCGTACAACGCAGGTAATACCCATGTCCCAGTCATCTACTACAACACAGAAATTATAGGTTGGTACACCATCGGTACGCTTAATGATTAAATCATCAAGCATATCGTTAGAAATTTCGATTCGACCACGAACGTGATCATCAAATATAACACTGCCTTCAATTGGGTTTTTAAAGCGAATGACAAAAGGTTCGCCAGTGTCACGAGGTGCAAGGTTACGACAACAACCGTCATATTTCTGTTGCAAACCTTGCGCAGCTTGGTCTTCACGCATGCTCTCAATGCGTTCACGCGAGCAATAGCATTTGTATGCAGTGCCTTTGTCTAGCATTTGCTCAATAATTTCATTGTAACGATCAAAACGTTTAGTTTGGTAATAAGGACCTTCATCCCAAGTCAAACCTAACCAGTTCATACCGTCAAGAATGGCATCACATGCTTCTTGAGTTGAACGTTCAATATCAGTGTCTTCAATACGAAGTACAAATTCACCATTGTTAGCACGTGCGTGCAACCATGAATAAAGTGCTGTACGAGCACCACCTACATGAAGAAAACCAGTTGGACTTGGAGCAAAACGCGTCTTAGTAGTCATAATCGGACACTAACCTATTTATAAACGTCTAAAGAAGACAAACAAAAAAATGTGCCGCTATTCTAACAGTCAAACCCAGCAGTTGAAATGGTGGACTTTCAAACCTAGGGAGGTTTTTGGATTTTCTTTATTTTTGATCACAATCCCTTGTTCAACAAAGCATCAAAGCGAACAATTTTAGTCCGACTGACATTATTTTAAATAAAAAGCGTTGACAGGTTTTGCTTGCCCCCTATAATACGGCCCCACACAGCGAGGTCGATTAGCTCAGCTGGGAGAGCACCTCCCTTACAAGGAGGGGGTCACTGGTTCGAGCCCAGTATCGACCACCATATTTTTATTTATGGATTATAACTGTTAATTATATCCCAGGTCGCTTAGCTCAGCTGGGAGAGCACCTCCCTTACAAGGAGGGGGTCACTGGTTCGAGCCCAGTAGCGACCACCATATTTTACCATGTTAAAAGAATTGATATTCCCAGGTCGCTTAGCTCAGCTGGGAGAGCACCTCCCTTACAAGGAGGGGGTCACTGGTTCGAGCCCAGTAGCGACCACCAT
>NZ_JBEOPM010000055.1:0-2549 GCF_040310165.1 Shewanella sp. AC91-MNA-CIBAN-0169
TTCATGCAGAATCTCCCTGCGTATATATTACGAGAAAATTCTACTTTTGAAATCTACTATTTTTAGGGGGGATTACCTCTCCATCATTATTTCGTGCAACAATTGTAAGGGCTTACGAAGTTTCATAACCTAAGTTTTCAACATTAAATTGACGTAAGCCAGCAGTCAGCATCGCCACTATCTCGTTATCTTCATGATGAATGATGTCGATGTTTGTATATTTTTTCAAAATTAATATCTCTTCAAATGGTTTATCCATATTAAGATAATACGGATTAATTGGGCGATATAATGGTCATTAAATGAACAATATAATGGGTTATGATTAAACGCCCATAGGGTTAAACACAAATACTTCGAACAGAATCATAATTTATTGCCCATACTAGCTTCCAATTGATAACCTTACGCTCAATAGAATACACCTATTTACAACCCAGTTTTCCTGATGTACTGCCATAATAAATTTCAAAACCATCTCTTGTTCTTCTAATAACAGATATGTTACCTAATAAATGAGTGAGCCTGATATTCGTGGTTGCCATATCTAAAACGTCAATAAAATGATGAGCATCTTGCTCTGTTAAATCACTTCCTTATTCGATTTATTCTAAGAGAGTTTCATCATAATGACTCTTTTCAAATAAGCAGTTTGTTACAAAGGTTATGACTGGTAAACATTTCAATTTATATCATCTTTATTGAAAGCATTTATCACAATATTGAGAGTAAATATTGTTCGATTTCAGTGCAATGCTGCTCAGCATTGTACCGCTGTAAAACTAATCTAAACTGCAAAACCAAAAGCCACACTCTCAACACGCTGATTTATAATATAAAAAAATAATAACCACACTTGGCATAAATCTTCCTTTCATATTGTTTGTCAGTGAAATGTGCAAAACGCAGGTTACATCAGCGCTAACCAACGTCGTTTCTTGCAACAACATCGCCCAGTTCTGTCCCAAATAGTACGATAAGCAGCGTCACACGCGGTATTAATAAACTAAAACACGCTTTAATACCTGGGCAAATTCGGAGTTCATTACAATCAATCTTGGTGATTAGCTGTGTGAATTGGTGACGTATCACACACAAAACCTATTGGAGTGACATGTTAAACGCGTTAATCCCACTTTCAGCATTACTCATATCTAATGCATTCTTAATTCTTGGCCATGGTTTATTACTGACTCTGCTCCCCATTGCGGCGAGTGAATCTGGTTTTAGCGATACTCAAGTCGCTTTAACCGGATCGGGGTACTTTTTAGGATTTGTTTCCGGCTGTTTAGCCACACCCTATATGTTAAAACGAGTTGGGCATATTCGTAGCTTTGCTGTATTGGCAACATGTTACTCGGTGGTCATCTTACTATTTCCTTTATTATCCGAGTTTTATAGTTGGATGTTGTTAAGGTTTTTAATCGGGGTGATGATTTCTGGTTTATACATGATCATTGAAAGCTGGCTAAACGGCACGTCAACAGCGAATAATAGAGGAACAATACTGTCTATTTATACCACGCTAAATTTAATCATGGTGATGTGTGGCCAACAACTGTTCAATTTAGGCAGCGAGCACGAATCGATGCTATTCGGTCTAGCCGCTATATTTATCTCTATCGCAATCATTCCGGTGTCACTGACACGTTCATCAGCACCTGCGGTGGTAAAACACGTTAAGTTGAATATGGCCAAGGTATGGCGGCACTCTCACGTTGCACTGATTGGAGCCGTGGTTGCCGGTTTTGTCACAGGTGCATTTTGGGCATTAGCGCCTATTTACGCTAAAGATAATGGTTTTGACAGTATTCAACTCGGTGCATTTTTATCTGCTACCGTCCTTGGCGGAGCTTGTTTTCAAGTACCACTAGGTAAGTTATCCGATAGGTTTGATAGGCGCAGTGTTTTGATGTTTACTGCCTTAGGTGGCTCCTTGGTGTCATTACTCTTCGTCACTCTTCCTTACGTTGTCACTACTTTTGGCGGTTGGCCAGCAGCAATATCAGCCTTTTTTTGGGGAGGGACATGCATGACGCTATACGCAATATGCTTAGCCCATGCTAATGACAACGCCACCGCTGAAGATTTTGTTGAAATAAGCAGTGCCATGCTTATCACTCTTGGGTTATCGTCGGCTATTGGTGCGCCGATGGCTTCACTTGCGATGGGATTATTTGGCGCCAAGGGTTTATATGCCTTTACCAGTTCATGTTTGGCGATTTTCTTCGTGATAGTATTATTAAGACGCCGCAGCCATATTGCCCCCTCAACACTTGCAACAAAAGAAAGTTTTCGTGCCGTCACCGATATGGCAAGCCCAACAGCATATGAAATGGACCCCAGAACTGAGATAGATCCACAAGCGGAAACACTGCAACGATAAGTAACAACAAGGGACAACCTTTACTGCTAGTATTGAGCACTCTTTAAGTACTGTGATTTAACAACAAAAAATGCAGCCAATATAGGCTAATGCTATTCGGATAAGCATTACTGTTTATATTTAAGTGGATAACGGCTAGGTATATAGAGCACTGAGCGTGGAT
>NZ_JBEOPM010000056.1:0-2369 GCF_040310165.1 Shewanella sp. AC91-MNA-CIBAN-0169
GTATGCGTCTAGCGAAGTACACCTAGCATCGATGTTCTGATTGTCTAAAAATACCTGCTCAATGATAAATTTGGAGCAGGTGATGAAAACATACAGAACAACTACTCAGTGGCAGATGCTACTTCAACAACGCGGCTCGTTTAGTGGCACTAATATCGAATTTTGCCAACACCATAATGTCTCTATCACCACTTACTATAAACAGCGCGCTTTACTGGCTGAGTATCAGCCTAATTCAACCTTGCCAGTGCAAACAACGAACCCCACATCATCACGTTTTATTCAGTTAAAACAAACCACCACTGAAGTTTGCGCGCAAACTCATCAAAATGTGGTGCAGTTTGATATCCGCACAGGCCAGTTAATGTTTCCTGCCAATTTAGCAACGAACGATATCGTTGCCATCATTAAAGGGCTGATGGCATGAAGATGTTTGTTGATGTGCCCACCGTTTATTTATGTGCGGATGTGGTCGATTTTCGTAAATCGATTAATGGATTAGCCGCCTTAGTGGAAGCAGAGCTTGAACTACCGGTGCTCAGTGGTGCGCTATTTGTGTTTTGTAATAAAGGGCGCGACAAACTCAAACTGCTGTACTGGGATAACACCGGGTTTTCCCTGTGGTATAAGCGATTAGATAAACATAAGTTCAAATGGCCTAAACTCATGTCACCCACCATGACATTAACCGAGCAACAATTACACTGGTTATTAGCGGGTTATGATGTGATTGGCCACAGCAAAATTGATGTCGCAGGTAAGCAAGTGCTTTAATTATTCAAAAGATATGGCGATCGATTGATGATCATCAAAGTCAGCTCAGTTAGCACTGGAAAGCCTTTCGTTATGCCTTAAAATAGGCTTCATGAAAAATGTACTCGCCCTTCAACAGCGTATTGCTGAACTTGAAAAACTGTTAGCGCAGAAGGATGCACAAATCGCAGCCTTGGAAGAGCGCTGGCGCTTGGCCCAACAAAAACAATTCGGCAAAAGTGCTGAAGGCTTTGTAGGGCAAGGCGAGCTGTTTAATGAAGTGGAAGAGATTGTTGAGGAAGTTGAGGCAGAGCAACAATCCATTAGCTACACCCGTAAAAAGCCGGTGCGAAAGCCACTACCAAAAGACTTACCCCGAGAGCAGGTTATTCACGATATAGCAGATAAAACCTGTGATTGTTGTGGCGGTGAGCTACATAAAATGGGTGAAGATAAGTCAGAAAAGCTTGAGTTTATTCCCGCTCAAATCAAAGTGATTGAGCACATTCGGCCTAAGTACGCCTGCCGTCACTGTGATAAATCCTCAACTCAAACACAGATAAAGCAAGCCTCAATGCCTGCCATGCCCATCAACAAAGGCATTGCAACAAGCAGTTTGCTCAGTCAGCTTATCACCAGTAAATACCAATATGGGTTACCGCTTTATCGCCAGGAAGCCATGTTCAAGCAATACGGTATTGAGCTCAGTCGCCAGACCATGAGCAGCTGGATAGACAAATCCGCTGCACTCTTCGCGCCACTAGTTGAGCGACTTAAAGCCGAGCTGTTAAAGCAGCCCACGTTGTTTGCCGATGAAACGCCATTAAAGGTGGTGAAATCCGATAAAGTGAACAGCTACATGTGGGTGTATTGCTCAGGTCGAGATTCACCAGACCCGAATAATCCTATCCCTAATATCGTGCTTTACGACTTCCACAATAGTCGCGCGGCCGCCTGCGTGGTTAATTATCTTGATGGATATCAAGGGTATTTACACGTGGATGGTTATCAGGCCTATGCCAAAACAGAGGCAACCTTAATCGGCTGTTGGGCTCATGCTCGTCGTAAATTTATCGACGCGAAAAAGCTACAAGGGAAAAATAAAACCGGCAAAGCGGATGTGGTATTGAGCCTTATCCAAAAACTGTACGGCGTTGAGTCACGCGTTAAAGATAAAAGTGTGGATGATAAATACACGACAAGACAACAAGCCAGTGTGCCTATACTGGACAAGCTAAAAGCATGGCTTGAGCAGAACCAGCCAAATTTAGTGGGCAATACCAAACTGATTGAGGCGGCTAATTACCTGGCTAATCAATGGCACAAACTCATTCGTTATGTGGATGATGGACGACTCAGCATCGATAACAATAGAGCTGAACGTGCAGTAAAACCGTTTGTGATAGGCCGAAAGAATTGGTTATTTAGCCAAACGGCTAACGGTGCACATGCCAGTGCCACCCTTTACAGTATTGTGGAAACCGCCAAAATAAATGGTCTAATCCCATTTGATTACATCATGGTTTGCCTTGATGAACTGTGTAAACCAGAACCCAATATCGATAGCTTGTTACCCTGGAATTTTAAACAGTAGCTGTGGTTCGCTTGACGGTTAC
>NZ_JBEOPM010000057.1:0-1643 GCF_040310165.1 Shewanella sp. AC91-MNA-CIBAN-0169
CCCCCTGTGTCAGGATAGTTGTCGCCTCAATTAATTTACAAATAAACAGGGAGCGGTAAGTTACAGCAAGTGAATTATCAAAGGCATTCCGGTCAATTTAAAGAAGCTATATTAAACAAGTTTAGTCAAAGTGGTTTGTCGGTTCGTAAGTTTGCAGAGCAAGAAGGCATTAATCTCTCAACCCTGTATAGTTGGCAAAAGCAATTTAATACCTCAGGGTTAAACGTGTCAAAAGTCAGTTCATCGGATAAATGGTCAAGTGAAGAAAAGTTTTCAGTGGTATTGGAAACAGCCTCTCTATCGGCAGTTGAGTTAAATGAATATTGCCGAGCTAAGGGGTTATATCCTGAGCAAGTCAACGGATGGAAGCAAGCTTGCATTGCCGGTAATACAAGCACAACACTGACAAGTAAAGCCAAGACAACACCTGGACAGAAGACTGACAAAAAACGCATTAACGAGCTAGAACGTGAGTTACGTAGAAAGGATAAAGCGTTAGCGGAAGCGGCTGCTTTACTCGTACTCGGAAAAAAGTTCGATGCCTATTGGAAGGAAAAAGAGGAAGACTGATTTCGCTGACCGATAGGCAGAAGCACGCGCAGTGGGTCAGTACAGCAGTAGCATCAGGCGCGAGACAAGATAAGGCCTGTGACGTGATTGGATTATCAAGTAGAACCTTACAGCGTTGGCGAATAGGCGGTGAGATTAGCGCAGATAAAAGGCCAACCGCAATGAGGC
Organism: Shewanella sp. AC91-MNA-CIBAN-0169; assembly: GCF_040310165.1. Taxonomy (NCBI): domain Bacteria; kingdom Pseudomonadati; phylum Pseudomonadota; class Gammaproteobacteria; order Alteromonadales; family Shewanellaceae; genus Shewanella; species Shewanella sp. AC91-MNA-CIBAN-0169. The sequence goes on from NZ_JBEOPM010000057.1 coordinate 739, forward strand.
CAGAGCCTGGAAATAAACTGAGTCATGCTGAAAGACAAGCCGTGATTGATGTGTGTAATAGTGAAGAGTTTGCCTCATTACCACCAAGCCAAATTGTCCCGATACTCGCCGATAGAGGTGAGTATATTGCTTCGGAGTCGAGTTTTTACCGTGTATTACATACTAAAAACATGCTGCACCACCGAGGCAAAGCTAAGCCGAGAAATGTTCATAAAAAGCCAACCAGTTATACGGCTAAAAAAGCGAACGAAGTGTGGAGTTGGGATATCAGTTACCTGCCTACAACGGTGATAGGAAAACACTATTATCTGTACATGATTGAAGATATTTACAGTCGAAAAATCGTCGGTTGGGAAGTTCACTACGACGAAACAGGTGAGCAAGCAGCAGCACTACTAGAGCGCACCGTCTGGTCAGAGAAATGCTTAAAGAAAGACGTTGTGTTGCACTCAGATAATGGCGCGCCCATGAAGAGCCTGACGATGCGAGCTAAGATGTACGATTTAGGCGTTGTGACCTCACGAAGCCGTCCAAGGGTAAGTAATGATAATCCGTACTCAGAATCGCTATTTAGAACGGTAAAGTATCATCCACGTTGGCCTAGTGAAGGTTTTAAGTCGTTAGAAGCAGCACGTAAATGGGTCAATGAATTTGTTTGTTGGTACAACAACGAGCATCGCCATAGCAGGATTAAGTTTGTGACACCAAACCAAAGGCATGATGGTCTTGATGTTGGAATACTGGCGAAGCGAAAAACGTTGTATCAGACAAAAAGAAATGAACATCCAGAGCGATGGTCAAAAGAAGAGCGAAACTGGCAGCCAATAGGCGCTGTGGCGTTAAATCCAGAGCAACATAAAGAAGCTGCTTAACAATTTAGGCGACAACTGTCTTGAAAAACGCCG
>NZ_JBEOPM010000058.1:0-1612 GCF_040310165.1 Shewanella sp. AC91-MNA-CIBAN-0169
AATGAAAGACCCAATACAGCAATTGGTGGTGTCCCACCAAAGCAAAAACTGGCACTAGTGGCCTAAGTCTCTACTTTGACCTCAGCTAAAAATGGGGAGATTACCTATTTAATTGACTAAAAAACGTTCACGATCTCGCCCTGGTAGCTCAGCAAGATATTTTATGATGAAACAGTATTTATGATAAGACATTATTATTCCACATATGTTCAGGAGTAAAGTTAGTTAATGGTATAACAATTTCAAACGATGTATACTCACCATTGACATGAACAATAAACAAATTTTCGATACTTTGTGATTTTTCTACTTATGTTTATAGTTAAGAGAATAATTTTAAAAGGCGATTTTTACAGACTCGTGAATATAAAGAGAAATATATTATGAATCGTATTGTCGGGTTAGATCTCGCTAGAGGTATTGCGATTTTTTTTGCGATGACATCACATACATTTTCAGCATTAAATTATAATGCAGGATTGTCTATGAATCTTGTATTCAGAACTTCTACACCACTATTTATTGTTGTTTTTGGATTTTTTTTGCATAGAATATATTTACGAAAAATGAATGAATCTGGATTTGAAAATATTAAAATAAAACTTTGGACAAGGGCTGTTCAATGTTATGTGTTGTATGCGTTAACTTGTGTTTTATTGGGTCTTTCTATGCAATATAGCATTGCTTATACACTAAGAATGATAATTTTTTTAGGTGGTACACCTTTTACTGATATTTTAAAGTATTACACTTTGATTTTAATTTCTGCACCTTATCTATTACTGTTTATTTCTCGATATGGTTTAAAGTACGCGATTGGTTTAAGTTTTATTCCTCATGTACTCAGCTTTTTTTCACTATTAAAACCAATTACATTTATACCTTTTGGTCACTACTTATCTGCTATGACTTATGGTGGAGGTGAAATCGTTGCCGGCCCCTCAATTTTACACTCTTTTATTTTTATTTTATTAGGATTTTATCTTTCAGTTATATTGCAAAATGAAGGATCACGTTCAAGTATTTTTAAAAATGATAAAAATCGTTATATTTTAATGGTTAGCATTGTATTATTATCGTCTTTATTTGCACTTTATGCAACTGGTAATATGACTATTGATGATTTGTCGGGGATGTCATTACGTAATAGCAATGCCTACCCATATTTTTTATTTGGTTGTTTATCTTCTATTTTATTTATTGAACTTTCTCTGTTAACCGCTCACTATGTGAAGCAAATTTATTTAAGTCCATTTATTTTGTTTGGTTCGTCATCGTTAATACTCTTTAGCTTTGGGAATTGTATATTATACTCGATTTATGATGAGTATCAGTTTTCGTTTTTGTTATATTTATTGATTTTATTGTGCTTTTATTTTATTTGTCATATTAATTTTTCACTAAAAAAAGTACCATCAAAACGTTTTCAATTTATCCTAGAGTATATAAGTGTTGGGTATGTTAAATTATTAATTAAGTGATATTGCATCTTGAAGTAATGTTGTCACTAAAAATATAATGCATGTGCATAAATTAATGGGTAATCCCCCCTAAAAATAGTAGATTTCAAAAGTAGAATTTTCTCGTAATATATACGCAGGGAGATTCTGCA
>NZ_JBEOPM010000059.1:0-1532 GCF_040310165.1 Shewanella sp. AC91-MNA-CIBAN-0169
TGGCCATGGATGATGAGATGGACGCTCCCTAATACGGCGTCAATGCGCCAAACTGTTGTTGAACCGCACAGTTACTTAAGGAGCGTCCACCATGAAAGTTACCACTATTTCGATTGATTTGGCCAAGAATGTATTTCAAGTCCTTGGGATGGATTGTCATGCAAAACAAGTCTTCAATAAGCGTTTAAATCGCACTCAACTGACCGAATTTATGCTGCAACAACCCAATTGCGATGTGGTCTTCGAGGCTTGTTATTCATCCCATTACTGGGGACGTAAGTTTCTCGCTATGGGGCATAACGTTAAGCTTATTCCTGCCCAACATGTCACCCCGTTCGTGCGAGGCAGTAAAAATGATAACAATGACACTATGGCGATTTATGAAGCCAGCTTTAGGCCTAACATTCGTTTCGTGCCAGTGAAAACCGAAGAGCAGCAAGAGATATTGATGTTACACCGTATCAGGGAGCGATTAGTAAAGGAGAAAACCGCCTGTACTAACCAAATTAGAGGTGTCTTAGTTGATTTTGGCATTTGTTTTGCCCAAGGCTATAAAGCGTTTGAGGTGGCCATTTGGGACATCATTAATGATGCATCACAACGTCCCATAATCAAGCTGATTGCAAATGACTTCTGGGGTGAATATCAAAGTGTAAATACACGTTTAGACAGAATTAATACCTTGATAAAAAAGCTTATTGAGCGTGAGCCTGATGGCAAAATATTATTAAGCATTCCAGGTATCGGCCCCATCATAGCATCAGCGTTCGTCGCATCAATTGGCCGAGGCCAAGCTTTTAATACCGCTAAAGAACTGGGTGTGTGGCTTGGGTTAACCCCCAAGCAATATGCTTCTGGCCATAGAAGTGTTAATGGCAGTATTACCAAACGAGGTAACAGCTATTTACGCAAGCAACTTATTCATGGCGCCAGAACAATCGTCAGCCATGCGAGTAAAAAACAAGATGATTTAAATCGTTGGATAACGCAGTTAAGAAGCCGAAAAAGCATCTGTAGTACGGTGGTTGCCACCGCACATAAGCTCGCCAGACTGATATGGATTTTATTACAAAAACAAGTGCCTTATGCTCCGCAATATGCAGCCAATCAAGGTGTAAACCATGGTACTTGTTAACACTGTTGTCGCTATCTTGCTGAGCTCGGGCTGGCCAAGGGTAATAAACCCGACTGGATGATAATAGCCGCAAGATAGCACATTAAACACTCACCAAGGTTGTTGTAAACGATGAAGAAATGGCTCAGTCCAACCAGTGCTAGCCTGAATAGGCCAAGGATAGTGTAAACCTAATCCGCATGGATGTTTCAATTGATAGGCGCAGTGGTACGGATTTCATTAGGGGCGCAGCTTGACTGTTAAGCCCGTATATATGGCAGTACAACCGCTTCTAGCGGTAAATGAGCCGCATCAAAAGCAATGACAAGTGTGAAGCAATAGAATAGAAAACTAAGGCCAATAAGCTTTGGGTAAGCAGAGTATTATCTTGACTCACCGGGAGCGTCCATATATGGCC
>NZ_JBEOPM010000061.1:0-1067 GCF_040310165.1 Shewanella sp. AC91-MNA-CIBAN-0169
TATCCACGCTCAGTGCTCTATATACCTAGCCGTTATCCACTTAAATATAAACAGTAATGCTTATCCGAATAGCATTACGCTATTTATAGCGGGCCTTTTTATTTGGCGAAAGATAGGACTTTGAACCCACGGGTTCCTCTTTATTACAAGCAAGCTATCCCTCCACAAGATTCAAGACTTAAGTCTTCGAAATTAAAACATGGTCATCCACTTCAACTGATTCGAGAAGATAAGCGTGGAGCCATTAGCTCAAGCAACCATGAGATACTTAATAGGCTAAACATCCCCGCAGAGAATTGGCTTAAAATCACCACAGAGTTTGGTGCATTATTTAAAGGCGCTGTCGGAGCATTACCCGCATTAACTGAATATTGTGAACATTTAGACCGAAAACGACGACAAGGCGCTGCAAATTTTCAGCGCTGGCTGTGCGCTTAAGTCATCATCCCCACTTAAATTACAATTCACCTGACACTTGATAACTATCAAATTTTTCTGCTGTGCCGAATTTCTTTGATGACCATAAATCACTTATTTAACAATGATATTTTAGTTATATCGATTGAAATTGATGAGTTGAGTACATCGAGCGTAACCCTCGCCAAAGCCATGAAAACGAGTTATGTTACTTGTTCAAATAATGGGTGGCTTCGTTTTTCTTTTTCGATTTCGAAAAAATCGAAGGTGGTATGTACAGAAGTGTAACTGATGAAATCGCTGCAAAATTTTGTCTTGAGGTTGTTTCTAAGGAAGTTGCTGGCTTCGACGAGGTATTTCAGGACTTTAAAAGAGGCAATGAAGTTGTCGGCCTAGAGTGGGATAATTGGTCAGGTTACACTGTTGTAGCAAAAGGAATATCAGCAGAGCCATTGGTTCGTGAAATAGCGGGTTACATCAGTGCCACATTCAACTCATAACAAGGCGTGCAATGATCGCCCTTCGGGCTGGACAGCTTTAAGTGTGGCTTCGCCACAAAGCTGCCCATTCACTATAATGCTATTCGGATAAGCATTACTGTTTATATTTAAGTGGATAACGGCTAGGTATATAGAGCACTGAGCGTGGAT
>NZ_JBEOPM010000062.1:0-824 GCF_040310165.1 Shewanella sp. AC91-MNA-CIBAN-0169
GGTCACGTTGACCATGGTAAAACAACTTTAACAGCAGCAATCTCTGCCGTTTTGTCTAAAACTTATGGTGGTGAAGTTAAAAACTTCGCTCAAATCGATAACGCTCCAGAAGAGCGTGAGCGCGGTATTACAATTAATACTTCTCACATCGAATATGACACACCAATTCGTCACTACGCACACGTAGATTGTCCAGGTCACGCGGATTATGTTAAAAACATGATTACCGGTGCTGCACAGATGGACGGCGCAATCTTAGTAGTTGCTGCTACAGACGGCCCAATGCCACAGACACGTGAGCACATCTTGCTTTCACGTCAAGTAGGCGTACCTTTCATCATCGTATTCATGAACAAATGTGACATGGTAGATGACGAAGAATTACTAGAATTAGTAGAAATGGAAGTGCGTGAGCTTCTTTCAGAATACGACTTCCCAGGTGATGATTTACCAGTAATTCAAGGTTCAGCTCTTAAGGCACTAGAAGGCCAGCCAGAGTGGGAAGCAAAAATTCTTGAGCTTGCAGAAGCCCTAGATACTTATATTCCAGAACCAGCTCGTGACATCGATAAGCCATTCCTACTACCAATCGAAGACGTATTCTCGATTTCAGGTCGTGGTACAGTGGTAACAGGTCGTGTTGAACGTGGTATCGTTCGCGTATCAGACGAAGTTGAAATTGTTGGTGTTCGTCCAACAACTAAAACAACGTGTACTGGTGTAGAAATGTTCCGCAAGCTACTTGACGAAGGTCGTGCTGGCGAAAACTGTGGTGTGTTATTACGTGGTACTAAGCGTGATGACGTAGAACGTGGTCAAGTACT
>NZ_JBEOPM010000063.1:0-664 GCF_040310165.1 Shewanella sp. AC91-MNA-CIBAN-0169
TGACCAAAACGACTGACAACATTTTGCTAATCGACGACGATGAACGTCTCGCAGCAATGATCAAAGAGTATCTTGAGAAAGAGGGGTACTCTGTCACGTCTGCAATAGATGGTTCTTCTGGATTAGCTTTGCAGCAACAAGGAAATTTTCGAGCGGCAATTCTTGATTTAATGTTGCCTGATATTGATGGTTTGGAAGTATGCCGAACACTCAGGGCAACCGAAGCCATTCCCATTTTAATGCTCACTGCAAAGGGCGACCCGCTTGATCGTGTGTTGGGGTTAGAAATGGGGGCTGACGATTATTTGCCCAAACCATTTGAACCGCGAGAATTGCTCGCTCGGCTACGTGCCATATTGCGCCGAGGTACACATTCGCAAACCGTCAATGTCGTTCGCTTTGGCGCACTAGAAGTCGACAAGGATGCTATGGAGGCACGGATAGACGGCAAACGCTGCGACCTTACCTCCTATCAGTTCCAACTTCTTTCGATACTTGCAGACGGCGTAGGGCGAGTATTAACCCGCGACCAACTCATGAATGGACTTCAAGGGTCAGATTTGGAAGCCTTCGACCGTTCTATCGACGTGCATATATCTAGGTTACGCGCCGAGATTGAAACCGACCCTAAACAGCCTCGTCGTGTTATTACTGTGCGCGGTGT
>NZ_JBEOPM010000064.1:0-593 GCF_040310165.1 Shewanella sp. AC91-MNA-CIBAN-0169
CTACGATATTCGTAACCCAGCCCCAACATTAAGTAATGTGATTCGAAGGCATTTTGCGATAACGGTTCTGTATTGTGTAAGAAACTCATTCCTAAAGTCGAGTTCACATGGTGATTGCCATTGTGATAACCGTAATTGATTTGTACGCTTTGCTGGAAACTTTCATCAACAAATGGGCCTGAATCTACATACTTGTAGTACAAGGTTCCCCCGATGGAAATACCATGGTGTTCATTTTGCAGTAATTGATAACCTAGGTATGCAGTAAGAGCATTATTGAGGGTTTCACCATTAAAGTTTTCAACATTGATATGGTATTTTTCTGAATGGATCTGACTTTGGTGTTTCGCTTGTTTATTACGACCATTTTGCTCAAATCCAAAAGCATCGTGAAACCACATTGTTAAGGAGTCTAAATGGTTATCACCGCTAAATTGCCAAGTGTATTTAGCATCAAACAATAAATCCTCAGTGATTTGCCATTTTAAGCCGCTGCTAATCGCATTTTGGTAGTAATCAGCTAATAACTCATCTGACTCTGACCAGACGCTGGCTGCATTGGCTGTGATGTACCATTCTTTTTGACCTTGGGG
>NZ_JBEOPM010000065.1:0-583 GCF_040310165.1 Shewanella sp. AC91-MNA-CIBAN-0169
ACTAATCGAAGTTGAGGATAGGGTTTGTGTGTTTTTGAAATAAAACCAAACTCATTGGCATTTTCTTCAGAGTCTTGGCAACGAAACACCGTTCCATCAACGGCAAGAGTGGTAAGCCCTAGTGTATTTTGGTCCCCTAACGCTTGCTCAAGCCAGGCTGATATAGTGGATTTAAATAAGTAAGACATTGGGGCTTCACCTAAGCGTCGTCGGCAATCCGTCAATACACTCGGTGCTACACGAGACCAGGTGGAGTCTCCAGATTGAAGTGCTATATCCATCGAGCTACAGACTTCTTTGATGGACTGGTTACGTATTAATCCCATCCAAAGCACTAGCCAGACTGCCTGCTGCGCAGGCAGACGGCGATTACGGATACTCGCCTTGTTAGCTGAAAGGAGTGATTGTTCGATCCACTCAGAATCAATAGCCTCCATTACAGAACCATAAGACCCACTTTCTTCAACAGACTCATGAACTAATTCAAGCTCTTGCTCAAACATAAAAAATCCCCACCAGAATACTGGTAGGGATTATCTTTCATCTGCAAGATCGGTCAAGTGCCCTTAAACGATCGGCATTG
>NZ_JBEOPM010000066.1:0-532 GCF_040310165.1 Shewanella sp. AC91-MNA-CIBAN-0169
CCAGGCAGCAATGACGACGGTTACTATGCGTTAGTCAACGGCGAAGTGGTATTAACCCAAGCCGGTGCGGATCTCGTCAACAACGGTGGCACCTTGCCGCCGGTGGATTTGACCGTCTCGGATGGCAGCTTAACCGGTCAAGACAGTGACACGCCGGGTATTGCGCCGACCAACGATGCGCCGACCATTGATGTGGTCGCCAATGACTTTACTGAAAACAGCGCCGTCGATGGCGCTGTGGCCGCAACCTACACCACCTTTGATGAAGACGGTGATGCACTGACGGTTGACTTTACCCCAGGCAGCAATGACGACAGTTACTATGCGTTGGTTAACGGCGAAGTGGTATTAACCCAAGCCGGTGCGGATCTCGTCAACAACGGTGGCACCCTGCCACCAGTGGATTTAACCGTCTCGGATGGCAGCTTAACCGGTCAAGACAGTGACACGCCGGGTATTGCGCCGACCAACGATGCGCCGACCATTGATGTGGTCGCCAATGACTTTACTGAAAACAGCGCCGTCGATGGCG
>NZ_JBEOPM010000067.1:0-521 GCF_040310165.1 Shewanella sp. AC91-MNA-CIBAN-0169
CAAAACAATGCCACCCATCATTTAAATAAGTAACATATCTCGTTTTCATTGCTTTGGAGAGAGTTCAGCTCGATGCAATCAACTCACCAACTTCAATCCATATGTCTAAATCATAGAAAACAATGCCAAAACAATGCCAAAACAATGCCACCCATCATTTAAATAAGTAAAATATCTCGTTTTAATGCCAAAACAATGCCACCCATCATTTAAATAAGTAACATATCTCGTTTTCATTGCTTTGGAGAGAGTTCAGCTCGATGCAATCAACTCACCAACTTCAATCCATATGTCTAAATCATAGCGTTATATGAGTGGTTTATTCGCCATCAGCAGAATTCAGCACCGCTGAAAAACTTGATGTTAATCAAGTTCAAAGTGAATTGTAATTTGGGGTGGAAGTTAAGACTTAAGCGCACAGCCAACGCTGGCAATTTGCAGCACCTTGTCGTCGTTTTCGGTCTAAATGCTCACAATATTCAGTTAATGCGGGTAATGCACCAACAGCGCCTTTAAATAAC
>NZ_JBEOPM010000068.1:0-509 GCF_040310165.1 Shewanella sp. AC91-MNA-CIBAN-0169
AAGTAACTGTGCGGTTCAACAACAGTTTGGCGCATTGACGCCGTATTAGGGAGCGTCCATCTCATCATCCATGGCCAGCTCACGCTATTTTCTTCAACGGCCTCAAGTTCAAAGCTGAATTTAGATATTTTAAAGCAGTGACTAGCTCGTTTTTGGACAGAAATTAGCTTAAGGGATAAGTTTTGAACTGTTTTTATAAAAGTTTACCCTGACCCCACTAAATTCCCACTAAATTCAAGAATGGGCCCAGCCACACCGCAACATTTTCCAATGAATGAAATGACAATAGATGCGAAAAGGTCGCCATGGTGTCAGATTTAACTTTGACCGGCATTTGTAGATGGCTTCGGCTTTATTCGAAAATGCTAACGCCCCCGATGGGGCGTCCCTTCCCCTCGAAAGCGAGCTGGCCGTCCATGGCCAGCTCACGCTATTTTCTTCAACGGCCTCAAGTTCAGAGTTGAATAAGGCATTTATGAACTAGAACAATAACTGTGGTGTGATATACA
>NZ_JBEOPM010000069.1:0-488 GCF_040310165.1 Shewanella sp. AC91-MNA-CIBAN-0169
ATCACCACATCGGTTCCATCAGCGGTATGCACGGTTGCATCGCCCGCGACAGTAAAGGTGGTGACGGTAATCGGGCCATCCACACTGGTGCCGTCAATCACATTACCGGTCACTTCAGGGCTGTCTTCTGCAATACTGCGGGTTTCATTGTTATCAGTGAAATCATCGTTCACCGGCGTGACCGTTAAGCTCAATGTTGAGGTGTCATTGGCGCCAGAGCCATCGGTTAAGGTGTACGTGACAACCGGCACCGCGCCATTGTAATTGCTGGCAGGGGTAAAGGTGTAAACGCCATCACTGTCCAGGCTAAAGGTACCGACACCGGCGATCACCACATCGGTTCCATCAGCGGTATGCACGGTTGCATCGCCCGCGACAGTAAAGGTGGTGACGGTAATCGGGCCATCCACACTGGTGCCGTCAATCACATTACCGGTCACTTCAGGGCTGTCTTCTGCAAGGGTGCGGGTTTCATTGTTATCAGTGAA
>NZ_JBEOPM010000070.1:0-476 GCF_040310165.1 Shewanella sp. AC91-MNA-CIBAN-0169
GTCGCCAATGACTTTACTGAAAACAGCGCCGTTGATGGCGATGTGGCAGCAACCTACACCACCTTTGATGAAGACGGTGATTTACTGACGGTTGACTTCACTCCAGGCAGCAATGACGACGGTTACTACGCGTTGGTGAACGGCGAAGTGGTATTAACCCAAGCGGGTGCTGACTTGGTTAACAACGGCGGCACGCTGCCGCCGGTTGATTTAACCGTTTCTGATGGCAGCTTAACGGGCCAAGACAGTGACACTCCGGTGATCACTCCGACCAACGATGCGCCTACCATTGATGTGGTCGCCAATGACTTTACTGAAAACAGCGCCATCGATGGCGATGTGGCAGCAACCTACACCACCTTTGATGAAGACGGTGATTTACTGACGGTTGACTTTACTCCAGGCAGCAATGACGACGGTTACTATGCGTTAGTCAACGGCGAAGTGGTATTAACCCAAGCCGGTGCGGATCTCGT
>NZ_JBEOPM010000071.1:0-460 GCF_040310165.1 Shewanella sp. AC91-MNA-CIBAN-0169
CACTGAGTTTTGCCTGATAGCGATAACAGCTCTCACTGAGTCCAAACAAGGCACACGCAAATGCGATCGAAATGGCTTTATCTTGCACCGCCTTTTGCGCCAGCTCCCGCCGCCGCGACGGCTTTACCACTTTTTTTCGATGGCCTCTTTGAGTATTTCAGCTTTGAGTCGCTCTTCGGCATACATTTTTTTGAGTCGTGAATTCTCAGCCTCTAACTCCTTCAATCGCGCCATCATAGAAGCGTCCATGCCACCGAATTTGGCGCGCCATTTGTAGAAGGTCGCAGAGCTCATGCCATGCTCACGGCAAAGCCCCGGAACTGGGGTGCCAGCTTCGGCTTGTTTAAGGATTGCTAGGATTTGGCTGTCGCTAAATTTTGATGTTTTCATGCAGAATCTCCCTGCGTATATATTACGAGAAAATTCTACTTTTGAAATCTACTATTTTTAGGGGGGATTA
>NZ_JBEOPM010000072.1:0-419 GCF_040310165.1 Shewanella sp. AC91-MNA-CIBAN-0169
GATGGTACATCCTGTACCGCGAAAGCTAGCCTGACGTCCTGTCAGGCTCACGCTATTTTCTTCAACGGCCTCAAGTTTAGAGTTGAATTTATCCATTTTAACGTCAATATACCAACACGTTTATGCCCCAAAGCTTGTTTAGGTTATGGCCTGCGGCCACTAACTTCGTGGCGCTTCGCCCACACCAGACCAAGAGGAAACCAACGGCTGTTCCATCTTGGAACTCCCAGCCGCCCCGCAACATTTTCAAACAGCGAAAAGGTCGCCATGGGGATTGATCCAGCTTTTGACTTTATTGGGTAACTGCCTCAGCCTTATTCGAAAACGCTACCGCTTCCGATAGGCCATATATGGACGCTCCCGGTGAGTCAAGATAATACTCTGCTTACCCAAAGCTTATTGGCCTTAGTTTTCTATTC
>NZ_JBEOPM010000073.1:0-417 GCF_040310165.1 Shewanella sp. AC91-MNA-CIBAN-0169
CTAATCGCTTTTAATCCCAAATTTTTCATTACTGTAGCAATGGCGTAAACCCCGACTTTACACTCTAAATCTAATAAGTCGGCCTGTATTCGACGTTTGCCATACGTCGCATTTGAATCAGAGAAAGCTGCTCTACAAATTGTATCAGAGTCTGTTTTTCAACGCTTTGTGATATCGGTTTGTAATAAAAACTACTGCAACTGATCTCGAATACGCGGCACAACTCACTCATTCTAAAGCCTGGGTTTGCTTTCTTTACTTCGCGCATCATTTTAAGTTTTGATTGTCTCGAATGAAGAAAGCTGCAGCCTTTTTTAAGATATCATTATCCCTCATTGCTTGTTTTAGTTGGGCTTCTAGGAGTTGAATTCTTCGTTGGTCTTCAGTTAATGCTTTGGCATTTTCTGGTGTTTTACC
>NZ_JBEOPM010000074.1:0-408 GCF_040310165.1 Shewanella sp. AC91-MNA-CIBAN-0169
TGGGTAATCTCCCCATTTTTAGCTGAGATCAAAAGTAGAGACTTAGGCCACTAGTGCCAGTTTTTGCTTTGGTGGGACACCACCAATTGCTGTATTGGGTCTTTCATTGTTATAAAACCATAGCCATTGTGTCGCATGTTCCTGTACCTCGGCAATACTATTCCAAAGATATTGGCTCAGCCATTCGTATCGCACAGTCCGATTATAGCGTTCTACATAGGCATTCTGCTGTGGATTGCCAGGCTGAATAAATTTCAGTTCTACATTGTGTTTTTCAGCCCAGGCAGCCAGTACCGCACTTATATACTCTGGACCATTATCACTGCGTATCTGTTTTGGTTTTCCACGCCATTCGATGATTTGATCCAATGTTCTCACCACACGCTCCGCAGGTAAGGAGAAGTCGAC
>NZ_JBEOPM010000075.1:0-408 GCF_040310165.1 Shewanella sp. AC91-MNA-CIBAN-0169
CTAAATGACGGTTATGCTTTAAAACCAACCCTTTATTTGTCTATTTTTTATATAGGCAGATAAGGGTTTTTTACTTTGCGCTCTATAATCATTTTACCGTTTTCATACTTTGATTATGTTATAACTATAGTCAAAATATCCTAAAATCGCTACGGTACTGCTGATATCAATTTTTTGAAGCCTCTGTCTGCGCAGGCATAGCAAGCAAAAAAAATAGATATCAGCAGTGCGTGATGTGTCGATATTACTTTTAACTGACTATAGTTATAACGCTCGATAGTTTGCACAGAATGGAAGGTTTTTATGAGTAATATTGACGTAGCACCAAACACTGAAGCAACGATGACTATCAACGTCTTGTATTTCGCCAGCTTAGCGGACGAAGCCAATTGCCAAGAAGAAGCGGTC
>NZ_JBEOPM010000076.1:0-382 GCF_040310165.1 Shewanella sp. AC91-MNA-CIBAN-0169
ATTTGATAATCTAGCAGGTATTGCATCCTAGGCTGAATCACCAATTCTGGTAATTTTTCATAAGAAAAAAGCCCCTACATTGCTGTAGAGGCTTTCATCTTATTTGGCGGAACGGACGCTGATGTTGAAACAGTGAACCCGCGACCTCCGGCGTGACAGGCCGGTTTCTATTGATCTGCGATGGAATTACATAAATACACTAACATTAGCTCATATGGCTGATTTCTGGCTAAGTAAAAACACCAAATCTTTTGATTTTTCATAAGAAAAAAGCCCCTACATTTCTGTAGAGGCTTTTTTCTTATTTGGCGGAGCGGACGGGACTCGAACCCGCGACCCCCGGCGTGACAGGCCGGTATTCTAACCAACTGAACTACCGCTC
>NZ_JBEOPM010000077.1:0-369 GCF_040310165.1 Shewanella sp. AC91-MNA-CIBAN-0169
CTAGGATCTAAGCTTAACAGCGCAGCTGTCCTTAGCAGGACGCAGTCCGCCCTAGAAGCGCAGCGCTCTAGAACCTAGGATCTAAAATTTATGCCGATAACCTAATACATAAGCTATATCAGCACTGTTATCCATGTTTAAAAAGTTCTCAACCATAGTGAATTCGATGGCGCTGCTATTGAAGTAATAGCGATAACCCAACACCGCTTCATTAGAGGCTTCCGAGAAGTTTTTATCCCAACTCACCATGCCATCATAACGATGATATTCAGCTAACCAACCGTGCCGACCTCTACGATATTCGTAACCCAGCCCCAACATTAAGTAATGTGATTCGAAGGCATTTTGCGATAACGGTTCTGTATTGTG
>NZ_JBEOPM010000078.1:0-368 GCF_040310165.1 Shewanella sp. AC91-MNA-CIBAN-0169
CCTACGACTTATAACACTCATTGGGTGGGTGACATTACCTACATAAAATCACATCAAGGATGGAGTTATTTAGCCTGTGTACTTGATTTAGGAACGAAAGAAATCGTTGGGTATGCCTTATCAAGCCAACCCAATGCCGCGTTAGCGACAGCGGCATTAAATAACGCGATACAACGTCAGAGGCCAAATACACAGGAGTTGATGTTTCACTCAGACCAGGGTTGCCAGTACTCTGCTAACGTGTTCAGAGAAAAGCTAAAGCACTTAGGCATTGAACAAAGTATGAGTCGTAGAGGAAATTGTTGGGATAATGCCGTGATGGAACGATTCTTTAGGAGTTTAAAGACTGAAAGATTGAACCATTTAGC
>NZ_JBEOPM010000079.1:0-361 GCF_040310165.1 Shewanella sp. AC91-MNA-CIBAN-0169
GGTTCATGACTGGGGTGAAGTCGTAACAAGGTAGCCCTAGGGGAACCTGGGGCTGGATCACCTCCTTACCTATACGATTAACTCAATACCTAAAAGTGCAGAGATGCATGTGAGTGTTCACACAGATTACTTGATAGAAGAAAGAGAAAGATATCGAAAGGTATTTTTGAGGATTTTGATTCTTAATCAAGGCACTTGATGAGTCTCGCAAGGAGTGTGCTTTTAGCACATGACTGAGAAACGAAGAAAGTAACGCCGAGTAAGGGTTAAAAGACCAAAAAGAATGGGTCTGTAGCTCAGCTGGTTAGAGCGCACCCCTGATAAGGGTGAGGTCGGTGGTTCAAGTCCACTCTGACCCACC
>NZ_JBEOPM010000080.1:0-357 GCF_040310165.1 Shewanella sp. AC91-MNA-CIBAN-0169
AAATATCTCATCCGCCAAATAAAACTCATCACGAGTGATACGACGTTCAGTGACTTTGATACCTAAATCTTCGGCAAATTGGATAATGGTACGACGAGTAATACCGTCCAATGCCCCGCCCGCTAAGTCTGGCGTATGGAGCTCGCCGTTCTTGACTAAGAATAAATTCTCGCCTGAACCCTGACAGACATAGCCTTGTGAATCCATCATGATCGCTTCATCATAGCCATTACGCGTAACTTCACGGTTCGCCATGATAGACACCGGATAGTTGCTCGATGCTTTGGCCTTGCACATAGTGACGTTAGGCAAATGATGAGAATAAGAAGACGTTTTTACTCGGATACCGTTTTGAAT
>NZ_JBEOPM010000081.1:0-354 GCF_040310165.1 Shewanella sp. AC91-MNA-CIBAN-0169
AGCCTATTCTAAGAGCAAAATTAGCACTCTGTTACCCAATTAAACCGATGCAGTGATATCATATGTGTATGATATCATCGATAAATTTAAGCGCTTTATTTTCCCATAATAACAATGATAACCGTATAGTTATTTTTTAACCTGTTATTTGCTAAGTTAGCGCCTTTTTAACTTATAGTCGATACTAAATAAAATGGATACGTTATTTAGGGTCTGTTGAACATTCAGAATTTTTACTAAAAATTCTTATTAAAAAAGCCAAAATATTAGGGCGTGTCCTCATTTTAAAAATGGTCATAAAAATGAGATAAATTGCCGTCAAACGAGGAAAATAGCGCAAATAATATCGGGATA
>NZ_JBEOPM010000082.1:0-352 GCF_040310165.1 Shewanella sp. AC91-MNA-CIBAN-0169
CTCGCCTTAGTTTTTAGAATATTCAAGACACTTAAACAGTGTTTTGAGAACTCAAGTGTTAATGCTTTCGCATTAACGTTTTTCGCACTAACGTAATCACATCAATAACAACGAATCGTCATTCATGCGCCTTTAGTTAGTACTATCAGCTTTCCAAATTGTTAAAGAACAACACTTAACCGGCAAGCGGTGTGTTTCACTCTACTTCCGAAGAAGTTAACAAGTAATCTGTGTGAACACTCACATGCATCTCTGCACTTTAGGTATTGAGTTAGTCGTATAGGTAAGGAGGTGATCCAGCCCCAGGTTCCCCTAGGGCTACCTTGTTACGACTTCACCCCAGTCATGAACC
>NZ_JBEOPM010000083.1:0-344 GCF_040310165.1 Shewanella sp. AC91-MNA-CIBAN-0169
CTGGTGCCGTCAATCACATTACCGGTCACTTCAGGGCTGTCTTCTGCAAGGGTGCGGGTTTCATTGTTATCAGTGAAGTCATCATTCATTGCAGTGATCACCGGAGTGTCACTGTCTTGGCCAGTTAAGCTGCCATCAGAAACGGTTAAATTAACCGCCGGCAGCGTGCCGCCGTTGTTAACCAAGTCAGCACCCGCTTGGGTTAATACCACTTCGCCGTTGACTAACGCATAGTAACTGTCGTCATTGCTGCCAGGGGTGAAGTCCACCGTCAGTGCATCACCGTCTTCATCAAAGGTGGTGTAGGTTGCGGCCACAGCGCCATCGACGGCGCTGTTTTCAGT
>NZ_JBEOPM010000084.1:0-329 GCF_040310165.1 Shewanella sp. AC91-MNA-CIBAN-0169
GTCTTGACGTATCTTCACGACGATGCAGTCCAAATAGACGATAGGATAAACACTGCTCAATGGCCGGTTCTGCCAAGCGGTGATGTCCTCTAATATGTTATCGGTGACTCTTGAAACCAGGGTGCTTGAGATGTCGACATCGTAGAGCTCTTTAATGCTCTCTACAATCTCGGTGGTGGTTTGACCCTTGGCGTAAAGGAATATGATCTTGTCATCAAGACCTGAGATACGGGTTTGATGCTTGCGCACGAGTGTAGGTTCAAAGTCACCATGACGGTCTCTTGGGGTGGAGATCTCAAGATCGCCTGTGTCACTGCGGACGGTCTTTT
>NZ_JBEOPM010000085.1:0-305 GCF_040310165.1 Shewanella sp. AC91-MNA-CIBAN-0169
GGATAACGAATAATCACCGTCTTTTTCTGCAATAATTTCACGACTAGAAAGGAGTATATGAGCATGAAAATTATCATTTGTAAGCTCTGCAATTTGCCCATCATTTTTATGCTGAATATGGGTATGTGGTCGATGAATCGAAACATCGACTAGAATGTTATATCTATCTGATAAATATTGACTATATTTTTCAACTAGATCAATACGCTGCTGTTCATTCAATCCATCAGGGAACATCACATCTATCTCAGTCCCAAATTGTGCATTTTTTCTAGTCTCTATTAGCTCAATTTCGTTCCAAAAAT
>NZ_JBEOPM010000086.1:0-299 GCF_040310165.1 Shewanella sp. AC91-MNA-CIBAN-0169
TTAGCTCAGCTGGGAGAGCACCTCCCTTACAAGGAGGGGGTCACTGGTTCGAGCCCAGTAGCGACCACCATATTTTATTTCTGTATTATTTCTCTAAAAACCTTCAACGTTTTACCAAACAATCCAAACAATTAATACTTTACTTACACTTTTTGTGTCTATTTTTATTCCTGTTCATAAAAATGTATGGTCCGTAAGCGTCCAGGCAAGTACATCTTCAGCGTATGCGTCTAGCGAAGTACACCTAGCATCGATGTTCTGATTGTCTAAAAATACCTGCTCAATGATAAATTTGGAGC
>NZ_JBEOPM010000087.1:0-298 GCF_040310165.1 Shewanella sp. AC91-MNA-CIBAN-0169
TGTTTTAGTTGGGCTTCTAGGAGTTGAATTCTTCGTTGGTCTTCAGTTAATGCTTTGGCATTTTCTGGTGTTTTACCAGCTAATTCAGCTTGGTACTGCACTTTCCATCGAGACACAGCAGATTTACCCGCACCTGACATATCTTCGATTTGTTTATTTGTGTAACCCTGTTCGACCATCAGCTTGGCATATTCTAATTTTTGAAGAGAGCTGACAGTGATTTTCGTTTTTCTAATCATGATAAATACCTTTAAGATTTTGCTTATTTTAAGCTATAAATCTCTACAGTTTCATTAGA
>NZ_JBEOPM010000088.1:0-297 GCF_040310165.1 Shewanella sp. AC91-MNA-CIBAN-0169
TATCTATACTTAACGGCACTTAACGGCATTTGATGGACTTAAATTTCTCTGATGCTTCCCATATATCGTCAATCCAAAATAATATCAATACAATGAAACCGAGTGCAAGCTATACATGAGTCTGGTCAGTGAGGTGGATGCTGTCGTGATATTATGGTTGACATATAGTCAAACTATTCTAAAACGCGATGGTATTGCTGATATCAATTTTTTGTCGCCTCTGTCTGCGCAGGCACAGCAAGCAAGAAAAATATATATCAGCAGTGCGTGATGGTTCGATATTACTTTTCACTCACT
>NZ_JBEOPM010000089.1:0-292 GCF_040310165.1 Shewanella sp. AC91-MNA-CIBAN-0169
GATTATATCCATTCACAGTTAGCTTTAGAGGGTAAAACCCGTTTACCGTTTTACTGGTATCAATTTCTAAATCAGCACTCCTATCATTACACAGACGCTGTCCCTTACCACCGCAACTGTCTGAACCATCACTATCAAAACCTGCGCCAATCCAGTTCTCCATTATACCGCGACCATTTGGCGTCAATATCACAAAGCTGGTACTCGTGTAACCTTGATGCGTATCACCATGCTCGTTCATAAAGCCCCACGTATTTGGGGCAAACTGTTCTAAACCCCAACCCCCTAAACC
>NZ_JBEOPM010000090.1:0-288 GCF_040310165.1 Shewanella sp. AC91-MNA-CIBAN-0169
ACCCGCTGGCTCTGGCGCCAATGACACCTCAACATTGAGCTTAACGGTCACGCCGGTGAACGATGATTTCACTGATAACAATGAAACCCGCAGTATTGCAGAAGACAGCCCTGAAGTGACCGGTAATGTGATTGACGGCACCAGTGTGGATGGCCCGATTACTGTCACCACCTTTACTGTCGCGGGCGATGCAACCGTGCATACCGCTGATGGAACCGATGTGGTGATTGCCGGTGTCGGTACCTTTAGCCTGGACAGTGATGGCGTTTACACCTTTACCCCTGCCAG
>NZ_JBEOPM010000091.1:0-282 GCF_040310165.1 Shewanella sp. AC91-MNA-CIBAN-0169
GCCTAGACCGAATATAACGCAACCAATGACCAAGCCAATAGGTGCAGAGCGTGAAGCGGCAATAGCCATAGATTGTCCTTAGTTTGGTCACGTGCAAATGGGTAACGATCTGCTGAAAGTTTAGGGTATGCACGATATAATTCAGATACCGACATTGTCGATGTTTTACAGCTAAAATGAAATGGTTGAAACATAATTTATTCTTATGATGACTGTATGTAATAGTGCTTATATCATCGAGTCGCATCCTTACAGGAATAGCATTGGCGCAAAGCCCATGAT
>NZ_JBEOPM010000092.1:0-281 GCF_040310165.1 Shewanella sp. AC91-MNA-CIBAN-0169
GCTTACCACCAATCACGTAGGTAGGATCGAGCTGCCCTTCTGCCATCATCGTAGTGAGCAAACTGGTCGTTGTGGTCTTGCCATGCGCGCCGGCCACGGCAATGCCATGACGATAACGCATTAATTCACCCAACATATCGGCGCGGCGTACCACTGGCAGACGCGCTTCAAGCGCTGCTTTTACTTCAGGATTGCTGCGATCAATCGCTGACGATACAACGATGACATCCGCATTGGCAATATTTTTGGAATCGTGACCTATCGATATCTCAATACCAATC
>NZ_JBEOPM010000093.1:0-281 GCF_040310165.1 Shewanella sp. AC91-MNA-CIBAN-0169
GGCTTAGTATTGCTAAAAGGTGATGATGCTGTGGTCGCCAAACTAGACGAAGCCATGGCCGCATTAAAAGCGGATGGTACATTGACCAAGCTGAGCGAAGAATTCTTTGGTGCTGATATAAGTCAACAAAAATAATGCTAGCGTCTATAACCTCATTGCTGGCTGAATTACTGGCATTGTTGCCATTCATGGACCCTGCTCGGGCGCAAATTGTCATCAATTCGTTTTGGCCAATGCTCAAAGGCGGTATCTATTATTCGATACCGCTGGCATTGATATCC
>NZ_JBEOPM010000094.1:0-280 GCF_040310165.1 Shewanella sp. AC91-MNA-CIBAN-0169
GTCAAGATGTGCAAACCCTCGCCAGCGATAAATTTGAAGGTCGTGGGCCCTTGTCACATGGTGAGAAGCTGACGGTGGAGTATGTAGAACATGCATACAAGGCCATGGGGCTTAAGCCGGGCTTTGGTGATAGTTACCGTCAAGCTGTGCCGATGGCAAAAATTACTGCTGACCAAACCATGCAGCTTAACATTGGTGAGTTGGTTTTTAATAATGGCACTGATTTCACCGCGCGCACTGAGCAAGTTTTGCCTCAAGTTGCGTTAGATAATAGCGACGT
>NZ_JBEOPM010000095.1:0-280 GCF_040310165.1 Shewanella sp. AC91-MNA-CIBAN-0169
TGATTAAGCTGGCTGAACGTACCTTTGCCATGCGCGAATTGACCTTTTCTCATCTAGAGCGGCAAAACCGGGTGGCGCGTGAGGTCATGACGATTTATGCCCCACTGGCCCATAGATTAGGGATTGCCCAACTTAAATGGGAGCTTGAAGACCTCGCCTTTCGTTATCTCGCTCCTGAGCGTTATAAAGAGATTGCCAAGCTATTGTCTGAAAAACGCAGTGAGCGTGAGTCTTATATCGAGCGCGTACAAGATAAGCTCAATGAGGCGCTGGCAGAAGC
>NZ_JBEOPM010000096.1:0-279 GCF_040310165.1 Shewanella sp. AC91-MNA-CIBAN-0169
TCTAGACGAATGGGACACATTTGATACGTTATACTCTGTATCGAGTGAATACTCATTGGTGTCTGTAGGCTAAACACCAGTGCTATATAGATAATCAAAGAACTCTTTCGAATCATGTTCAACCATCTTAAATATGGTATCCCATAGGGGATTCGAACCCCTGTTACCGCCGTGAAAGGGCGGTGTCCTAGGCCTCTAGACGAATGGGACACATTTGATACGTTATACTCTGTATCGAGTGAATACTCATTGGTGTCTGTAGGCTAAACACCAGTGCTA
>NZ_JBEOPM010000097.1:0-279 GCF_040310165.1 Shewanella sp. AC91-MNA-CIBAN-0169
GGTCTGTAGCTCAGCTGGTTAGAGCGCACCCCTGATAAGGGTGAGGTCGGTGGTTCAAGTCCACTCTGACCCACCAATCTTTCCTACTCTGCGTTGGATGATAACTCGTTTAGTCAACTAAACGTCGCTATCAACCGCCTTGATTAGAAACGATTGGCAAGCCAATTTTTTTGGTAAGACCTTCATAGAAGGTAAACGTAAAATCTCAACTGCATGTAAATGGGGCTATAGCTCAGCTGGGAGAGCGCCTGCCTTGCACGCAGGAGGTCTGCGGTTCGA
>NZ_JBEOPM010000098.1:0-279 GCF_040310165.1 Shewanella sp. AC91-MNA-CIBAN-0169
TGTTTGTCCATATATAGCGATAAATGCTCATATGACTGAGTCCACCATGAACACCTGCTATTTGCTGGGGACTCCAGTTCTCTTTAAGCTTGTCTGTGACCCAGTCCCATACGTCAGCGATGATGCTGAGCGCATTGTTTGATCGTCTTGCACAAGCTTTCTTATGAGCGTTATTGACTCGGTAACCGCGCAGGCTTTTATTGCGTCTGATTTCTCTTAATATGGTACTGGGACTTCTGTTTAACGCCCGCGCTATAAAATTAATACTATGTTCTGCCC
>NZ_JBEOPM010000099.1:0-279 GCF_040310165.1 Shewanella sp. AC91-MNA-CIBAN-0169
GTCTAACTCGGGAGTAGGTATATGTGGCAAGGTGACGGCTAAGTAACTGGAATTTAATATTTTTACCGACACATCTTTAAATTCAGTCAATTTTCTAGTGATTAACACTTTAAAAATAGCTTCTTTATCGGTTTTCTTATCAAAGTCACATTCAATGAGTAAAAATAAGCTATGTGATGCTCTATTAACCCCATACAAAGAACTTAATTCGCATTTTTTTACTTGTTTAATTAATCGTATTTTATTTTGTTTTTGTTTAATAATTTTAGTAGGTTGTAT
>NZ_JBEOPM010000100.1:0-278 GCF_040310165.1 Shewanella sp. AC91-MNA-CIBAN-0169
GTTAATTATTGTGCATTTATAGTTAGCGTAATACCACTTGCATTACGATAGCCTTTAACATCTATGTGCCATACGCCTGCCTGGGGTGCAGAAATAGTGCAACTTTCTGTGTTGCCGTTTTTATATGGCCTACACACAAATTGTGTATTTGAAGATGGCGCACCGAAATTTAAATACAAATCAGCATCGCCGCTTCCGCCTGAAATAGCAACGTTTAGTGAGGCATAACCCGCGGCTAAACGTTGTTCAAAACGCTGCCAACCACCTGTATTTACGCT
>NZ_JBEOPM010000101.1:0-278 GCF_040310165.1 Shewanella sp. AC91-MNA-CIBAN-0169
TCTCACTACTTACCGCGGTTTCTGCCTCAGAGGTAGGCATTCAGGGGTCACTCCTTTGATATGTGAACTTTTTAAGTCAATGATACGCCATCGCTGTTGTTTGTCAGGTCCTAAAAACTAGCCCATCAAATCGGCTTGTACGATCTCGATCCAATAGCCGTCAACGTCTTTAATAAAAGCGATATTTTTCATACTGCCATCTTCGGGACGTTTTTTGAATTCGACATTATTTTTATCAAACCAAGCCACCGCTTCATCAAGATTCGGCACACTAAAGC
>NZ_JBEOPM010000102.1:0-277 GCF_040310165.1 Shewanella sp. AC91-MNA-CIBAN-0169
TGCTGATACTTATGAGGAAGCGCAGCGCATTATTCGTATCAGTGATGAAGTGCGCATGTCCCTTGAAAAAGTACATGATAGCGATAACAAGAGCGCCCTTAACAACGGCTCTAATAATGGCGTTAATAAAGCTTCTAAGAATGGGTCGAGAAATACGTCCAGTATGCTATCTAGTGCTGGCAAGGTAAGCACAGACTCAGTTGCCAGTAACGCTACAGAAGCGGCAACGCCTAATTATTCTAAGCTGACGACGGCGAAGCTGGCGAAAGAATTGGGC
>NZ_JBEOPM010000103.1:0-277 GCF_040310165.1 Shewanella sp. AC91-MNA-CIBAN-0169
GTCTCACAGTGTGCTTGGTATAACTGCTTATCGTTGGTACTTCCTGCCGCTTGGCAAGATAGACGACAAAAATACAGCTTTTGGTTGGTTCGATCTGCTTGATATTTGGCAACGCGCGTTTTACCTGCCATGCTTTAATTATCCTTGTGTTAGAGGGTCAGTATTCACAAAGAATACGCTATTTTTCCAGTTTACTATTTTCTAAGAGATATTTCTGAAAAAATTTATTTTCATTATATGACTTTCAAGTATTTGCTTTTCTCTGATGCTTCTATAT
>NZ_JBEOPM010000104.1:0-276 GCF_040310165.1 Shewanella sp. AC91-MNA-CIBAN-0169
GCTTTAGTGATGCCAAAGCAAGCTTACCAGCACTGGGTGCTGAAGTTGTGAGTATTTCAGGCGCAGGGCCGACCTTGTTTAGTGTATGTAAAACGCTTGAAGCGGCAGAGCAATGCGCGCAGTGGCTAGAGGAAAATTACATCAACGAACAAGGCTTTTGTCATATTTGTAAATTAGATAACGACGGCACGCGTCAATTAAATGTTTTATAGGAAAAAGAGTCATGCAATTACATAATTTAAAAGAATATTCACAAAAAGTGTCGTTTGTTGAAGC
>NZ_JBEOPM010000105.1:0-276 GCF_040310165.1 Shewanella sp. AC91-MNA-CIBAN-0169
TCTTCGTACAAGGAGAGCCTAGCAGTCGTACTAATCCAGAAGACATTGGCAAATGGTATGTGCGTAATGAGACGGGTGATATGATCTCGTTCAATGCATTTTCAAGTAGTGAGTGGCAATCAGGCTCACCGCGATTGACTCGATATAATAGTTTGCCTTCTATGAATATCCAAGGTAGTGCAGCACCTGGCTTAAGCACTGGTGAGGCGATGACGGCTATGGAGACAATGATAGAACAGCTGCCTGAAGGTGTCGGCTATGAATGGACAGGTATGT
>NZ_JBEOPM010000106.1:0-274 GCF_040310165.1 Shewanella sp. AC91-MNA-CIBAN-0169
CAATAGGGCCGTCGGTTTCTTTGGGTTTTTCGGGCAAATAGCGGCTCACCATATTTAATAGCACCTCGGGTGCAAATGGTTTGGCCATATAATCAATCGCGCCTAAGCGCATTGCCTCTACCGCATCGTCAATAGTTGCGTAGGCGGTCATCATTAATACCGGTAAATCGGGGTAATTTAATTTAATACTGCGCAGTAAATCTAGGCCGCTCATAGCGCCCATTTGCACATCGCTCACCACTAACGAAAAGGATTCTTTTTTTAGTAGTAACAT
>NZ_JBEOPM010000107.1:0-273 GCF_040310165.1 Shewanella sp. AC91-MNA-CIBAN-0169
CGGTATGCACTGTTGCATCGCACGGGTATCTACAGGTGGTGACGGTAATCGGGCCATCCACACTGGTGCCGTCAATCACATTACCGGTCACTTCAGGGCTGTCTTCTGCAATACTGCGGGTTTCATTGTTATCAGTGAAATCATCGTTCACCGGCGTGACCGTTAAGCTCAATGTGTAGGTGTCATTGGCGCCAGAGAGCCCCCGTCAGGTCTCCATGGCAACCGGCAGCGGGCCATTGGCATTGATGGCAGGGGTCGTGGGGTAGGGGCCGT
>NZ_JBEOPM010000108.1:0-273 GCF_040310165.1 Shewanella sp. AC91-MNA-CIBAN-0169
GGTGTACTTGGTACTGTATCGTCAATAGATGTGGTTTCTGGTATCGCTTTACCAAACAGTCCAAAAATTTGCTCGTGTGAGATGCTACCACCAGTCTCAAAACTGATGGTTTCAATAATGCTGTCACCATTGCTAAAGTAATCTTTGATAGTCACTTGATTGCTGACATCACCATTGACTCGTAAAATGAGATCATTACCAGAGCTCATCAACCCTGATCCAACCTGATTATAAGTAATACCGTTACTAAAGATAATTTCGTCTACACCATGC
>NZ_JBEOPM010000109.1:0-273 GCF_040310165.1 Shewanella sp. AC91-MNA-CIBAN-0169
GGGTTACTCATTCCTATTGCTGATACTAAGAACATCGAACTAACTGTCGACTTACAGTCAAGTAGCAAAGTAAAGATAGATGAGACATCATTATTAATGCTCATAAAAAACCTGATTCAAAACGCTATTATTTATACGCTAGATAATGGTCAAGTCATGGTTAAACTCTATCAACTTGAGCAAAACTCAGGCAGTTTGGATAAATCGGCTTTAAATGCTCAATATAATTTTGGCTCACATGTGATTCAATCTGGGAAATTAAATGATATATCC
>NZ_JBEOPM010000110.1:0-273 GCF_040310165.1 Shewanella sp. AC91-MNA-CIBAN-0169
GGCCAGGCAAGCGAATTCTTGAGCTTGCCAAATGGCAGCGTAGCTATCTGCAGACCTGCGATACGAAGCTGAACCCTTGACGGCCTGTCAACCGACACATATCTCCTTGGAACCCGGCGATAGCGGTGGTTCAGCTGAAGAATTATTGACTGACACAGCGCTTTCGCGAGCAAGCCCGCTCCCACAGGGGATCTGAGGCAGGCGCTGATTTTGTGGGCAATAAATGGCTAATGTGTGTGGCTTGCCTGCGAAAGCGGTGGTTCAGTTGAAGAG
>NZ_JBEOPM010000111.1:0-272 GCF_040310165.1 Shewanella sp. AC91-MNA-CIBAN-0169
GAATAGAAAACTAAGGCCAATAAGCTTTGGGTAAGCAGAGTATTATCTTGACTCACCGGGAGCGTCCATATATGGCCCGCTAGCTTTCGCGGTACAGGATGTACCATCGGAAGTGTTAGCATTTTCACTCTTTATTACAAGATGGGCTGAAGATGGTTACATTCGCTGTCAGAAGCTCGATAATTTCCGTCGCAATTTTTCGCTGCTGTTGTTTGGTTAAAAAGCGAAAATGTTGCCGGAACGGCAGGGGTGATCCAAGAGGGGATTGCTGT
>NZ_JBEOPM010000112.1:0-272 GCF_040310165.1 Shewanella sp. AC91-MNA-CIBAN-0169
TCCATACCCCAGGCCTCAGCATGGGCTACCTCAATGACGACGCGGCAAACCGCAGTGCCTTCGTGGAAAATCCAATGGCCACCGACTGCCCGACGCTGGCACACCGGCTGCTGCGCACCGGCGATATGGTGCGGCTGAGCGAGACCGGAGAGGTTTATCTGATAGGGCGTGCGACGACCCATTTGAAGGTGCGCGGTTTCAAGATCTTCAGCGCAGACGTCGAGCGGGTATTGATGACTCACTCCGAGGTACGCAGCGCGCTGGTCACTACC
>NZ_JBEOPM010000113.1:0-272 GCF_040310165.1 Shewanella sp. AC91-MNA-CIBAN-0169
GTGTTTATGAGCTGACCGGCTGCGATGCGGTGATGATTGGACGCGCTGCACAAGGACAACCATGGATATTTCGCGATATCGAGCATTTTTTGCGCACAGGTGAGACGCTGGCATCACCCAGTGTTAGCGAGATAAAAGAAATTGTACTGACACATTTAGAAGAGCTATACGGTTTTTATGGTGAATACTCAGGCTGCCGTATTGCTCGCAAGCACATTGCTTGGTATACCACCGGTATTCCGAACTCTAACGCCTTTAGGCAAGCCATGTAT
>NZ_JBEOPM010000114.1:0-271 GCF_040310165.1 Shewanella sp. AC91-MNA-CIBAN-0169
TCGAACCGCAGACCTCCTGCGTGCAAGGCAGGCGCTCTCCCAGCTGAGCTATAGCCCCATTTACATGCAGTTGAGATAAATATCAAGTAACCAATCATAAGATTGGCGAAGCCAAATCGAATTTTAACAAGTTAATTCAATGCGACGTTTAGTTCACTAAACGAGTATTTAATTAACGCAGATAAAATGAAGATTTGGTGGGTCAGAGTGGACTTGAACCACCGACCTCACCCTTATCAGGGGTGCGCTCTAACCAGCTGAGCTACAGACC
>NZ_JBEOPM010000115.1:0-271 GCF_040310165.1 Shewanella sp. AC91-MNA-CIBAN-0169
GCACATGGCGATAGGCGAGCGAATGAAAGGTCCGGCAGTCGACGTGTCCTGGAAACTTGGCGCGCGCATCATTAGCTATAGCCTTGTTAAAGGCTAAGTACAAACCGCGACCACGCAGCCGCTCACCAATCAGCTTTAGAGTAGTCGTTTTACCCGCGCCGGCATAAGCGACCACCTTAAACGATTTATGATCCATCGCCATATTAAGCGCAGCAAGCTGCTCTTCGGTAGGGTCACTCATATAAGCGGGCATAGATGCAGACATAAAAAG
>NZ_JBEOPM010000116.1:0-271 GCF_040310165.1 Shewanella sp. AC91-MNA-CIBAN-0169
TAGTTACTCTTACTGCAATAGTATCAAACTGCCCTGTTAACCACTTTGGGGTAGACTTAGCTGCAGGCATCACCCAAGTGAGTGCGCCTGGCCAACTTGAAAAAATATCGGCACGTTTATCCATAGGCAGCTTAGCGTCATCGACGTATTTTAATAATTGCCCGTAATTGTCAGCAATTAAAATAAGCCCTTTTTCAACGGAGCGTTGTTTAATATCAAGTAAACGTTCCACCGCCTGTTGATTGTCAGGATCGCAACCAAGGCCATAAAC
>NZ_JBEOPM010000117.1:0-271 GCF_040310165.1 Shewanella sp. AC91-MNA-CIBAN-0169
GAGATGAGCCTAGCATCGACATAATGGAGATAATAATAATGACGTTCACTGCCAAGGCTACGTTCGCAATGACCCCAAAGAGGCGATAAAAGATAATCATAAAGGCAAAGACTAGTAGGTAACCCACTTGGGTTGAAAAGAGACCTTTATCGATATTCTCTTGACCTAATGAGGGACCAATAGTGCGCTCTTCTACAAAGTACATAGGCGCTGCTAGAGCACCTGAGCGTAACAGCAGTGCAAGCTCAGCAGCTTCGGCACTACTATCAAG
>NZ_JBEOPM010000118.1:0-270 GCF_040310165.1 Shewanella sp. AC91-MNA-CIBAN-0169
GCCGTCATCGCTATGAGCACAGCGTAAGCTAACGTACCGCTAAACATCAGATGTCGCTTATCCATATATTTCTTCTAAACGTAAACAAGCCACCAATCGACCATCCCATTCGCGCAGTTGTGGCTCTATTTCGCTGCATTGCTGCTTGGCATATGGGCAGCGTTTGTGTAGGGCGCAGCCACTTGGTGGGTTAAGTGGGCTTGGTAGCTCACCTTGTAGCGTCAAATCATTTTTATGGCCATTTACCGTTGGTGCAGCAGCCAATAGGGC
>NZ_JBEOPM010000119.1:0-270 GCF_040310165.1 Shewanella sp. AC91-MNA-CIBAN-0169
CTTGTTATGTCATAGTAACTGAATGGTTTCGCGTGCTTGAGTTGCAAAAAAGAGGCTCTCGCCTCTAATTTAACCTGTTTAAACTTGCTCTATGGGTTCTAGTTGTAATTTTGCGGCAATTAAAACAGCTTGAGTTCGGTTATAAACACCGAGTTTTCTAAATATGGCAGTAATGTGTGCTTTGACGGTGGCTTCTGAAATATGCAGTTCGTAAGCTATTTGTTTATTCAGTAGGCCTTCGTGCAAATATTGCAATACACGGTATTGCTG
>NZ_JBEOPM010000120.1:0-270 GCF_040310165.1 Shewanella sp. AC91-MNA-CIBAN-0169
GTAATACGTCGTGCTGCCATCGGCATTAAGACGGTAAAAAGTACCGGCAAGCACCATACCTTGGGTCATAAGATTGGCAAATGGTTCATCGCCTGACACCAGTGACTCATCGCGCATAAGCTTATGGAAGAAGCGTGCATAAAGCAGATGCATGACGGCGTGCTCTACACCGCCAACATATTGATCGACAGGTAGCCATTTATTGGCGGCAGACTTGTTGACCATGTTCTGTGCATCATTCGGACTGGCAAAACGCGCATAGTACCAGCT
>NZ_JBEOPM010000121.1:0-270 GCF_040310165.1 Shewanella sp. AC91-MNA-CIBAN-0169
TGGTGGAGTTGCTGGCGGCCGCGCTGACGGGCGGCAACTTCTCGTTCGAATTCGATTGGACGGACCACCCTGGCGCGCGCACGCCCTGGACGGGCCAACTGTTGATCGTGATCGACCCCAGTAAAACCGCAGGGCAAAGCTTCGCCCAGCGCAGCCAGGAGCTGGTGCGGCAGATGCATGCGGCGGGGCTGCGGCGCTTGCCGGGGGATCGACGCCATCGTACGCGGGCGAAGTCGCAGGAAAGCGGAGTAGAGCTGGATGCGCAGGCGT
>NZ_JBEOPM010000122.1:0-269 GCF_040310165.1 Shewanella sp. AC91-MNA-CIBAN-0169
ACTTGAGGCCGTTGAAGAAAATAGCGTGAGCCTGACAGGACGTCAGGCTAGCTTTCGCGGTACAGGATGTACCATCGGAAGCGTTAGCATTTTCACTCTTTATTACAAGATGGACCGAAGAAGGTTACAAATAAAGTTAAAAGCTGGATCTATTTCCGTCG
The DNA here is from genome assembly GCF_040310165.1 of Shewanella sp. AC91-MNA-CIBAN-0169. Classification (NCBI taxonomy): domain Bacteria; kingdom Pseudomonadati; phylum Pseudomonadota; class Gammaproteobacteria; order Alteromonadales; family Shewanellaceae; genus Shewanella; species Shewanella sp. AC91-MNA-CIBAN-0169. Next base: position 162 of record NZ_JBEOPM010000122.1, read on the forward strand.
CAATTTTTTCGCTGCTGTTGTTTGGTTAAATAGCGAAAATGTTGCCGGAACGGCAGGGGTGATCCAAGAGGGGATTGCTGTTGATCCCCTTTTGGCCCGTGCAGGGTG
>NZ_JBEOPM010000123.1:0-269 GCF_040310165.1 Shewanella sp. AC91-MNA-CIBAN-0169
TATAAGTACCTGCTGCTGTATAAGTATGGCTTGGGTTTTGCGCCGTACTAGTACTGTTATCGCCAAAATCCCATAGATAAGTCAAATGACCAAAACCTTGGCTAGACGTGTTAGTCAACATCACAGTAAATTCAGTTTGAGATAAAGAAAATGCCGCTATAGGCTGAATAACCACGCGTACTGTTTCTGTTGCCGTCACAGTATTACCCGCACCATCTTTGACAATAACACTGACAATATAGTCGCCCGATACAGAGTATGTGTAACTT
>NZ_JBEOPM010000124.1:0-269 GCF_040310165.1 Shewanella sp. AC91-MNA-CIBAN-0169
GGCTTTAAGCGTGCAAAAGCACTTTATGATATTGAGCGCTTTACGTCCGCGCGCCGTGAGTGGAATTATTTATCGGATACGTCTAGCGATGAAGAAAAGCTAGCAGCATCACAACTATCTACCGATTTAGGTTGGCACGACAGTACTATTTTTACTTTAGCAAAAATTAAAGCGTGGGATAACGTAGAGCAACGTTTTCCGTTTGCGTTTCAAGATGTTTTTGAGCGCTACAGTAAACGTAGCAAGATAGATGTTGCCTGGAGTATTGC
>NZ_JBEOPM010000125.1:0-269 GCF_040310165.1 Shewanella sp. AC91-MNA-CIBAN-0169
GCTTGAGACTGGGTGTCTAAAAATGTGCTGAGCTGCTTAGCGTGCTGCTCAGTAAATTGGGGTAATTGCATTAAAACTCTTTATATTAAACATTAAAAGTTGAGCGGGTAACGGCCTTGATTATCTGGACGACCTAAAAACTTAACCGCATCATGTACATCTTTTGGCAACGTGGCATCGGGCTTTACATAGCCTGATACTTTAAAGTCAAAATTAGCTTTTAGGGTTGCATCAGCTTCAAGCCCTAAGGTGTTATCTGGGTCGATAAG
>NZ_JBEOPM010000126.1:0-267 GCF_040310165.1 Shewanella sp. AC91-MNA-CIBAN-0169
GATAAACACGTTGGATGAATACATATTTATTGGAGCATATCATGCAAACCCATGACCTTATTGACAATTATACTCATTCTAAATTTACCAAAATCACTAGGAATTTATGGATAGTCCTGATCTTAAGTATTAGCATATTAAGTGGTAGCTATGCAGTTTTGACATGGGGAGATACAGCTGCTCAATTACTGATCGCTACTGATAAGCACTTTTGGTATTTATCAAGAGCAAGTGGTGTGATGGCGTATACTTTATTCTGGGTAGCAG
>NZ_JBEOPM010000127.1:0-267 GCF_040310165.1 Shewanella sp. AC91-MNA-CIBAN-0169
TCCTTATACCCTCGCCATACGGATTCAACTAAAATAAAATCAGGTTTAAATATCTTAAATAACTGAAACCAGTTTTTATCTTTGATTTGAAAAATCTTTACAGAACTTTCGTCCAATGCCAAAGAGGTTAGCTCGTCGCTTATTAAAGCTATTCTAGGTTCTTTAGAGGCATTGAATAGACGTTTCATTTTTTACACCTACTAAACAGAATAGCTAAGACTATATCTTTTTATGTATAAAAATCATATAATCTTAGCTAATTAATAT
>NZ_JBEOPM010000128.1:0-267 GCF_040310165.1 Shewanella sp. AC91-MNA-CIBAN-0169
GCGTAAGCATACGTTACCCATTTTATCTAACGTATTACTCGTGGTAGAAAATGGCCAGCTTTCAATGACAGGGACCGACCTTGAAATTGAATTAGTGGCGAGCGTGTTTGTAGGTGATGATGTTGCCGATACCAAGCTCACATTACCGGCTAAAAAATTACTCGATATTTGTAAAAGTTTACCGGATGGTTCTGATCTTACTTTAAGCTTGCAAGACCATCAGCTACTTTTAACCAGTGGTAAAAGTCGTTTTTCATTGACCACATT
>NZ_JBEOPM010000129.1:0-265 GCF_040310165.1 Shewanella sp. AC91-MNA-CIBAN-0169
GATGATAGGTTCCCATCTCGCCTTGTGCATCCACTTCATCAGCGCGGATCACGGCATAGGGACCAATGAAGACATTGGCATGAATAATGACTTTGCCACAAATAATAGCGGTTTGATCGACATAGGCTGTTCGATCGATGATTGGGAGGTCGCCAGATGGGTTTTTACGAATAATAAGAGGTCTTATTGGGATTGGGTAATGGATTAATTAGGATTGATACTTGCGTCAATCCTAAGCATAAATAAAAACAACTGGGTCGAAAGG
>NZ_JBEOPM010000130.1:0-264 GCF_040310165.1 Shewanella sp. AC91-MNA-CIBAN-0169
GGCTTAGCCGGTTATGATCCTGAAACCATTGATGCCGATTTAGTGGATGACATACTCGCTAAAATTGAAAAAGAACAGGTTATTTACCTAAACCAAACTCATAAAGCTAAATTCCCTAAGCAGGGCGCTATTGTTTTTCATCGCAGAAAGACACTCCCTAAACATTCCAACGCAATGGAAATTATTGCCTATAACAATGGCGAAAAAGTATATAGCAAAGTTTACTACTCTATTGGTGGCGGGTTTATTGTTACGGATGAAGAG
>NZ_JBEOPM010000131.1:0-263 GCF_040310165.1 Shewanella sp. AC91-MNA-CIBAN-0169
GAGCAAATAAGTGAAATTAGCGATAAAGCAATGAGCGAGCAAATCAATACAGAGCAAGCTATTCGTGACTTGGCAAACAGCGCTCAAACACTCGATGCACTTGTCGCTACCTTTGAAAAACATCGCTAAGCAGCTATAACTGCTATATTTCCTTTGTGAGCAAAAGCTATATTAAAAGCTAGCTTTTGCCCACAGCGAATACGGTTTAATCTAAATAAATTAACTAAATGATTTTAGTGTCGCCGGTATTAAATGCTAAAACG
>NZ_JBEOPM010000132.1:0-263 GCF_040310165.1 Shewanella sp. AC91-MNA-CIBAN-0169
GTATCAAACCTGTCGTTAACGATCCTGTAAAACTGGTGCAAATTGCTCAGCCTATTAGCGTGCTACAGCCTGTATTTAGCACTGATGTCGGTAACAGAAAAGCCAGCAAAAAAGACCCATTAGATTTACAGGTCGGATATGCCAATGGTCAAATAGTAACGGCATCACGCGGTGGTGATTTGACCGGCTTTAATAGCGCTGGTCAAGAGTCATGGTCGGTCAATGTCGGTGATCAAATCACAGGCGGCGTGGCAATAGATGCC
>NZ_JBEOPM010000133.1:0-263 GCF_040310165.1 Shewanella sp. AC91-MNA-CIBAN-0169
CTACTGATGACAACGACCCAAGAAGCTTCATATCAACAACTCAAAGCACTTCTTGAGTGTTATTTTACAATTGATGACCAAGATTACCTGATCCCTGTATTACTGAGTTTTTCAGGTGATGCCAATAAGGTCATCTCTTGGTTTACTCAAGAGCCTATACCCGCATTCGGTAATATCACAGCTTTAGGGGTTTGTGTTAGTGGCGATGGTAAATTGTTGATCGATTATATAAAGTCAATTCAAATGGGTGGGTATGCTTAGGT
>NZ_JBEOPM010000134.1:0-262 GCF_040310165.1 Shewanella sp. AC91-MNA-CIBAN-0169
CTATGAATCCGTTAATACCCTCTGCTAAAACCATTCAGATTTATCTGCCAAAAGGTAATCCTCGCGGATTGCGCTTGGCAGAGATGACCACGCGTACGGTGCGTTTGATTGAGATTCCACGCATTCATATTGATGATTTTTTTGCGATGCCAGATGCCAATCAAGTTGGCTTATATTTTTTGATTGGTGACACCGACAGTATAGATAAGCCATTACTTTATATCGGGCAAACTGGCGATTTGAAAACTCGTCTCAATCAACA
>NZ_JBEOPM010000135.1:0-262 GCF_040310165.1 Shewanella sp. AC91-MNA-CIBAN-0169
TGCGTCGGCGGTTCCGGCGACGAGCCCGGCTTGCAGCGCACCGCCGTGGCGCGCGTTGACTTCGTCGACGACGAGGCGCCAGTGATGGTCGCGCCGCTCGCCGATCAGCGGCGTGACGACGAACGTGCAGAACAGCGGGTCGGGGCACACGTGGAGCCGGTCGTCGTCGATCTGCGAGAACAGGTCGAACTGCGGCGCGCAGAACCAGATGTCCGCGTCGTACAGCGCGAGCTTGCGGATCTGCGGATGGCGCGCGCAATAC
>NZ_JBEOPM010000136.1:0-262 GCF_040310165.1 Shewanella sp. AC91-MNA-CIBAN-0169
GTAGAGATCGATGCCAATAGCGGCAAAATTCTTAGAACCAAACAAGAAAAACTTGATGCAGAAGATGTCGCAGAGTACAGCGTTATGAAGCAGTCTAAATTAAGCCTATTGCAAGCCATGAAAAGAGCCACTCAGACCGTTAATGGCAAAGTGATTTCCGCTGATTTTGACGTAAAAAATAGCAGACCTGTATACGATATTGAAATACTTAAAGGCACACAAGAGTACGATATCGTCATAGATGGTATAACGGGTCGGGTAC
>NZ_JBEOPM010000137.1:0-262 GCF_040310165.1 Shewanella sp. AC91-MNA-CIBAN-0169
GCCTTGCCTGCTAGGTTTTCATCAGGGACAAAGCCCCAAAAACGGCCGTCGGCACTGCGATCACGGTTATCACCCATCACAAAATAATTACCTTCAGGAACTTTAATACGCCACTCGTTACCCTCTGAGCTAACCACTTCTGGTGCTTGTTGCTGCAAAAAGGGCGCATACTGTGAGCTATTCATGCCTTTCAAGTAACGAACGAGATGCTCATGCTCACCCTGCGTTTCTTGAAAATACTGCGCTTCACCCTCTTCTTGCT
>NZ_JBEOPM010000138.1:0-262 GCF_040310165.1 Shewanella sp. AC91-MNA-CIBAN-0169
TCCTCATAGTGCGCCAAGGTAGTCATGGTAGTCGGCTCACCACGCATATGCATAAGCATAACTGGAATATCGAGACTGGCAGCCATTGACGCAGCCCCTTCACGCTTTAGCGCACGAACATCGTTCCAAATGTCTGCTCCAACCGCAAATGCCGCTGCTATTACTTGTGGGCTACTAGTATCTATAGACAGCCAAATATCATTGCCACAGTGCTTCCGAATAGCTTCAACGGCTGGTATTACGCGCTCAATCTCCTCCTGAG
>NZ_JBEOPM010000139.1:0-261 GCF_040310165.1 Shewanella sp. AC91-MNA-CIBAN-0169
GGTTGGGTGCCGCATTTATCATTAATACTTGCCATCTGTGTTTTATTAGTCATTGGTTTTATCAAAGGACTTAGCTTTGATGAGATGCAAGCGCAAATGGCCTCTGGAGTCATGCGTGGTATTGGGGCAATTTATCTATTCTTCTTTATAGGTCTAATGGTCGCCGCTTTGATGATGTCTGGTGCGATACCGACGCTGATGTATTATGGGTTTGAGCTGATATCGCCTGAGTTTTACTATATTTCAGCCTTTGTGTTGACC
>NZ_JBEOPM010000140.1:0-261 GCF_040310165.1 Shewanella sp. AC91-MNA-CIBAN-0169
GTGCTGTTTCTTGAGGTTATGAATCATCTGATCTAAATCTTTAACTTAGTGAATTAATTGGGGGCAGGTCATACCTTTTGCCGAGCGGATTTTGCCATACTTGAATTAATCTATCTTTTGCTAATTTAGAAAAGTCGTTGACTCATTCTGTCCAAAAACGAGTTTTTCCTGACCGTCCGCTATTCGCTCAAAGCAGACTAACAGCTATATTCCAGAGGAGATTTTGATGACTAAAGTTCAGCGGTAATGCAGGAATATAAG
>NZ_JBEOPM010000141.1:0-260 GCF_040310165.1 Shewanella sp. AC91-MNA-CIBAN-0169
TTATAAAGGTGCTAGATAGGAGAGTGGAGCAATAGTAATTGCTTAATTTATGCAAGATCTAACAGGATATGTGATCAAAAGAAAGATGCCAAATTAGCTGTTGTTTAAGCTAATTTGCAATTTTATATGTTTTGTTATGTTCACTTTTTAACAAGGATGTTAGTAATATAAATATGGAGTCTTTCCTGCTTTGTCAGCTAACGGTAACTTGGAGGTTCGCTGATGTCATTTTCTGAAATATTGAGAAAGATCAATAATCA
>NZ_JBEOPM010000142.1:0-259 GCF_040310165.1 Shewanella sp. AC91-MNA-CIBAN-0169
GTGCCTTGCTCTGTTAAGCTTACCGCAGCTGAGCTTTTACGCTTTAAGTAATAAGCACGAATGGTTTCAGATACTGGCTCACCATTAGGCGCAAGTGCCATTAATAATGTGTCGTCGTACTCGGCGCCTTTTTCTTTAGGTTTAAAGGCTTTGTCTGGTGCAAACATTTCGTTAGAGATACTAGCGTCAATCATTACGTAATGCGCTTTATCGCCTGATAAAGATGTATGCGAAGGTAGTAACCAACGTCCGTGTGCAC
>NZ_JBEOPM010000143.1:0-259 GCF_040310165.1 Shewanella sp. AC91-MNA-CIBAN-0169
GGAAACGCGCGCGGCAAAAAACCATTGAAGCTGGCAAGCGTCCTATCGGTTAAATAATAAAGAGACTACCTATGAATCATATCCAGTTAGAGAATATCAGCAAAATCTATAATGCTAATGAGTCGCAAGCACAATCAGCTTTAAATCTATTAGCAGAAGGTATGGATAGTGTCGGTGTCAAAAAGCAGACTGGCTATTCAGTCGGGCTTTATAATGTTAATTTGGCAATAAAAGCGGGTGAGCTGCATTGCATTATGGG
>NZ_JBEOPM010000144.1:0-259 GCF_040310165.1 Shewanella sp. AC91-MNA-CIBAN-0169
GCGCATAGCCAATAATTGGCCACTTAATGAGACAGATCCTGCCACGATGTATGGCGGCACTGAGATTGGCTATAGTGATTATCCGCGCTATAGTCAGTCCTAAATAAAAAAGTATAACTATTATCAGGCGCTACTGGTGTAAATTTTAACGCTGTATTTATTTAATAGTGGAACGACTATATCAAGAATAGTTAAAAAACGAAAATAGTTAATAAAATAAGGCCATTCGTGGCCTTATTTTTACTTATAAACTTAATGG
>NZ_JBEOPM010000145.1:0-259 GCF_040310165.1 Shewanella sp. AC91-MNA-CIBAN-0169
GTCCTATACTGTATCGCTTTTTTTAAAATATTATAGTCATAGCGTAGGGGCTTTTAAATTCTAAAGGATAAGCATGAGCAATCAGTTAGTAGCTAATGAGTCAGGTGAAAAAACAGTATTAATGCTGTTTCATAATGATCTGCGCGTGCATGACAATGCGACTTTGAGTCACGCTGCAGCGTTGGCTGATAGTGGGTCTTTAATAATGGTTTATGCGTCGGAGTTGACCGATAGTCAAACGCCAAACTGGGGGCAAGCT
>NZ_JBEOPM010000146.1:0-259 GCF_040310165.1 Shewanella sp. AC91-MNA-CIBAN-0169
TGTCAACCCCGCGCGGGTCAGGGATAATACGCAACCATTTTTAAACACATTGTTTTGTCAGGCCAATAATATGAGTGAATCAAGTAACAACAACCTTGAGCAAGCTAAGCAAGAAGGTAAGTATATCCGCACTATTCGTAGTTTTGTAAAACGCGAAGGCCGATTAACCAAAGGCCAAGCCGCTGCAATCGAAAAATGCTGGCCAACAATGGGGCTTGAGCATAAAAACGGCCTGCTTGATTTAAACGCAGTATTTGGC
>NZ_JBEOPM010000147.1:0-259 GCF_040310165.1 Shewanella sp. AC91-MNA-CIBAN-0169
GTAGTATTAGCAGCCAGTGCTTGAGTAATGCTTTGGGTCGCTAACAGCCCTGCCCCTGCGCTGATTCCGACTTGACGTAAAAACTGGCGACGATTCAGCTCAGAAAATTTCTTAGTCATTATTCTACCTTTTTTGCCATGCAGCTAGGGTCTGTTGGACAGACGTCTTTAGCACACGTTAAATATTTGTTTTATAAGATCTCATAAACTGGATTATAACGCAGGTTTGGACAATATCGCGTCTTAGGATGGTTTAGCTC
>NZ_JBEOPM010000148.1:0-258 GCF_040310165.1 Shewanella sp. AC91-MNA-CIBAN-0169
TTTCGGCACCAGACTTAGCCTTAACGCAATTAACGGTAGAAGTGGCAACAATAATACTACTTATGTTGGCATTGTTTTTCTTACCGCAAAGCACCCCAAGAGAATCAAGCTCATTGCGTATATTACGTGATTTAAGTATTGCCTCGACAGTGGGCGTGGTTATAGCCAGTATTTGTTACGCTTTGCTTACTCGTCCGCTTGATTCTATTTCTGACTTTTTTATTGCCAATGCCAAAACCGGTGGTGGCGGTACCAATG
>NZ_JBEOPM010000149.1:0-258 GCF_040310165.1 Shewanella sp. AC91-MNA-CIBAN-0169
GTATTTAACTTATATAACTACTACCAACACGCTACTGCTAAAAAGTTAGCTGCGGAGGCCGTGTTGTGAGTGCTTTTAATATTAATATGGAGTGTTTTTTAGCGCCATTTTCTCAAGACATAGATGAGCTTTTATACGGCGAAGAGTCTGCATCAAATGAGTTTAAAGAATGGCAATCGTGGAATGCATGCATTTACGATTGCATATTAAAAGCAAAAGAATTATTTGCAAAAGTTGAAGACTTACAAGCACCTTTAG
>NZ_JBEOPM010000150.1:0-257 GCF_040310165.1 Shewanella sp. AC91-MNA-CIBAN-0169
GGGTTTGAAACCATAAGCTCAAGTCATTTATCCGCGGGTCAAACTCGAAGAATTACCCTTGCGCGGTTATACTTACTGACGCCTGAAGTGACGCCATTATGGTTACTTGATGAGCCATTCACCGCACTCGATGTTGATATGGTAGTCCGCATGGAAGACCGATTGCGCGATTTTGCTCATGAAGGCGGGGCGATATTAATGACCAGTCACCAAGTAGTCGGCGTTGCCAATCAAGTGCTCGATTTGTCCGATTACAT
>NZ_JBEOPM010000151.1:0-257 GCF_040310165.1 Shewanella sp. AC91-MNA-CIBAN-0169
ACATTGCCATATCGATACTCATCTCTTCACGGCTAAAATTTCGCTGTGTGCGAGCTTTGTTATGACGCGATCTAGGAATGAGGTGATGCCGAGTGAGAGAAAGCTCAATACGACCACAAAACTGACAAGTGGTGTCATCAGTACCAATAGGGCTATCTGCGTCTACCTTTGACATATACAGTCTCCTTTTATTCTTCTCTCGCTCTGCTTTCTATTATAAAATACAAAAAACTTATTCTAGGTATACACTTGTACTT
>NZ_JBEOPM010000152.1:0-257 GCF_040310165.1 Shewanella sp. AC91-MNA-CIBAN-0169
ATGCAAGCTTGGGTAATTGGCAATTGGAAGCAAAATCCAGCAACGAGCCACGACGTCAATGCGCTACTAGATGACTTATTAACTGCCGTTGATACCGAAGAGCAAGTGGTCAAAAATAGCTGCAGGTTAATGGTGGCACCCAGTTGTATTCACTTGGCTGCTGTCAGCGTCCGCTTAAAAGATACCTCAGTGCTGTGTGCAGCGCAAGATATTAGTGCGCATAGTGCAAACACTGGTGCGTATACGGGGGATTGTTC
>NZ_JBEOPM010000153.1:0-256 GCF_040310165.1 Shewanella sp. AC91-MNA-CIBAN-0169
CTGTGGTGTGATATACATTGCCGTTGAACGTGACACAACATAAATAAATGAGTATAACTATTAGAGGTTTAGTTGTGCTTATCAAACTAATAAAATGGATTTCAGTACTATTAATTTTTAGTAAGGTATTAACGGATTATGAAACGTAGATTTGTTTTTATATTTTTAATGATGATTTGTGCTGTTTCTGGATGCAGCAGTATTCCACTAACAACAATGTATAAAATGATGAGTGTCAATCCGCTAGAACTTGAAC
>NZ_JBEOPM010000154.1:0-256 GCF_040310165.1 Shewanella sp. AC91-MNA-CIBAN-0169
GATGATCTTGTCATCCCCGTAGACACAGCTCTGTATAACTATAGGGCGTTTGAAAAGAACTGTGAGTTTGTGCTACTGAAAACTTATCCAGACAGTGGCCATTCATTATTTATCGATCAAATCGAAGATATTAGTCACCAAGTTCTAACTTTTATTAAAAATAACTAGGACACATAAAATGAATAAAGCTATTAAACTTCACTTACTCTTATTGTCGCTGTTTAGTGTAGTAGCTGGATGTGCTACGACCCAGTAT
>NZ_JBEOPM010000155.1:0-254 GCF_040310165.1 Shewanella sp. AC91-MNA-CIBAN-0169
GTACGGGGGCACGGGACTTGGCCTCTCCATTTGCACCAAGCTAAGTGATTTAATGAATGGCAAAATCAACTTCACGAGTAAAGAAGATAAAGGTTCTGTATTTACTTACCAACAAAGCTTTGAAACATCAGAACTCGATGAATTATTAAAACCAAATAAAGAAATAACCGATTTACAAGGGTGCACTATTTTGGTTGCCGAAGACAATAAAGTAAATCAAGTTGTCGTAAGTAAAATGCTACAAGCTCATAATG
>NZ_JBEOPM010000156.1:0-254 GCF_040310165.1 Shewanella sp. AC91-MNA-CIBAN-0169
GTATTCATTAACTGCAGAGCCGGCACCGCCAGCAATCGCGTTATCTTCAAGCGTAACAAAGGTATCGTGGCTAGTAGCAAGCTCATTTAAAAGTGCAGTATCAAGTGGTTTAATAAAACGCATATTAACAAGCGTTGCATCTAATTCGTTAGCTGCAAGCTGGGCGTTTTCAAGTAATGTACCGAACGATAAAATGGCAATTTTACTGCCTTTCTTAATTGTATCTGCCTTACCTATTTCGAGCAGTTGCATAG
>NZ_JBEOPM010000157.1:0-254 GCF_040310165.1 Shewanella sp. AC91-MNA-CIBAN-0169
GGGTGCCAGTACACAAGCAAGTCGTCAACGACATCGCCAAAGCTTTTCCGCAGTTGCCTATTCAGTTGGGCGGCGGTGTGCGTAATATGAACACCATCGAGCAGTATATCACTGCCGGACTAACCTATATTATTATTGGCACTAAGGCCGTTGAAGATCCTAATTTTGTGGCTGAAGCCTGCCGCGAATTTGCCGGACATATTATCGTTGGTATCGATGCCAAAGACGGCATGGTGGCGACTCATGGCTGGGCG
>NZ_JBEOPM010000158.1:0-254 GCF_040310165.1 Shewanella sp. AC91-MNA-CIBAN-0169
CTAATTGATTAACTTGATGCTGAAATTCTTTATAGCTCAAGCGAATGTTTTGATGGTGCACAACCACGGCTAATGCGTCGGGGGTATTGTCGACAATGCTATCGAAGTAGTCACCTATGGTTTGCTTGGTTAATGGGGTGCTTTGTATTCCTTTAAAACAACTCTGCAATAGCGGCATAGGGTTTATTTTTTCTATTTCTTTAACCGCTTTTGTTGTTACATTCATGTCATTCTCCGTATCAGTAGATATGAAT
>NZ_JBEOPM010000159.1:0-254 GCF_040310165.1 Shewanella sp. AC91-MNA-CIBAN-0169
GTTCTATACACCAATGATAAGATGTGTAATAACGTTAAGGAGTTAAAAATGACACTATATAAACGCGAGTTTGGTGAAAGCTTTAATTTAGGGTTTAATTTGGCAGACTACCCTTGGCTAACAGACAAGAGCTGGCACAACGATATGAGTCCTAGCTTTTTCTTTAAAGTAGGTATTCAGCACCTTGTCCTGTGGGTAGACTATGAAAGTCCTGATGACCGCGAGCAATCAGAAGAACGTTATCTTGTGATGAC
>NZ_JBEOPM010000160.1:0-253 GCF_040310165.1 Shewanella sp. AC91-MNA-CIBAN-0169
GGCGGCGTCAGGCCGGGGGCAGGAAACGAAAAAGCCACGGCACGCATGCCGTGGCTTTCATTATGGGCGAAACTTCGTCCGATTGCGCGACCGGGAGCCCGGCCGCGCGCGACGGGCTACTGCGCACTCCACTGGAACGCGGCTTTCGCGCCGCCCTTCGCGCCGACCGTGACGGCGCGCGATTCGTCGCTGCCCTGGTACGACGCGTGCACCGTATAGCGCCCCGGCGGCACCTTCACGAGCATGTACGGCC
>NZ_JBEOPM010000161.1:0-252 GCF_040310165.1 Shewanella sp. AC91-MNA-CIBAN-0169
TAACAGGATACTAGCGATACACTTTTCCTCCTACCCAAATGTTTGCGCATTTGGGTATTTTTTTGCGGTGACAATCTATCACCTATTTTTTATAAGATGTCGTTACGATATAAAAAGTCATGTTCAAAGGACCGAGCTGGTTTTTAAGGTTAGGCTCTTTAGGTCACTCTTTTAACAACTAGTAGCTGCTTCAAACTAAATTTAGTTATTGTATATATGGATAAAATAGCCATTTTTTAGTAAGGTAGGCAC
>NZ_JBEOPM010000162.1:0-252 GCF_040310165.1 Shewanella sp. AC91-MNA-CIBAN-0169
TAGTTATGATAACCCTCACCCCACGTAAAGATAGCAAGGAAAAAGTTATCGCGCGCACTATTGGTATCCGTATAAGGACGCGTACCAAACATGTGGCATAACGAGTTGATAAAGAAAGTAAAGTGGTGGGTCAATACCAAGCGCAGTAGACCTGCCAATACGAGCGTGCCCCAAACGTCACCGATTAACCAACCAACTGCCGCAACCATCGCAACGTTGGTAGCCAGTACCCATAAACCATAGTATTTATGC
>NZ_JBEOPM010000163.1:0-251 GCF_040310165.1 Shewanella sp. AC91-MNA-CIBAN-0169
TGGCAGAGGTGCGTAAGGCGCTAGGCGGTGGATCATTCACGACTATCAGTGATGCTATGCAAAGCTGGAAGCGAGAACAGCAAGAAGAGCAAGAGCTACAGCAAGTAGACTTACCTAGTGGTATCACAGAACGCTTGCACACGCTTGGGGCTGATATGTGGCAGACGGCTATTGATATGGCTAATGATAGATTGTCTAAAGAGCGTGAAGCTTTAGAGGTGGTTAAGATCAAGGCACAAGCAGAGATGGAC
>NZ_JBEOPM010000164.1:0-251 GCF_040310165.1 Shewanella sp. AC91-MNA-CIBAN-0169
CAATACTATCATCTGTTAGCGTCAGGCACTGATGCTGCAAGGCACACTCTGTGACAAAATCTATAGAAGGCAAGTGGCGAAAGAAGCGACTTTCGTGAATCAGCACTTTATCCAATAGTTGCTGGCGCAGCGCATCGTTGTTCGGCAATTGACGCCATAGTTGCAGCGCTGATAATCCATTCGCAACAGCGGTACGATCAATCGCATTTACTAGCCACTGGCGTTGAATATCGGGTAAAACAAAGCCGATT
>NZ_JBEOPM010000165.1:0-250 GCF_040310165.1 Shewanella sp. AC91-MNA-CIBAN-0169
CAGCCATTTTGGTGCTTTTTTGCCTGCCAGTTTACTGAGGTGAGTTATAACAAGTGCCAACCCAGCCAAACCAAATCCGGCAGCCATGGTGGCGATAAACTCATAAAGCATAAGACTTTTCCTTAATACACGGTGAGTATAGGCCAATCATAAAATAGTAAATTTTTATTATGTCGTTCTTATAAAGCGGCTTTTTATAGATTAACTGTCACTAAACGACTGTTATCAAATAATTTCTATTACGCTATAT
>NZ_JBEOPM010000166.1:0-250 GCF_040310165.1 Shewanella sp. AC91-MNA-CIBAN-0169
GACTCATTATGCTGATGAAAGTAGCGAGCCTCGCGCAAGGCGTCTCAGGTGTGCGCCATGTCGTCGTCGATAGCTTATTGGCGCTGATTAATAATCAAATCACTCCGCATATCCCAGCCAAAGGCTCAGTAGGCGCCTCAGGAGATCTAGCGCCGTTATCACATATGACTTTGGCAATCATGGGTGAAGGACAAGTATTTGTAAAAAGTGAGCTGATGTCAGCGGCTGAAGCGCTAGCACAACACGGACT
>NZ_JBEOPM010000167.1:0-250 GCF_040310165.1 Shewanella sp. AC91-MNA-CIBAN-0169
GACTTAGAAGGACCAGATCCTGATTTCGGTAATACATGTTTGGCGAGTAACTCACGGCTAGGCTTAAACATCATAGTTGTCGCAAAACCTAGCAACCCTGCACTCAAAGCATAACTGGTCAATTGACCCTTGACCCCATCTTTCATCCACATCGCTTCGTCATACTTGAAGTCGCGACCATACTCATATTCTGATAGTTGATTGCTACGATGGACGATACGAGTATTGATACTCGCCATGACAAAAGGAG
>NZ_JBEOPM010000168.1:0-250 GCF_040310165.1 Shewanella sp. AC91-MNA-CIBAN-0169
CCTCTATAAATAACAATTTACGCTTAACTTAGTTCATTTTTAATACAAAGCTTCTTTTTAATTTTAGTTTGCCACTCAAGAGCAAGCTCCGGCAATTCGAGTGCTGCTAATAATACACTTTCATAATCTGGATATTTTTTATCAAAAAAAGCCTGGAACAGTTTTTTTACTGATATGTCGTGCGAGGCTTTCTTCTCGATAACAACACTATCACCCGTTGTTGCAACGCCCTGCTCTAGTACCCTAAAAT
>NZ_JBEOPM010000169.1:0-250 GCF_040310165.1 Shewanella sp. AC91-MNA-CIBAN-0169
GATAAACCACAGTTCAAATATAAAAGTTTTTATTATTTAAACGGTTTGACTGAAGGTACTGAGACTATTGCGCTGTTCGTGGCCTTTTGCATTTGGCCACAGCACTTTGTACTACTCGCTAGCATTTTTGCCACGGCATGCGCGATTACGATTTTTACCCGTATCCATGGTGGCTATCATACCCTTAAACAGCTAGAGGCGAATGTTAGTAGCTCAGCTGGTTTAAACTCTCAAGAGGTAAGTAATGACT
>NZ_JBEOPM010000170.1:0-249 GCF_040310165.1 Shewanella sp. AC91-MNA-CIBAN-0169
CCTTACTACTATCAGTCGTCATCATAACGCGTCACACTCATTGTTATAAACAAAATCAACCATAACCATTTATAACCATCAATAATAACCATTAATAACAAGGAAACCCTTATGGACCATTCAAAAACGCCGTTACCAGAAGAGATGGATCATATCCAAGGTGATACCGACATCAATGATAACAGCCAAGAAGTTGATTTAGACAATCCCATGCTACATACCATCGATAATGATGATGTCATTGATAAT
>NZ_JBEOPM010000171.1:0-249 GCF_040310165.1 Shewanella sp. AC91-MNA-CIBAN-0169
ATTATATGAATGGAATGATGAGCTCGTCATATGCAACTCTAACAATAGTGCTCAGTATAACGTGAATCTAAAACTATCATAGCCTGCGGTTGTAATTATAAGGGGTTGAAAGAGTTGGATACCAACAATCATTAGGGCGTGTCCTCAATTCAAGCGATTGTACCTAAATGGGCTAAAAATGGCTAAATTTTGCTAAACATCGTCAAATATAGTCAGTGAGAAGTAATATCGATATCAGCAGTACCGTAG
>NZ_JBEOPM010000172.1:0-248 GCF_040310165.1 Shewanella sp. AC91-MNA-CIBAN-0169
TCGGCTTAATTCGTAGATTTAGCTCCAATTCTCGGTAAATCCTATACACCCGCTTATGGTTCCATCGGTAGCGTTTCACGTTACGTAAAAAGTAATAACATAGCCCAAACCCCCAACTCCGATGGGTTGATGTCAGTTGCTGTAACCAGTCGGCTATTGCAGCGTTTTCATCACTGAGTTTTGCCTGATAGCGATAACAGCTCTCACTGAGTCCAAACAAGGCACACGCAAATGCGATCGAAATGGCT
>NZ_JBEOPM010000173.1:0-248 GCF_040310165.1 Shewanella sp. AC91-MNA-CIBAN-0169
GGCGAGATCATCGAGGGCAACGAGCGCGTCGTGCGCCCGCGCCTCGCCGATGCGAAGTTCTTCTTCGAGCAGGACAAGAAGAAGCCGCTCGCCGACCGCGTGCCGCAACTCGCGAACGTCGTCTATCACAACAAGCTCGGTTCGGCGCTCGCCCGCGTCGAGCGCCTCGAGGCGCTGGCCGGCGAAATCGCCCCTGCGATCGGCGCCGACACCGCGCACGCGAAGCGCGCCGCGCGCCTCGCGAAGGC
>NZ_JBEOPM010000174.1:0-247 GCF_040310165.1 Shewanella sp. AC91-MNA-CIBAN-0169
TTCACCGCCAGCACCTACAGACGTTTTTGCAAGTAGAGGCCAAATGTTCTTACTCAGTACATATCGCCCTACAACAGCTAGGTTAGAAGGCGCTAAATCTGCATCTGGTTTTTCAACCATTGCTTTTATTGCAGCACTTTTGCCTGGCATTAACTCAACACCGTTTATATCCGCAATACCATATTTACTAACGTCTTCTTTAGCTACTGGCTCAAGCATTATTTGGCTTGCTTGAGTTTCTTTAAAG
>NZ_JBEOPM010000175.1:0-246 GCF_040310165.1 Shewanella sp. AC91-MNA-CIBAN-0169
CGACCCACCACTTTTTAAATCGTGGTTAAAGAATTTAAATGTTATAAAATGGGGCATTCACTCCAGTAAGAATATCAGTTCTTGCAAAACCAAGATGGGTCGTTAGCTCAGTTGGTCTTGAAATAGAGACAGTTGGCTTTTGTTCCAGCAAGAGTATGAATATCGCAACACCAAGATGGGTCGTTAGCTCAGTTGGTAGAGCAGTTGGCTTTTAACCAATTGGTCGAAGGTTCGAATCCTTCACGA
>NZ_JBEOPM010000176.1:0-246 GCF_040310165.1 Shewanella sp. AC91-MNA-CIBAN-0169
ATGTGGGATTTGAGAGTGCGTTTTCATCCAGTTTTGTTGGTAACTTCTGCAGGGTGATCACCGCCGGGGGGTGTGGTTCGGTTGGTCATGGGGGTTGTCGTGGCGTTGCGTTGGGGGGGGGGTTGGGGTGGGGGGGGGGGGGGGTGGGGGTGGGGGTGGTGGGGGTGGGGGGTGGGGGTGGGGGTGGGGGGGTGTGGAGTGATTGTGGGGTGTGTTTGGTGTGGGTTGATAGCTGTGAGTAGGAAG
>NZ_JBEOPM010000177.1:0-245 GCF_040310165.1 Shewanella sp. AC91-MNA-CIBAN-0169
GATAAAAACTGACTAGGCAAATTGACTATAGATTTTAGACGTAGTTAGCATTTTAATGCACGTGGCAATCTATTTAACTAATGATGCGTAAGACTTAGGTTGTTGTGATTATATAGCCTCTGTCAGTATCGACTAAAGCTGAATTTTAAGCTTATCCCTTTTAAGTATAGGAGCTATATCATGGCTGTTCAAAAAAGTCGTAAAAGCCGTTCTCGTCGTGACATGCGCCGTTCACACCATCGTAT
>NZ_JBEOPM010000178.1:0-245 GCF_040310165.1 Shewanella sp. AC91-MNA-CIBAN-0169
TACTTGAGCTGGCTTGCCGATAGTGGCAAAGACGAATGTCGAGATGACAATAAAACCAATAATAAAATAGCGCTTATGGGTCTCGATAAAGGGATGAAAATTGGTCATAAAAGATACGGAAGTATACGCAGCGCCAATAACAGAGGTCACTGAGGCCGCCCAAATCACCATACCAAAAACAACTTTACCAGTATTGCCTAGGATATACTGAAAAGGCGACATTGCTGGATTTGAGGGGTCTAACG
>NZ_JBEOPM010000179.1:0-244 GCF_040310165.1 Shewanella sp. AC91-MNA-CIBAN-0169
GGTTTTATTGGGTGCAGCCCAATGGAGAAGTAGACTTTTACGATAAGCGTCATTTGTTTTGTTTAGGCAACGAAGGCGACTTTGTAGTAGCAGGACAAGCGCGCAAAGTGTTTACTATTAATGGCTTTAAGCTATTACCACAAGTGTGCTACGACCTACGCTTTCCGGTATTTCAGCGCAATAACAACGATTACGATGTAATGATTAATATTGCTAATTGGCCCGCAGTGCGACGCCATGTTTG
>NZ_JBEOPM010000180.1:0-244 GCF_040310165.1 Shewanella sp. AC91-MNA-CIBAN-0169
GGACCAACCTGTACTTCCCTGCCCCCTTCGGCGTATTCGGCGACATCGTCGGCGGCCCGGTCAAGCCGGTGATGGGCGGCGGCGTGCTGGACTTGCCGGTGACCGTGGGCAATGGCAAAGGCTGGCTGGCCAGATCCTGGCTCAGCCACACCCATTACTGGAGCGAACGAGGCGGTACACAGGGTTACCTCAGTGCACTGGGCAAGGATGAACAGGCGATCACCCAAGGCCCGCGCCCTTCGGC
>NZ_JBEOPM010000181.1:0-244 GCF_040310165.1 Shewanella sp. AC91-MNA-CIBAN-0169
TATCTGTACTAACCAATTTTTGGATAAACGCAGTAATGCTAATATGAGCCCTAATAACAGTCCAACAACTCCTGAAATGACGACTAGTTGCACCGTCAACACTGCACCGCTCAAAATGTCAGGGATACTATCAAAGATAACTTGCCAATTCCAATCCATAATCTCTCTCCTCTACCCTAAGGTTGATTGCTGATGAGTGGATTGACGACTTATTTTTTTGGCATAGCGTGCCGCTGGGTTAGCG
>NZ_JBEOPM010000182.1:0-243 GCF_040310165.1 Shewanella sp. AC91-MNA-CIBAN-0169
GACTTGCTGGTGACCGACGTCGGCCTGCCCGGCATGAACGGCCGGCAACTGGCGGAAATCGCCCGCCAGCATCGCCCCGGCCTGCGCGTGCTGTTCATGACCGGTTATGCCGAGAAAGCCGCCGAGCGCCAGGGGTTCCTGGAAGACGGCATGGACATGGTCGCCAAGCCCTTTTCCATTGACCTGTTGGCCAACAAAATCCGTAGCATGATCGGCGTCGAGGCCTGAGTTCAGGCATAATCG
>NZ_JBEOPM010000183.1:0-243 GCF_040310165.1 Shewanella sp. AC91-MNA-CIBAN-0169
GTGAGGACGATGCTGATAGTTTATTAATACGTCTGTCTATGCCAGCGACAACAGATGAGCAGCGTCAGCAATTGCAGAATTCCCAGATCGAAAAAGTGGTGCATCCTATGTATGGCGGTCAGTTACAGGATCGCGGTATTCAGGGTGTACCGGCCGAAGCGCGAATTGCGGTACAGTGGACTGATAAGCCAGTGACCTTTGCCGATGGTTATGTTGAAACCCTACGTGCGCCGACCTTTGAGT
>NZ_JBEOPM010000184.1:0-242 GCF_040310165.1 Shewanella sp. AC91-MNA-CIBAN-0169
GTTAATGTCCAATCAACTTCTTCAGCACCACCAGCAAACACCATATCTTGCTTACCCATCTGGATAAGTTCAACGGCATGGCCAATACAATGGGCCGAAGTGGCACACGCGGAACTGATAGAATAACTCATGCCTTTAATTTTAAATGGTGTTGCTAAACAAGCGCTTGCGGTGCTAGACATAATGCGTGGCACAATATAAGGACCCACGCGCTTAACGCCTTTTTCACGCAATGTATCAGC
>NZ_JBEOPM010000185.1:0-242 GCF_040310165.1 Shewanella sp. AC91-MNA-CIBAN-0169
TGTCGGGGTTGATACTATTAAACCATCGGAGCGCTGAGAAAACACAAAGTCATTATTTATGAAAGCTTCAAATTCAATCATGTGCGCTACTTTATCGGCATGAAGTACCGCTTCGTTAACGGCTGAGTTTGCACTTTTTAATTCGTTGTGGCGATATACTTCTACTTCTAATAAAAAGCGTTTTTCTTCAAGATACTCACCACTGAGTACTTGCTCTAAGCTCGCTTCAAACCCTTCGGGGT
>NZ_JBEOPM010000186.1:0-242 GCF_040310165.1 Shewanella sp. AC91-MNA-CIBAN-0169
GTTGATGTCTCACGTGAAACAATTGCGCATACAGCGTTAGAAGAGCTAAAACCAGGTCATATCATCAATTTAGAGAAGGCGATGTTGCCAACCACCCGTTTTGGTGGTCATATTGTCGCCGGTCACGTCGATGGTGTCGGCGTCGTGTGTAAATTGCAAAAAGACGCGCGCTCTATCTATATTGAGATTGAAATACCGCAAGCGTTGGCGCATTATACAGCGACCAAAGGTTCGATTACGCT
>NZ_JBEOPM010000187.1:0-242 GCF_040310165.1 Shewanella sp. AC91-MNA-CIBAN-0169
TCGTCACAGAGCCTACGTTGCGTAGCGTTTTGGTCTTGGGTTTTATCGTGCTCATTAGAACTTTTTTAAGCTTATCGCTACAAGTCGAGCTAGAAGGACGCTTTCCTTGGCAACACCCCAAGTCTGCGCCTGAACAAACATCAAAGACTGAGCATGCTGATGAGTTGTAATCAATACTTCATAGCCAATCGCTATTTATGCCTTACTCATGAGCCTGTAAAAAAGCCTCGACCACACGAAAC
>NZ_JBEOPM010000188.1:0-241 GCF_040310165.1 Shewanella sp. AC91-MNA-CIBAN-0169
GCGTTATCATCAACTATGTATAGGTTTACACGGTTACTTTCATCAATTTGAAAATACTGTTCAAACTCACTTAATCTTTGACTGTTCATAGCACTCTCCGCAACACATTTAAGTAATAATAGCGCCCTTAGTGCTAAATTACTAGAATATATGTTTTTTGAATAACTGCTTGAATACTTTATTTATATTCATTTTATAAATATAAAAAAACGGCCAACGTTATCCTAACATTGGCCGCTGG
>NZ_JBEOPM010000189.1:0-241 GCF_040310165.1 Shewanella sp. AC91-MNA-CIBAN-0169
GTGCATGGTGGGCCCGATGATTGGACGGCGTGACGAAAAACCATTCGACCCAGCCGAGCTTGGGAACATGGCGTGTATGGACCCAGAATTGATACAGCAGGTTGAGCGACGCCACGCTGATAAACACCACCAGCGGCACGCCGGCCACCGCCAGCGGCAGGTAGAAGATCCAGCTCAGCAGGAAACCGGTGCTGGTCTGGCGCAAGGCAGTGCTGAGGTTGTAGTCCTCGCTCTGGTGATG
>NZ_JBEOPM010000191.1:0-239 GCF_040310165.1 Shewanella sp. AC91-MNA-CIBAN-0169
GTGCATGTGGTAGGGGTTTTATGAACATTAGCTACTAATACTAAAGCCCTTATTGATAATATGTCTCGAACAAGGTGCAGTGAAGCAAAATTTATTCTTAACAGACTGTTTCCTATAGTTATTTATAGGTTTATTAAATATAATTTGCTTGAATAACAAAGTTACGATAAGAGTTATCAATCAGAGACATAAGCAAATTAACGCTTTTTAACTATGGCGAATTGGGTACGGGTAATGGT
>NZ_JBEOPM010000192.1:0-239 GCF_040310165.1 Shewanella sp. AC91-MNA-CIBAN-0169
GTGAGGAAGCATTCAAACGAATACACTAACACAATTCCGTAACAATATTTCACCGAGTTTAATGACAAATTATCAGTAACTTGGCTTAATCGAAATGCCAGTATACATTTACAAAGGGCTTAAAAGTCATAACAGACTACAGTGATATTTTATTGAGAAATCAAACGAATTATACTAACGGTTTCTCATCTATTTGAAACTATTTTAGGTATTGGTAGCCCTATTTATGAATTGTATGT
>NZ_JBEOPM010000193.1:0-239 GCF_040310165.1 Shewanella sp. AC91-MNA-CIBAN-0169
TGGTTATGTGCCTCGTGTTAAAGCCGCATTATTGGCACTAGGAATCGATGCTGAGCGTCTTGATGTGGTACTGGTACAGTTTGTCGCTCTATGGCGCGGCGATGAAAAAGTTCCGATGTCATCGCGTTCAGGTGAGTTTGTGACGCTGCGTGAACTGCGTGAAGAAGTCGGCAATGATGCCGCGCGCTTTTATTATGTGGCGCGTAAACCTGAGGTCCATGTTGACTTCGACTTAGAGC
>NZ_JBEOPM010000194.1:0-239 GCF_040310165.1 Shewanella sp. AC91-MNA-CIBAN-0169
GTTGAAGACAGCGCATTATCCAAAACTGACCAACTCATCCGCTCGGCCATCAACAGTAACGAGTTAACCGGTAGCGCAAAATTCGCTAATGAAATAAAGCGGCGTATCGGCTAAAGGGCGACCGTGTCGCCGGGATTGCCAAGATTGCCAGGGGACGGATTTGAAATCCGTCCCCGATTTGGCCTCCGCTCCGGCCCTGGTCTTAGGGGACGGATTTGAAATCCGTCCCCGATCAACCC
>NZ_JBEOPM010000195.1:0-238 GCF_040310165.1 Shewanella sp. AC91-MNA-CIBAN-0169
TGCGTGTTTAGTTGATCTAGGTCGTAAACAAAAAAAGGTGTATCAAGTTGTTGTGTAATAGTATTTACAGCGGTTTTGATAGGCGTGCTCAAAAAGCTCATTATCGTAAAACCTCTTCAAGCAATAACGATGCATCGCTTTTCTCGTCGCGGTATTTAACTATTAACGCACACGACATGCTTAGGCCTTGCTCGCGCGCCCATTCGTTTGATGCAGGGCGAGAGCCCGGTATTACAAT
>NZ_JBEOPM010000196.1:0-238 GCF_040310165.1 Shewanella sp. AC91-MNA-CIBAN-0169
GTACTGTGCTCCATTCTTCATGACTAAGATCTCCATCTAACTCCCCTTCCACTGAGTAATGGAATGGGTCAAAAAAAATAAAATCATATTGCTGAGTGATCGAACACCTTTTCCAATCTCCTAGATGAGGACGCACCGAGGGATGCTCTCCAACGAATCTCTCGAGATCAATATAAATGGATCTCTCAATTTCATAAATATCGTGCAACCGTGGTGCCATATACTTTTGAATCAAGCC
>NZ_JBEOPM010000197.1:0-237 GCF_040310165.1 Shewanella sp. AC91-MNA-CIBAN-0169
GAAGGATTCGAACCTTCGAAGGCTGAGCCGTCAGATTTACAGTCTGATCCCTTTGGCCACTCGGGAACCCCTCCACATATTTTCTTTTTTTCTTACTCTCTTTTTACATTCTAACTCTTTACATCTTTAACACTTTTAGATTTGAACTTTGAAGCAACGCAAATGGTGGAGGGAGAAGGATTCGAACCTTCGAAGGCTGAGCCGTCAGATTTACAGTCTGATCCCTTTGGCCACTCG
>NZ_JBEOPM010000198.1:0-237 GCF_040310165.1 Shewanella sp. AC91-MNA-CIBAN-0169
ATGCATAAGTTCATTATGTAGTTGGCCTCATTCTGATTCTACAGAACGCACATATACCGCTAGACACAGATTGTGTCACCGGCGATAAACGCAGGTAAATAAACACGCATGGACTGGTTAAAAAATATCTTACATAGCTTACCGCTAGAGTCTCTCAGTGACATTCTCGGTGAGATTGCCATTTGGTGGGGCCAAATGGTAAAGGATGTCCCGCCCGCTGATTTGCCGATGTATGCT
>NZ_JBEOPM010000199.1:0-237 GCF_040310165.1 Shewanella sp. AC91-MNA-CIBAN-0169
CTACCACCACACTGGATCATCATTCTCCTCTCTCACCTGTTTAGAAGCTTCGACGGTGACCTCATCGGCAGACAGCTCCGCGATAAATCTTGATGGCTTGTCAAAATACCCTGAATAACTGGCGAAGTAATCAGGCGCAGTCAGATACAGTCTGGTCTTGGCACGACTACAGGCGACATAAAATAATTTTCGTTCCTCTTCTAACTCCTCAAAGTCATCTAAAGAGCGATGATGCGG
>NZ_JBEOPM010000200.1:0-237 GCF_040310165.1 Shewanella sp. AC91-MNA-CIBAN-0169
ACCTTAATGGTGGTAGTGAGTGAGCAAACATTTGCACTACCATTAGCAGGGGTAAGTGAAATATTTAACTTGGACCTTACTAAAACGAATGTGGTTGATGGTCAGTTAACTATTATTGTTCGTAAAAAAGCAGTGCCTTTATTTTATTTAGAGCATTGGCTAGTGAAAGGTGCCGATCGTACAAGCCGTAAAGCGCAAGGGCATGTGGTTATTGTGCAAATAGGTACACAACAAGTT
>NZ_JBEOPM010000201.1:0-237 GCF_040310165.1 Shewanella sp. AC91-MNA-CIBAN-0169
GTATAATGAAGCTTTCGGTAACTTACTAGAGACATCGTAGGTTAAAAATGCCCGCGCCTGAAAAAAAATCGCCACACTGTTCAAAACCAACAACTGATCGTTGTCAGCGCAAATGACATGAATATGATAACGACGGTTTGGCAAAATAACCTCTGCGCTTGGATAATGACACAAATAAGTATGGGTGGAATAAAAGCACAAATATCTTGTCTTGCACAGACTAGCCTAGCATAATCC
>NZ_JBEOPM010000202.1:0-237 GCF_040310165.1 Shewanella sp. AC91-MNA-CIBAN-0169
GTCTGATACTAAATAAATATCAGCTATTGTCGCGTCAATTTCGTAACGCATACCTGGCCCCAAAACATCTGCTGCAGCTGTACCTATCAGTGGTCGTATATCTTTTTTATTTTTTATTTCGCCAGCCTGTGCTTCAATCTTATCAACTTGGCGGTATTCTCGTTTAAAAAAGTGCTCCATTTGCCTAAGCGTCGGCAATTCTTCTTCAGGTAATTCAGGAAAATATTGCTCGTATAT
>NZ_JBEOPM010000203.1:0-237 GCF_040310165.1 Shewanella sp. AC91-MNA-CIBAN-0169
ATGTAGGCGAGCGTTTTTTCGAGTTCTTCTCGATTTAGCTGGCTGTCGTGTAATAAATGCTGTTCAACCGTATTCATAATAAATGCTCTCTAAATCGTTGATGAGATTGCACTGGCATATCTCGTCGAATTTTGTGTAATTGCTTTAAGTCTAACGTGGCGCTTATAAAGCCTGTGCCCGTGGGCAACTCACTTAATGTATCTCCCCAAGGAGACAGAACTATACTGTGGCCATAGG
>NZ_JBEOPM010000204.1:0-235 GCF_040310165.1 Shewanella sp. AC91-MNA-CIBAN-0169
GAAGAAATGCAGGCCCGGTCCCACGCGGTTCCAGCCGAACAGCATGACCCCGAGGAAACCGGCCTCGAGGAAGAACGCGGTGAGCACCTCGTAGGTCAGCAGCGGACCGGTGATGGACCCGGCGAAGTCGGAGAAATGGCTCCAGTTGGTGCCGAACTGGTACGCCATGACCAGCCCGGACACCACGCCCATGCCGAAGTTGACCGCGAAAATCTTCGACCAGAAATGATAGAGG
>NZ_JBEOPM010000205.1:0-235 GCF_040310165.1 Shewanella sp. AC91-MNA-CIBAN-0169
CCTCGGAGCTGGTCTGCCAGGCCAAAGCCAGCGGCATTTCGGTGCTGACCGTAGAAAGCTGAATTCAAGCGAGGTGCATCATGCACAAAAAATACACGCCGGCGCGCCGCGACGGGTTTACCAAATATCGCGCACGCCACGCTCGCCACACCCTGCTGTTACTGCCGCCAGCAAAGCGCCGTGCATTGCAGCGCAACTTGATCTTTATCGGCATAACGCTGGGCCTGGTCTTTGT
>NZ_JBEOPM010000206.1:0-234 GCF_040310165.1 Shewanella sp. AC91-MNA-CIBAN-0169
GTGTCGATATCGACCACGCCCATTTGTTCGCCGTCTTCTTTAACCAGACGGACTTCTTTGGCACTGATATCTTCGTTGATGTTCAAACGGTTGGACTGTTTAATAGGTATTACTCCTCATCTGTTTTTGGGGTCTGTCGGCCTTTTTTACCAACAGCGGTCTGTACTAATGCTATAAATTCAGAAACACTCATCACGCCAAGGTTCTCACCTTCGCGAGTACGGACATTGACAC
>NZ_JBEOPM010000207.1:0-233 GCF_040310165.1 Shewanella sp. AC91-MNA-CIBAN-0169
GGAGCGGTAGTTCAGTTGGTTAGAATACCGGCCTGTCACGCCGGGGGTCGCGGGTTCGAGTCCCGTCCGCTCCGCCATTCAAGTGACTGTTTACACTTAATAAAACAGATAGTTTTTATACTATTGTTAGTTTTATTAAGCGTATACAAACCGTTTTGGAGCGGTAGTTCAGTTGGTTAGAATACCGGCCTGTCACGCCGGGGGTCGCGGGTTCGAGTCCCGTCCGCTCCGCC
>NZ_JBEOPM010000208.1:0-233 GCF_040310165.1 Shewanella sp. AC91-MNA-CIBAN-0169
GATCAGAACCTCGCTATTCGCTTTTTGGCAGGCTATACCGAATGGTTCAAAAACGAGATTTCTCACTTAGCCGTTACCTATAACGTCAATGTCATTACTGGCTCTATGCCCTTGCTTGATGACAATGACACGCTTTATAACGTTAGCTATTTATGTCGCCGTGACGGTACGGTTGAAGAGCAGCGCAAGATCCACATCACTCCGCATGAACGTAGCGCTTGGGTGATTGAAGG
>NZ_JBEOPM010000209.1:0-233 GCF_040310165.1 Shewanella sp. AC91-MNA-CIBAN-0169
TCCTAATTGACGTTCACACCCACTTTGTTTTGCTAAATGGAGCAGTTTTACCATGTAATAGCTCGCTTCATCCGCTAAAAGATGAGTATTAACGTATTCCCAAATAGCTTTGTAATTGTCGCTTGGGAGTAAGTCGTCACGTAGTTGTGAGTAGCGAAATGCCAATGGTTTTTTAACCAATGCGTCAATAACATGCAAGTAACTAATATTGCGTGCACGGCACCCTTTAGAAG
>NZ_JBEOPM010000210.1:0-233 GCF_040310165.1 Shewanella sp. AC91-MNA-CIBAN-0169
GACGTGGGCCAGCTTTAATGTCGCAACGGGCTTGTTAAACGGTACGCCAACCAATGCCGATGTAGGTACGACCTCTGGGATTGTGATCAGTGTCAACGATGGCACGGTAACCACCGCGTTGAGCGCGTTTAGTATTAGCGTGGCCAACACCAATGATGCACCGGTGATATCTGGCAGTCCTGCGACCTCAGTCAATGAAGATAGCGTTTACAGCTTCACCCCAAGTGTCAGTG
>NZ_JBEOPM010000211.1:0-232 GCF_040310165.1 Shewanella sp. AC91-MNA-CIBAN-0169
GCGTAGAGCGCCGGGCGTTGGGGCGGGCCGGGGCGGTGGGGGGGGGGGGGGGGGGGGGCGGGGGGGGGGGGGGGGGGGGGGGGCGGGGGGGGGGGGGGGGGGGGGGGGGGGGGGGGGGGGGGGGGCGGGGGGGGGGCGGGGCGGGGCGGGGCGAAAAAAACCAAACACAACCCCCACGCACATCGGACGGACCAAAAATACACAGCGAAATCAGAGAGACATGAGGGTGGCG
>NZ_JBEOPM010000212.1:0-231 GCF_040310165.1 Shewanella sp. AC91-MNA-CIBAN-0169
GTATGGCACCATATCTTGGGCGACGTTATTTGTCTGCTTGGGTTATCCGCCTTATTATCTATTACGTCGTAAATTAGCGGTACCGCCGATTACTGGCTTGGTCTCTGATCTGATCTTGCTGTCACCCGTTGTCATTATTGCTCTGTATATGAGCGGTGGGTTTGAAGTAGCCTTTGATACCAGTAAGCTGTGGTATTTCTTACCGTTATTAGGGATTATCAGCGCCGCAGC
>NZ_JBEOPM010000213.1:0-231 GCF_040310165.1 Shewanella sp. AC91-MNA-CIBAN-0169
CCTTTGAGTTGACCAAACCCGGCTATGGCGCATTCGATGATGAGATGATGGTCTCGCCGCGCATCGCCTTGCCAATGATTGGTCTGGGCCTACTTGAGCAAATTCCAGACGCAGACATTAAAAAACAAGCCAGCCAAACGCCTAATAATAAAAATAGCGATGGCATCAGTGGTAAGTTTAATTGGGTGATGGACCCGCAAACGGGCAAGCATGCGCTCGGTCGTTTTGGTT
>NZ_JBEOPM010000214.1:0-231 GCF_040310165.1 Shewanella sp. AC91-MNA-CIBAN-0169
TGTAATTACTCAAGCGCGCTGCTTCACGATTTAATGACCTACGCAAATATCAAACCCGCTATGTTGCAAATTGAGTCGCACCCTTATTTAACGCAAGAGCGATTAGTAAGATTAGCTAAGCAGTACGATATTCCGGTTACTGCGTTTTCACCACTGGGTGCGCTTTCATACCTTGAGCTAGAAATGGCTGATAAAACTGAATCAGTTCTTGAGCAAAGCGTTGTTAAAGCG
>NZ_JBEOPM010000215.1:0-231 GCF_040310165.1 Shewanella sp. AC91-MNA-CIBAN-0169
CTGCCCTGTTTCCCCGGGGTGGGTGCGGGGGGGGGGGGGCGGGGCGGGCGGGGGGGGGGGGGTGGGGTGGGGGTGGGGGGGTGTGGGGGGGGGGGGGGGGGGGGGGGGGGGGGGGGCGGGGGGGGCGGCGGGGGGGGGGGGGGGCGGGGGGCGGGCCGCAGTGCGCACCCCCCCGCGCGCGCCGAAGCACGGACGCTGCGGCGCCGCGCCGAGGCGGCCGGGCGGGGGCGG
>NZ_JBEOPM010000216.1:0-231 GCF_040310165.1 Shewanella sp. AC91-MNA-CIBAN-0169
CCCTAGAACGAGGACGGCTGTAGCTTCCTACGGGCGTCCGGCGCGGCGTGATGCATGGCCGGGGGGCGGCGGGGGGGGGGGGGGGGCGGGGGGGGCGGGGGGGGGGGGGGGGGCGGGGGGGGGGGGGGGGGGCGGCGGGGGGGGGGGGGGGGGGGGGCGGGGGGGTCCCCTAGGAACCACAAAGACGAAAAGACAACTAAAACAAAAACACAAGAACGAAAAAACAGGACA
>NZ_JBEOPM010000217.1:0-230 GCF_040310165.1 Shewanella sp. AC91-MNA-CIBAN-0169
GATGTACAGATTTCTTTGTTTGTTAAAAAAATAAAAATACTGTTTAGACTTTAAAAAAAAGCAACCTCTCATCAGGTTGCTTTTTTTATACCATTTATTTCACATCGAAAATAATAGTCGTTAAATACTAGCAGTTTAAGCAGTCGATGATTCCAGATAATGTAACGTATTTACGTAATAAAAATGCAGGAAAAAGGGTACTCTATGAAGTGGCAGACGTGGTTTTCGAT
>NZ_JBEOPM010000218.1:0-230 GCF_040310165.1 Shewanella sp. AC91-MNA-CIBAN-0169
TAAAAGCACTGTGATCGCTGTAGCCGCAGTTCAACGATATCTGAGTCACTGACACCTCATGACGAGCCAATAACTTCACCGCATACTCCAAGCGCAGCTTTTGCACAAACTGTAATGGCGACATATTCAGTACGGCCTTAAAGGTGCGCTCTAGCTGCGATACGCTTAAATTAGCCAAGTCAGCCAATTGGGCGATATTCATTTTTTGATCAAGATGCGCTCGTACAAAC
>NZ_JBEOPM010000219.1:0-230 GCF_040310165.1 Shewanella sp. AC91-MNA-CIBAN-0169
TCACTATGAGCGAGCACAGCGTTTTAATTGTAGCCCAACAGGCATCAGCAAAGCCTTAAAACGTATTGGTATTAGCAAAAAAAAAGACACTTGAGCACCCCAAAGCTTGTCCACTAAAGAGGGCTCACTACCTAAAAAACTTAACCACTACATCGCTCAAGGGTTTGCTATTGTCTACATGGATGAGAGTAGCTTTGAGAGTGAAACGATGCGTCCTTGTGGTTATGCAC
>NZ_JBEOPM010000220.1:0-229 GCF_040310165.1 Shewanella sp. AC91-MNA-CIBAN-0169
GTTAAGGGGGGTTATGAATATAAAGAACAAGGGATTTTAGATAGAAATGACTTTCGCCATACTCTACCCGTTGAATGGTTGAAAACAGATCTTGACCTTGATATTCATTCTTTAAATGATAATACCAACCTAGTTCAAAAAACAGTTTACGAGCTTGATAGGTTTACAGAGGCTGATTTTTTTCAGCTTATGGAAAAAAATGAAATATCATTTGGCCAGAAACCAGTTC
>NZ_JBEOPM010000221.1:0-229 GCF_040310165.1 Shewanella sp. AC91-MNA-CIBAN-0169
GACCCAGACGCATACCACTGTCGATACGCAGTTGACCGCTGGGCGTGGTGAGACTAATGACGTTAATCATGACGTGATGGCTGATACCGATTATGCGCGCTGGCAGGACGAACAACAGCGTAGCGATAATAGCGAGTTTGCAGAAACGGCGCAGCAGATGCAAATCGAGCAAGAGCCTGATGCCTTTTCTAGCCTGATGTCGGCGACTGACAATTTGATGCCGTCGATT
>NZ_JBEOPM010000222.1:0-229 GCF_040310165.1 Shewanella sp. AC91-MNA-CIBAN-0169
CTCAATACCAGCGCTTATTTGGCAGAAATCATTCGCGGCGCGATTCAAAACATTCCCGTGGGCGAGCTCGAAGCTGCTGATGCGATTGGGATGTCAAAATGGCAGAAGCTGACTCGTATTACCTTACCGCGTGCTTTTGGCATTGTGATTCCCGCTTACAGTAACGAAGTTATCTTTATGCTAAAGGGCAGCGCTCTGGCGTCAACCATTGCTTTGATGGATATTACGG
>NZ_JBEOPM010000223.1:0-229 GCF_040310165.1 Shewanella sp. AC91-MNA-CIBAN-0169
TCTTCTTGCTGTTGCTCAAGCATGTCGAGTAACACCAGCTTGCGAATAATGGTATCAATGGTACGGTCTTCATCTTCTTCCGCGCGATTAATCAACGATTGAATACTGGTATAAAGCATGTCGATATTATCGATACGGTTCTTTTCTTGTTGCGGCGTTTTGGCATCGCTACGGACGAAGTCAATATAACCGGTCTCATCAATCATCTGGCGCACGATTGGCACAGGGT
>NZ_JBEOPM010000224.1:0-228 GCF_040310165.1 Shewanella sp. AC91-MNA-CIBAN-0169
TTCTAATCATGATAAATACCTTTAAGATTTTGCTTATTTTAAGCTATAAATCTCTACAGTTTCATTAGACCATTACATACATACATACATACATACAGACGGCTGTTAATCATAACTGCATCACACCTGCGACCGTGCAAACAAGTAGCCGACACCGCGCACAGTAATAACACGACGAGGCTGTTTAGGGTCGGTTTCAATCTCGGCGCGTAACCTAGATATATGCAC
>NZ_JBEOPM010000225.1:0-224 GCF_040310165.1 Shewanella sp. AC91-MNA-CIBAN-0169
GCCGAAGGCGCTCCCCTGCTAAGGGAGTATGGGCTTTAAATCCCATCGAGGGTTCGAATCCCTCCTTCTCCGCCATTCATTAAATAACGTCACGCACATGAAGTGCAGACGATAGCATTATTTATGAATGGCTTGTTTTACCGATTTTGCGCGTGTAGCTCAGCTGGATAGAGTACCTGGCTACGAACCAGGCGGTCGGAGGTTCGACTCCTCCCACGCGCACC
>NZ_JBEOPM010000226.1:0-223 GCF_040310165.1 Shewanella sp. AC91-MNA-CIBAN-0169
CTAACTTGTACTAATGACCCGTGAGGCTTAACCATACAACCCAGATGGGTTTTACTGATACGACTTAGTATTAGAATAAGGCGCTTAAACAGTGGTCATAAAATGCTCCATGCGTTTATGACATCAAGTACATCCGTGTACTTGTCGAACTCAAGACTCTTGATAAGAGTAAAAGCAATCAGCTTTCCGAATTATTATTTAATGCATCAAGAATAGTGCGTTA
>NZ_JBEOPM010000227.1:0-221 GCF_040310165.1 Shewanella sp. AC91-MNA-CIBAN-0169
TTGGCAAGGATGTTTGACCATGTTAACAACGCGTCCCCAAGCAAGTTGATAACGTACAGCAACAAACATTCTAATAAAAATAAGCGCAAACTATCTTGCATCCTTGCTGCTTTATTGCTCTACCGTTAGCCGTTAAGGAAGGCTGCTAACATAACAGTTCAGGCGTTATTGGGTCCCCAGACTCTATTAATCCAATAACGTCATTTTTATTAAGGTGTTTT
>NZ_JBEOPM010000228.1:0-216 GCF_040310165.1 Shewanella sp. AC91-MNA-CIBAN-0169
ACGAGATCCGCACCGGCTTGGGTTAATACCACTTCGCCGTTGACTAACGCATAGTAACCGTCGTCATTGCTGCCTGGGGTGAAGTCCACGGTCAGTGCATCACCGTCTTCATCAAAGGTGGTGTAGGTTGCGGCCACATCGCCATCGACGGCGCTGTTTTCAGTAAAGTCATTGGCGACCACATCAATGGTCGGCGCATCGTTGGTCGGCGCAATA
>NZ_JBEOPM010000229.1:0-216 GCF_040310165.1 Shewanella sp. AC91-MNA-CIBAN-0169
CGATTTGTCTTCACCGATCTCTAACACGTTAACGTCTTCCATAAAGGTAAAAAACTCATCATTCTCATTAAGTTTTATAAACACGTTTAATTCATTATTTTTAACAGAAAACTGACTATTTTTACATACAGACTCAACACTAAGATTAAAGCTTCCTCCGCCATCGCTATTGTTCATTCTGTATTTCTTTACAAGCTCCTGCCCTCGAAGCATTTT
>NZ_JBEOPM010000230.1:0-212 GCF_040310165.1 Shewanella sp. AC91-MNA-CIBAN-0169
TTCTGTTCTTCGGAATGTTGGCAATCAAAAAATTACAACTCAATGCAACGATGAGTGTTCATAGTAATATGTACAAAGACTTTGTCAGCTTCGGTTGATAAAGCAATCAGAATTCATTGAGCCGAAACCTTTTGGTTTCAAAAGAACTTTAATTGAAGAGTTTGATCATGGCTCAGATTGAACGCTGGCGGCAGGCCTAACACATGCAAGTC
>NZ_JBEOPM010000231.1:0-208 GCF_040310165.1 Shewanella sp. AC91-MNA-CIBAN-0169
CGAGCTACCAACTGCTCCATCCCGCGTCCGATAAACGCTATCAATTATTTTAATTCTATTGACTAAAGAAATGGTTGTGGGAGTAGGACTTGATAAAAACTACGACCTTCGACTCTTTATTAATAAAAAGCTGAGCCCGACGAGCTACCAACTGCTCCATCCCGCGTCCGATAAACGCTATCAATTATTTTAATTCTATTGACTAAAG
>NZ_JBEOPM010000232.1:0-204 GCF_040310165.1 Shewanella sp. AC91-MNA-CIBAN-0169
TTCCATCGAGACACAGCAGATTTACCCGCACCTGACATATCTTCAATTTGCTTGTTCGTGTAACCCTGTTCGACCATCAGCTTGGCATATTCTAATTTTTGAAGAGGGCTGACAGTGACTTTCATTTTTCTAATCATGATAAATACCTTTAAGATTTTGCTTATTTTAAGCTATAAATCTCTACAGTTTCATTAGACCATTACA